>PZPG01000008.1 GCA_003045995.1 Bacteroidota bacterium
TCGTCCGATGATACGTCCGATAAAACGTTAGCCTCATCCTCCAGGCCATTCGGAATTCAATTGTGGTCGGTGCGGGATGTGATCGGAAATGATATCGAGGGAACCCTCAAAAAGCTCTCTGAGTATGGGTACCGTCAAATCGAAACCTTCGACAGTGAGCTGGGCATGTTTTGGGGAATGGGCCATCAGGGTTTCAAAACATTCCTCAACGATCACAATATGGCACTCGTCTCTGGACACTGCAACTTTATGGAGAATGCAGAGGAAAAAATTGAGCAGGCAGCAGCCATCGGAATGGAATATCTAATCGTGCCTTGGCTGGGTGCGCAAGAAACCATGGATGATTACAAGCGTGCAGCGGCACAATTCAATATTTGGGGAGATATGTGCCAGAAAGCGGGAGTTCAGTTCGCATACCATAATCATGATTACAGTTTTGTAGCTGTGGACGGAGTCTACCCTCAAGATGTGATGATGGAGGAGACCGATCCGGATCTCGTTGAATATGAAATGGATCTGTTCTGGGTAGCTGTAGCAGGGGAGGATCCCGCTGCCTGGGTGAAACGCTATCCGGGACGGTTTACGCTGGCCCATGTGAAGGATCTTGCACCAGAAGCCGTTGATGGTGCGCCTCAATCGACCGTGCTTGGAACTGGAACTATGGATTTGGCAGCCATGATGAAAACCGCGACCGAGTATGGCTGCAAACATATGATTGTGGAACAGGAGCAGTATGCCGGAACCGATCCCATGTCTGCCGCCGCGGATAATGCCTCCTGGATGCAAAAAGAACTGGGGTAAACAAAACTCCAGTGCTTACCAAATCATACAAACTGGCTGATCAAACAAACTCAATGATCGTACACTCCCAATGATCACATACACTCGATGATCAGAAAAATCCGATGATCATAAGCGCTGTCAGGAGCAAAATTCCGGCAGCGTGCCATCGGTAATCTTTGTACCACGGCATCGGATACGCCGGCTTGGCATCCTCTTTTCTCCAGAATACCTCCTCCGATTCGGCAACGTCCGGAGCCGGATTCAAAAGACTAACCAGAATAAATATCCCAAAACTAACCACCGTCAGCAAACCAGCCGTAATGATAAAGTGCAGGTTAAAATACCCGGTTTGCGACAATACAAACAAAACAAGCGAGAGAGAGTGACCACTCACCAACGTCCAGAAGGCAGCATTTCGGCTTCCGCGCTTCCATAGCATCCCCATAAAAAAGATCGCTACCACGGGCGGAACCACGTAGGCAAACGCCGATTGGATGTAATGAAACATCCCGGGAAATTTTTGAATCATCGGTGCCCACGATGCCGCAACCACCATCAGAATGAGTGTAGTATAACGACCAATTCGGGCAATATCCTTGCTGGTAAGATTTTGTTTTTTCGGTTTGATGAAATCCATGGTTATGAGCGTAGACGCTGAGTTAAGCGTAGAATCGATACTCGACATGATGGCTGCAATCAGCCCGGAAAGGACAATCCCTGTAATTCCAACCGGCAATATATTTACTAGATGAAAAACTCATGGGCGTAGCCCGTATTACAATTATAATATTGATGGTTATTGCTGCACTTTGGGCACCACAAATTGTGAAATTTGAATCGTTCTGGGACTATCTGCAGATGGTTTTGTCGTTCCTCTGCCCACCCATTGTATCCCTGTTTATTTTTGGGCTTTTTTCCCGACGAATCAACACTCGCGGTGCCAATGCAGCCATAATCACAGGCGTCACGCTCAGCATACTCAGTATTGGATATCAGTTTTATATCAATCTCACCGACTCACCAAACATCCTGCCGCACTATTTGTACCTTGCAGGCTGGATTTTCATTATCTGCACTATCATTTTGCTAGTGTTTAGCTTTATGGGCAGGGAAGATAAAGGGAAGGACTGGGACGCACTGATCTGGACCCCCAAAACGTTTCAAGAGGAGACCCGAAACCTTAGCGATCTGCCGCTCGTGAAAAACTATCGGTTCCAGTCGCTTTTGTTGCTTGGTTTGATTGCGATGCTTTTGATCATTTTTTAATAGGTCTAGTACGCCGATTCACTCCAAGTAATCCATGATTCCAAGTAGTCCAGTGTTATAAATACTCCATCGTTTCAAAACCATGAGCCCTGATTACAATCCGCAACAAAACCGTTCATCGTTTTCTGATGAATCCCCCCTCATCGTCGGAATGGGCGAACTGCTTATCGACCGCTTCCCGGACCAACAACGACCCGGCGGCGCCCCGGCCAATGTGGCCTATAATCTCAGCAGACTCGGCAACCGGGTAGAACTTGTGAGTTCCGTCGGCGACGATGCCGACGGCGACCATCTCCTTCAGTTCATGGAGATGCACGATGTATCCACCTCCTATATCCAGCAATCCTCTCACCCCACTGGAATTGTAGATATCCGGTTCCGCGACAACGGAGATGCAGAGTACAACATCGTAAAACCCTCCGCGTGGGACGACATTCGCTGGAACGACGACATCGACTACCTTGCCACCATTGCCGATGCGGCTTGCTTCTCCACCCTCGCACAGCGAGAACCAACCTCGCGGGAAGCAATCCAAATCTTCCTGAAGAGCATGCCTTCTGATGCACTCAAAATCCTGGATCTCAATCTTCGCCCACCGCACTACAGCCCCACAATCATCCGGGAATCCCTCGAGCTCGCCGATATCCTCAAAGTAAACCGCGATGAGTACGACACCCTCGCAAATCTGTTCCCCTCGGACGATCTGCCAGCTACCCTCATCGAAACCTTTGGACTGCAATGCATCATCGTTACCCTGGGGAAGGAGGGAAGTCGCTATCTCTCCGCCAACGACCGCTTTTTTGTACCTGCTCTCGAGGTCGACACCTCCTCTGGCGACTCGGTGGGCGTAGGTGATGCGTTTATCGCCACCGTTATCCATCATCAACTACGAGGAACTCCCCCGGAAACCACGATCGACTTCGCCAATCGCTACGCTGCTCTGGTTGCATCCCGGCGTGGCGCTATGGTGCCACTCGAAGATCATCTCATCGAATTTTTCCGCTAATCGAGTCGAATCGCAATCACATGGATCTTTTCGAAACTCAATCCCGTAAGCGTCTTCTCCGGCATGCCCGGGAGCAGCTTGAGAAACGGAAGCCGGGTCTTATCAACCCGAAAAACAAACCTTTTTTAGTGCGGTTTGATGCAAATGCTCCTCTGCTTCTGGATACTCTGCTTACGTTATATGGAAATCAGGCCGATTTTAGCCATGCCTTCGTGCAACTATGTACAACGCTCGCAGAATCCTGGGTGGAGCGGCCGGGCGACCTTCAAACGCTAGATGCCAAGCGAGAGCAGTCGCCAGGATGGTTTGTATCGGAAACCATGGCCGGTGCAGTTTGTTATGTCGATTTGTGGGCTGGATCGTTCGAGGGTTTGGAAAGAAAAATTCCCTATCTGCAGTCGCTGGGAATTACCTATCTGCACTTAATGCCGGTTTTCCGGACGCCGGAACCGGAAAATGACGGTGGATATGCTGTGAGCAGTTACCGGGACACGGCACCGCATCTTGGAACTTTTGATGGACTGAGGCGACTATTACGGCGTTTACGGGAGGCCGAAATGGTGACGGTGCTCGACTTTATCAACAATCATACATCCAGCGACCATCTTTGGGCCCGAAAAGCAGCGGAAGGTGAATATCCCTTCACAGAGTTCTACTATCTTTTTGAAGATCAGGTATGGCCAGACCGGTTTGGCAGAACCTTGCGAGAGATCTTTCCCGAAGTGCGAAGGGGCTGTTTTTCATTTCATGAGGAGATGCAAGGATGGGTTTGGACTACATTTCACAATTATCAGTGGGATTTGAATTACCGGAATCCTCATCTTTTTGCAGCAATGACTGCGGAGATGTTGCACCTGGCCAACGCCGGAGCAGATATCCTGCGACTGGATGCCGTGCCATTTGTGTGGAAGCAGGAGGGAACATCCTGTGAGAATCTGGATGAAGCGCATACATTAATCGAGGCCCTGAATTTGTGTGCCCGGATTGCGGCTCCCGGTCTTCTTTTTAAATCTGAAGCCATTGTGCACCCCGATGATGTGATCCGGTATGTGACGCCGAAAAAGTGTCAGCTCTCGTACAATCCAACCGTGATGGCAACGATGTGGGAGGCATTGGCAACACGAAATACAGCCCTATTGCGCAAATCGATTCGGCATCGGTTCGGGCTCCCCGAAGGTACGTCGTGGGTGAACTATGTGCGAAGCCATGACGACATCGGATGGACGTTTTCCGATGAAGATGCGTATGCAGAGGGGATGGATCCAGTCGGCCATCGATCGTTTCTGAACCAGTTTTATAGCGGTCAGTTTGAGGGCAGTTTTGCTAAAGGCGCGACATTTCAGTACAACCCGGAGAACGGAGATATGCGGATTTGTGGTACAGCAGCATCCCTTTGCGGTATCGAAAAGGCGCTGGATCTGGAGGATGAGGCCTGGTTGCGGGACGGTGTGGCACGGTTACTTCTACTATACGGAATCGCGTTTTCGATTGGCGGGATTCCTCTGCTCTATTTGGGGGATGAGTGGGCTTCACTGAATGATGATACTTACAAGCAGGATCCGGCAAAGCGACTGGATTCGCGATGGGTGCATCGCTCCCGAATGAACTGGGACCGGGCGGAGCGGTTGATGGGACTTCAGGATGGATTCGGGGATAGACTGGGGGAATTGGATGTCACTGACTCCCATTTGGCGAGTACACAGGATCACACCTCCTTGCAAGACGACACCTCCATGCAAGATCACACCTCCATGCAAGACCGTGCTTCCATGTCAGTTTTTCACCAACTTCAACGAATGCTACGGATCCGCGCATCACAACCCGCATTTGCAGAAAATAAGATCGATCTCTCCGACCTCGAAGATCCTGCGCTGCTCCTATATCGAAAAGGGGAGGGCGAACAGGAAATTTGGGTTGCTGCAAATTTTTCTGAGCAGGTTCGCACCCTTCCCTCAGGCTCCCTCACAAGCACTAAAGATACGGTCGAACATCACACATACACAGACTTGTTGAGCAACGAGCTTGTTTCACGGGGTGATGGGATACCTCTTGGGCCCTGTCAGATCCGATGGCTTGTAGCCAACCGACTGGGTTGAGCCGACTGGATTGAGCCGACTGGATCGAGCCGGCACAGTTAAGCATACCCATCAATCCTTAAACAATTTTGGATTCTTGATGGCAAAACGTCGGATCCAGCGTCGAACAAAAAAGCGCTCATCCCGTTTCATATAGAGGTAGCCCATCACCGAAATTGCCGTGGCTCCCATCATGTTCAGAATCACATCAAACATCGTATCGGTTAAACCGGAATCGTCGCCAAGCATCGGCTTCTGCATCCGCGTCTGCACTATTTCATCCATCCCGAATTCAAACATTTCCCAGATGGTACCGATCGAAACGGCAAAGGTAAATGCAAAAAAGGCAATAAAACCCGAAGTGAGGCTCAACTCGATCCGGCGGCTTTCATTCAACAGATAGGCAAGCAAAAATCCAACCACTCCCAGCAAAAACCCTGCCGAGGAGTGTAGTAACAAGTCCCACCACCAAAAACGGATATAGAACATTTGAACTTCACCCAGATAGAGCGATGCTACCGCAAAGATCACAGAGATTAGATGAAATTCGGCGGGGATGTCGACCGCATGCTGTTTTCGAAACAGGATGGGCAACATCAAAATAATCATGATGAGTGTGATGAGAAACAGCGAAAACCAGTTCTGAAAGATGAGATTCAGAATCAAATTTACGCCCATAATCAGGAGCAAAATAGTGATCAGGCCAGAATGAAGACGATCAACCCTTCGGTTCGCCTCTTGATCCAACAGATCTGTGATCGCTGACGGATGATCCTTGTTAGATGGAATCGTTCGTTTCATCGTTGAAATGTTCACGTAGATTTGTTTCCCAGAATATATCCCGGAATATATCCTTCCTTTCCAACATTTTCCGTACTTTCAATGCGTTCGTTTTTCAGTAAAATCAATAAGCAGGGCAACCATGAGTGCGTATTATCCTCAGGACATCGAAAAGAAATGGCAGACCTACTGGCAAGAGCATCAGACCTTCCGGACACCGGATGATCAAAGCCTGCCCAAATACTACATCCTGGACATGTTTCCCTATCCAAGTGGCTCGGGGTTGCACGTAGGTCATCCGGAGGGGTATACAGCCACGGATATCCTTGCCCGCTACAAGCGCATGAATGGATTTGCGGTTCTCCATCCGATTGGCTGGGATGCTTTTGGATTGCCTGCAGAGCAGTATGCGGTAAAGACCGGCACCCATCCAAGAGAAACCACGCAAAAGAATATCAACCGGTTCCGGGAGCAGTTGCAGATGCTAGGGTTCTCTTACGATTGGAGCCGCGAAGTAAACACAACCGACCCGGATTATTACAAATGGACCCAGTGGATTTTTCTTAAGCTGTATGAGAAGGGTCTTGCCTATGAGGCGGAAGCTCCTGTGAATTGGTGTCCTGAACTGGGCACGGTACTGGCCAATGAGGAGGTTATCGACGGAAAAAGCGAGGTGGGAGGGTTTCCGGTGATTCGTAAGCCGATGCGTCAATGGATGCTTAGGATTACAGAGTATGCGGAAAAACTACTAGAAGGGTTGGACGATCTGGACTGGCCAGAATCCACCAAAGAGATGCAGCGCCACTGGATTGGAAAATCGATTGGTGCCGAAATCGATTTTACCATTCGTGATCATGAACAGGGAGAGAAGATTCGTGTTTTTACTACACGTCCAGACACTTTATATGGCGCCACTTATATTGTCTTAGCACCTGAGCACCATTTGGTTACCGTGATCACCAAGAATGATTATAAAGAAAGAGTCGAAAACTATATTGAACAAGCTTCCAAGCGCTCTGACCTCGAACGACAGGAACTATCCAAAACCAAAACGGGGGAATTTACCGGTGCATATGCCGTTCATCCCATCACCGGCGAGCAGATTCCCATCTGGATTGCCGACTATGTGTTGGCACACTATGGAACCGGTGCCATCATGGCCGTTCCCGGGCAGGACGAGCGGGACTGGGATTTTGCCCAAGCCTTTGATCTGCCCATTATACGCACCGTACAGCCTCCGGATGATTTCGAGGGAGGCGCCTACACTGGAGACGGACCGGCCATCAACAGCGGTTTTTTAAACGGGTTGATGATCGAGCAGTCCAAGTCAAAGATGATTCAGCATTTGGAGAAAATCGGATCGGGCACAAAGAGCATCAACTACAAGTTGCGCGACTGGCTCTTCTCCCGTCAACGATACTGGGGCGAGCCGTTTCCCATCATCCATGTAGACGGAAAACCACGACCATTGCCGGTAACCGAGCTTCCTGTCACACTTCCGGATGTTGAAAAATTTCAGCCAACCAAAACCGGTGAACCCCCTCTGGCACAAGCCATGGAGTGGGTTCATACGACCGATCCGATAACAGGGGAGAAGGCCCTGCGAGAAACCAATACCATGCCACAATGGGCAGGTTCCTGCTGGTACTACCTGCGCTACATTAGTCCCGATTTTGACGGCGGGCCCGTGGATCCGGAAAAGGAATCCTACTGGATGCCCGTAGATCTGTATGTAGGCGGCTCGGAACACTCCGTACTCCATCTGCTCTACGCTCGTTTTTGGCATCGGGTGCTGTACGATTGCGGGATCGTCTCTACCAAGGAGCCTTTTCAGCGCCTCGTTCATCAGGGAATGATTTTGGGTGAGGTAGAGTATACCGGGTTTCGGCAGAATGGTGAGTGGATCTCTTCAGATCAGCTTGGAAAGAGTACCGAATCAGGGAATGAAGCCAGTCAGGAAGCAAGTCAAGGGACCGGGTCTAGCATAGAAAGAGTTCGTCTCGAGGAGTCGGAGATTGAAAAGAGGGGGGATGCTTTTGTTTTGAAAGGGACCGACATTCGCATCGAAGCCAAAGCCCACAAAATGTCGAAATCCCGAGGCAATGTGATTAATCCGGATGATGTGGTACACGAATTCGGAGCAGATTCCCTTCGTCTCTATGAAATGTTCATGGGACCCCTTGAACAGGTTAAGCCATGGAATACCAAAGGCGTGGAGGGCGTGTACCGGTTTCTAAACCGTGTCTGGAGACGGTATTTGGGCGATGATCCAGATGGCAAAGATCAAATCCAGATCTCCAACCGGGAAGCCACGCGTGCAGAATTAAAGCATCTGCATCAAACCGTGAAAAAAGTAAGTGATGATATCGAGGGCATGCGATTTAACACCGCCATATCCGCGCTGATGATCTTTTTGAACGAGGCAAATACCTGGAAAGATCTTCCCTCATCCGTCGCCGAACCATTTCTAATTCTGCTTTCACCCTTTGCTCCTCACGTGGCTGAGGAGATCTGGGAACGACTTGGTCACACGGGATCTATCTCCCAGCAAGCCTGGCCGGTGGCCGACGAGTCCCTACTGAAAGAGGAAACCATCCTCTATCCCGTGCAAGTGAACGGCAAAGTACGAGATCAGCTTTCTGTAGACGCAGACAAAGCGTCAGAGAAAGTGTATGTGCTGGAGCAGGCCAAGCAACTACCCAATATTCAGAAGTATCTTGAGGGAGCGGAGCTGATCAAAGAGATCTTTGTACCTCGAAAAATTATCAACTTGGTGATAAAACCGGGGAAAGGATTATGAAACCAACCGTTTCGATTGTAGGCCGTCCTAATGTTGGGAAATCTACGCTTTTTAACCGGCTGATTGGCCGGCGGAAAGCCATTGTGCACGATGAGTACGGGGTGACCAGAGACCGCCACTACGGAGAGAGTTACTGGAATGGTGTAGAATTTCAGGTGATCGACACAGGTGGCTATCTGCCGGATGAGGCGGATGTAATCAGTGCGGGAATCCGGGAACAAGTGCACTTGGCCATTCATGAGTCGGATCTCATTCTGTTTGTGGTGGATGTAGAATCCGGTGTGAATACGCTTGACCGGCAGCTTGCTTCGATCTTGCGAAAGCAAGAGAAGCCGGTACTTTTGGTAGTGAACAAAAGCGATGATGAGGACCGCCGGTTGAATGCTGTGGAGTTCTACGAACTGGGTCTGGATGAATTTTTTCCAGTTTCTGCGATGAGCGGATCAGGCACCGGTGAACTTCTGGACCGTGTGGTCGAACTTCTACCCGAAACAGAAGAGGAGGAGGTGGACGATGAAACCCCTAAAATTGCCTTTGTGGGACGTCCGAATGTCGGCAAAAGCTCTTTGATGAACGCACTGCTGAAAAATGACCGGTGCATCGTCACCGATATACCGGGAACTACGCGTGATTCCATCAATAGTTACCTGGTGTATAAGGAGAAGGAATATCTGCTAATCGACACGGCCGGACTTCGAAAGCGGGCGAAAGTGAAGGAAAATATCGAGTTTTACAGCACGGTCCGGACAGACCGGGCGATCCGGGAAGCGGATGTCGTGGTGTTGCTACTGGATTCGATGCAAGGCTTTGATGAACAGGATAAGCGAATTCTACGAGAAGCGGAGACCTTTAACAAGGGCATTGTGATTGTGCTGAATAAATGGGACCTGGTTCCGGAAAAACATACACAACTGTTTAAAGAGTTCGAAGAGTATATCTACTCGAAAGTGCAGACGCTGAACTATGTTCCGGTACTGTCCATTTCGGCGTTGACAGGGCAACGGGTGGAACGGGTTCTGGATGTTGCTGAACGGGTGATTCAGGAACGCAAAAAGAAAATTTCTACACCAGAGCTCAATGACTTTGTCGGGAAAATTCTGAAGGAGAGGGCACTGCCGATGAAACGGGGACGATCCCTGAAAATTCAGTATGCAGTTCAGGTGAAAAACAACCCGCCTGTCTTCAAATTTTTTATGAATAATCCGCAAGAGTTGCCTCCCAATTACCGAAAATTTATAGAAAATCGACTGCGGGACGAGTTCGGATTTGAAGGAGTCCCAATCACCCTAATTTTCCGGCAGAAGTAGACCGGAAAGTTGAAACGGTAATGCGAAAAGGTTATTTTTGCGACGTAACAACTAAATGGTTACAAAGAACTGAGTAAATATCAATCAAACCATCACAGGACAGAAACCGAATGAGTTTTGATCAACCCTCTGTAAACGCCATTAATAAAGAGTACAAGAGAGAACGGAAACTCTCCCTTATGGAGCGAATCTATCTACCCGAAATCTTTAAGGGTCTGTGGTTTAGCTTTAAGCAGATGTTTGCTCCGGCAGTTACCATGAGTTATCCGGAAGAACGATGGGATCCACCGTCGATTTTCCGGGGTCGGCCGGTATTGGTCGAGGATAACGGACAGGAGAGATGCGTGGCTTGCGGTCTTTGTGCCCGGGCTTGTCCGCCGCTGGCCATCAGCATGCAAGCCAATGAAAAAAGTGATGATCCAAAGGAGCGATACCCCGATTTCTTCGAAATCAATATGTTGCGATGCATTTACTGCGGTTTTTGTGAAGAAGTATGTCCGGAAGAAGCCATTGTGATGAGCAAGGATTATGATATTGTATTCGAGTCTCGGGAAGATGCGATCTATGATAAGGAGCGACTTCTGGTACCCAAAGAGGATTTGAAAGAGCGTCTGGATTATCTGAAAGAGTACAGAAACGGACAATTTGGCTCATTTTGGGACTTTCAGGAGGAGAACAATATCCATTCTGTACGCGACCGAGACCGCGAATGGAATACTGGATTGTCGCTTGTTGACATGCTGGAGCAGCAAAAACGAAATGATCAAACCAAGGCATCCTCTCGTTGGTCTGCCTGATTTCAGTGAATACTGCCTCTAAGGATCTGTAACGAAATACACTATGACACTTTCGGATGAAAACCGACCGTCTGAAACCGAAATTCGTCATCTCGTCGAAGATATAGCCTATCTGAAAATCGAAGCGGAAGCTCTCGTACCCGTCATTGAATTTGTACCGTTTGATGAAGATCCGGGGGACGGTCACTCCATCCTACGCTGGTTACAGCAGATCGATTTTGCACAAACTCACTATACGGAGCCTCTAATCCGGAGCCGTGGACAAGATGTAGGCGGTATTGCACATCCATCTTCCATTGAGGGTGAATTTTTGAAGGATGAAATGCTAATGAAACTGGACCCCAAAACTCTTCTGGAACAGATACAGCGCAATCGTGAACGTTTACTCCATGAGTGTGAGATGCTCACGCCCGAAGAGTGGATGCTGCCGGTGGAAGTGCATGATCATCAAACCGAACGATTACTGGATGTGGTTAAAGAGATGGTTCGATGGGAGCGTCGCTGCCTCAAGCACATGGCTGACAGGGTGCTGGTATACCAGAATGAGCAGCAAAGCAGGAGGGAGATCCGGCAGAAACGATCTGCTCGGCATCATGGAAATGGCTCTCAGCCAGAATAAAGCAAACGTGGTATGAACTGGACAAATGCTCTTCTGCTTTTTATCTGCTGCGGCTGTTTCCTCTCTATCCTCCGAAATCCTGTAAGAAAAAGTCCACTTGGCTTTCTAACTCTTCTTTTTCTGGGATCTCTGGTCCTGTACTTTGGGTTGCAATTCGTCTTGCCGGAAACCCCGCAACGGATCCATATCAACCTTATCGTCTTGTTAACGTTGATTGCTGTGAGCATTCTACTCTTGATCAGCAGAAGTCTGAGGGCTCCCTATCTTCAGTATCCTGTGATACTTACGTTCATACCCCTTTTATGTACCCCTATTTTTGGGGAGATGCTGCGCCCTGTAACATTACTCTCGCTGATGATCATGGTACTGCAACTGCTTTCTGCCGGTCTTCTGGGTATTCTGATCCTTTCCTATTTCCGGCAAATTGAACAACCGATGCGGATACTGACAGGATATCTGTTTCTGGTTGGTTTTTTATTTTGGATGTGGTTTTACCACCCCGATAATGAAACCTCACTGTTCACAATGATGACAGCGGGACAATATGTTTTCGAATCCGCTACAAATTCAGCAGATAACTCCGGTTCCAGGGAACTAAAATGGATTTTCATGCATTTATTTGGTGGAATCAGTATCGGTTTTTTTACATCATCAATCCCCTCTTTACAGAATTTTCTTACTGCAAAGGAGAACGATCACTAGACACAATAAATCTCAATAATATCTTTTTTATGGCTCTAAACGTAGGACAATCTGCCCCTAATTTTACTCTTACAGATAGTAGCGGTGAGGGTCGAACACTTCAAGAATTGCGAGGGGAGGGGAAGCTACTTCTTCTGTTTTTTCCGCTGGCATTTAGCTCCGTTTGTACAGATGAGATGTGCAGTACCCGAGATAACATGAAGTTTTACGAAGAGCTTAATGTACGTGTTGCAGGGATTAGCGTAGATTCATTTTTTACACTCAAGGTATTTAAAGAGCAGAATAACATTAATTTTCCACTACTAAGTGATTTTAATAAAGAGGTTTCTGAAGCATATGGAGCCCTCTATGATACATTCTTCGGTATGAAAGGTGTTAGCAAACGTTCTGCATTTCTCATTGATGAGAATGGTACAGTGGCGTATGCAGAGGTTCTTGAGAATGCGGGGGATTTGCCGGATTTCAAAGCGATCCAGGAGCTACTGGACTGAGTAAAGTCGGTATTATCTTTTAGGGATGGTTTTGATGGGATCCTTGGGTGGGGAGTGGTAAGAGTAGGAAGAGGTTAGATTTAGAAGTTAGAAGAGTGAAGTTAGAAGTGTCGTATTTATTGACATCTGATTTACTTTACATAATATATATTATACGACATATGTGCAACTATGGATATAGTTGCCGCGATATATCGTGCTAATTTTCCTTTTACTAATGTTCCCCATCTTGACGCAATTGGATATCAAACGTTCCACTCTCGTTGCAGTCGATTCGAATTTTATCCAACACAGCAAGTTTGTGAATCGGTTCGGGAATTCGATAAATGGTTACCTTATCACTAGACTTATCTCTGGAAGTTTCGTCAGATTCTCTCTTGGACTGTTCTTCTTTAATTGCATTCCGTTTTTTTAATCTGGACGTCTCGATCACCACAAGCAATAGATTTTTTCGGCCTGCAAATTCATGATTTAAATAGGTATTCAAATCTTCACCACAAACAGTTTCGACACCATTCTCCTCTCGAAAAAATTCTGGGCGGTAAACGCCGTCCCGAATCTGCATTTTCCACTTTCTGTTTGAAACAACGTGAAACAGTAAATCTGGCACCATGGTGATTCCTTACTTCATTTATGGTTGCTGCTGAAATCGGCCGGTTTGCCAAAATACACGAAGACCGAATACCAAACCCTTGGCGATGTAAAAAGTAAATACCAGTATCAAACCGATATCCTGAAATAATAAAATCACAACAAAGTAGATAAAAAACAGGATAAACCGACTTCGATTGGTCTGAAACGATTCTCTATCAAATTTGGGCATTTTATCAAATGGGATTGTGCTTACCATCAAAAATGATAGAATCAACAGCGTCGGAATCAATACAGAGATGATTCCCTGATTCAGCGGTTCAAAGAACTCCAGTCGCTTGTGAAATGTGAGAAAGAACGCAGCCATCATCACCGCTTGTACCGGAATCGGCAAACCTTGGTAAATATCATATCGAATCTCTTTGGTTTGTACATTAAACCGCGCCAATCGAATTGCACCACACACAGGAATCAGCGAAGTAAGAATGATCCCAATAATTGCCATTTCATGCATCACAAAGGTGTATAAAAGAAAAGCCGGAGCCACACCAAAGGAAACAACATCACTGATACTATCTAACTCGATTCCGAATTCGCTGGAAGAATTGGTAAGGCGTGCCATAAAACCGTCCATCCCGTCAAACATAGCTGCAAATACGATGAGCCATGCTCCAAAGATCAAGTTTCCTTCCGAAACGAGAATGATCGAAATAAACCCGCAAAACAGGTTCATTAACGTAAAAAAGCTTGGGATGATGATCTTTGGAATTGGTTTGCGTTTGCGCTTTTCCGTGGCGGATCGTCTTCTGAGTCGAATATTCCGAATCGGATAGTTCATGAATGCACCTCACTGGCACTGGCCGCATCATGGTCGGCCGGCATATAAGCAAGCACCGTCTCTCCTGCCACAGTACGATCCCCCTCCTGTACTCTGATCTCAATATCTGCCGGCAGAAGCACATCCATTCTGGAACTGAATTTCATCAAACCAAATCGATCCCCACTTTGTACCGTATCTCCCTCCTTTAGTTCATACACAATACGGCGGGCCAGAAATCCGGTGATCTGTTTAAACATGACCCGAATTCCTCCCGGATGGGTGATTCCAAAGTGTGCCCGTTCATTTTCAAGTGAAGCTTCCTCCTTCCAGGCCATCAAAAACTTCCCGGGATAGTAACGTACGTAATCAACGACTCCCGACACTGGAACTCGGTTGATATGAACATCCAGCGGAGATAAAAATATGCTGATGCATCGCACCTCTTTTTGAAAGTAATCTGGTTCATGCTCCATCCGGATTGAAACAATTTTACCATCGGCGGGTGCTAGAATCAACTCCTCTCCCACAGGAATGACCCGCTCTGGATCCCGGAAAAAAAAGATGACCACAAAGCTTACAAGGAATAATATGCTCCATATTGCCCATGAGAACCATGCCGGTAGCAACGTGGCAATCATGGCAAAAAGAGCCGAGCCGAGCAGCACAACGGCAATAGTTGAATATCCTTGCTTAGAAATCTTCATTGGAGCTTTGTTTATCCCAGAACCCTGAGAATATCGTTAAAAGTGACCAGAATAATCAGCGTAACAAGCAAAATAAATCCAATCTGTTGAAGACCCATTCGAACTTTTGGCGAGGGTTCCCGACGCGTAATTCCTTCATAGGCCAAGAAGAGAACATGCCCGCCATCGAGTGCCGGAATAGGCAACATATTCATAATGGCCAGTGTGATACTTAAAAATGCCGTAATCTCCCAAAACCCAAGCCAACCACGGTTCTCTGTTGCTTCGCGCGTCACATTGGCAATGGCCACCGGACCTCCAAGGTTGTTCCTTACAGAGATTTCACCCCGGATCATCTTTCCGAGTCCCTGCACAATCCCGGTTATCGTAGCTCCTGATTTTTGAGCTGCAAACACGGCAGATTCCGGTAAAGAGTAGTCTACCTGTTCAATATCAAAAACATCTCTTGGAAGCGGAGGTGCAATTCCGATTTTTCCATCTGCAGGATCCGGAGTAACCTCCAGTGCCAACACCTGAATCCCTCGCTCTACCCGTATTAAAAGCTCCCCCTCAGCCGATTGAATTCGACTCACCAGTTGATTCCAATATGCAACCTCATTTCCATCAATCGAAATCACACGATCCCCGGCCTCAAAACCAGCAGCTTCCGCCGGACTTCCTGGTAAAATGGCAGAGATTACAGAAGGAATTACATAGGATGGATCCAAAAAGCCCTCTTCATTGATTCGATCCAGGAAATCGGCCGGCGCGGACAGCGATAACTCCACCCCATTCCGCTCCACCAAAAAAGAGACATCTCGCTGCGTCAGTGAGGTTGGCGAAAAAAGTTCATTGAATGTCTGCACCTTCTCACCATTGATACCAATCAGCCGATCGCCTGTTTGCAAACCAATATCGGCTGCCAAACTGCCCGGCTCGACGTACATTCCCGGTACCGAGCGGATTGGAATCACCTCCTCTCCATAGGAAAATGTGACCAATGTGTAGATCACCACGGCTAGCAAAACATTAAAAATTACACCAGCTAGCATCACAATCATCCGCTGCCATACCGGTTTGCTTCGAAACTCATCCTCTGCCGGCTCCTGACTCATAAATTCCGTATCCATCGTTTCATCGATCATTCCGGCAATTTTCACGTACCCCCCAAGAGGGGTTGCACCAATCACATACTCTGTCTCTCCTTTTCGGTAGGAAAATAAGTTGGGAGGGAATCCAATCGAAAACCGGTCTACCCGCATTCCGAACAGTTTTGCAGCCAGATAATGCCCCAGCTCATGTACCGTTACTAGCAAAAAAAGTGCACAAATAAATAGTATTATCGTGGATAACATAACGGCTACATTCCTGGTTTAAACGCCCTTGAAAAGGATCGGGCCTCTCTGTCTGCATCCAGCAAAAGCTCAATACTCAGCGAATCCCGGCTCTGCAGAGCCTCGGTGGCTGCGCGAACCAAATGCGGAATCTGAAGATAGTGAATCTCTCCCTTTAAAAACCGCTCAACCGCAATCTCATTGGCGGCGTTCATTACACATGGCGCGATCCCACCTTTTTTTCCACACGATATGGCAATCTCAACCATGGGAAAACGATCTTTATCGACCGGTTCAAACGTAAGTTCAAACGGATTCGTATAATCGAGTACCGGATTTTCATAGGAGATTCTATCCGGATAACTAAGCGCATACAGAATTGGAACCTTCATATCCGGCGGCCCCATCTGCGCCTTAGAGGAGCCATCCACAAATTCAATTACCGAGTGAATAATACTTTGCGGATGAATCACCGGGACTATTCGCTCAAACCCGATATCAAACAGCCAATGGGCTTCAATGATTTCAAGTCCTTTATTCATCATCGTGGACGAATCGATGGTAATTTTGCTACCCATCTCCCAGTTTGGATGCTTTAGCGCATCTTTCGGGGTGATGTTCTTCATCTGCTCCCGACTCCAGCTTCGAAAAGGCCCTCCGCTGGCCGTAATGAGAATTCTTCGAATATGCGAGGGATCTTCACCCACCAGACACTGCAACATTGCGCTGTGTTCAGAATCTACCGGAATCATCTGTTCTCTTGCTCCGGGCAGGCCAAAAATAAGCTCCCCTCCCACCACAAGAGATTCTTTATTGGCAAGAGCCACGCGCTTTCCCGATTGAATTGCATGATACGTAGATTCAAATCCGCAAAAACCAACCAGGCTATTCACCAGCAGATCGGATTCCGGGAGCGTTGCTAATGTAACCAGGTCGGAGGCACTACCTCCCACAAATTTTGGTTCATACGCCAAATTCGCTCGTATTTTCTGGTTTGCCTGCGGATCAGTAACGACCAGATAGGGAACTTTCCATTCATTCGCCTGTGAAACCAGCTCTTTCCAGTTTCGATTGGCAGACAACGCAATCACTTCGAACTCCTCCGGCCGATTCCGAACAATTTCTAGCGTTTGGGTACCAATCGACCCCGTCGATCCCAATAGGGATAATTTTTTTTTCTTAGTCATACGAATTTGCCCAGCTAATGAACCTTAAACATAACGAATTCCCGATCATTTTCGTTGATTGGAATCCTAAAATATCCCTGATAAGCGCATATCTCAAGGAACCATCCAATCAACCTACTCCTGGTAAACATTCACCCATTCATCATTCACTCTGCAACGCCAAAAAAGCCACCATCCGTCCTGCATCTGCGCCGTCCCGCCGATACGATTCACATCGTCTGTCTGTCATGGAGCAAATTTTATCCACCTCAATCTGCCCATGGGGAATCCCCAATTGCAGACACTGTTCCTGAAGAAACGATTTCAAATCCACATGGGGTTTTTTCCCAAAGGACCGGTACACAAATGCCTCCGGAAACTGCTTGGCAACCTCCTCCCCTACCTCAAAACAGGACGCTGAGATCGATGGCGACACATAGACACGCATCTCCTTCGCCTCCGCTCCCAGAGCCCTCATCGCACCCACTGTCTTCGGCACGATCCCGGCAACCGCTCCCCGCCATCCCGCATGAAGAGCCCCAATCACTCCATGTACCGAATCATACAACAAAACAGCTGCACAATCCGCTACCCGAATCGTAAGCATCAGGTTTCGGGTTGATGTAACCGCCGCATCGTACCCATCGAACTCACCGCCTGCAGAACAACTCAAAACCTCGGAGCCGTGCACCTGATTTAGAACCACCTGTTGCGAACTTTCCAAGGAATAGTGATTCCGAATCCATGCGAGCTTTTCATTGGTGCTTCGCGTTGCCTTTGAGACAGTGTTCTCAGTACCCGAATCGCCCCCAGCACCAACATCGATAACATCACCATCAGCACGAACATGACCAATGGCACCCCCAGCACCATCACCACCCATCAGTTCACGAAACACAAACCCGGCAAAAACCCCGGATGCACGCCCCTCCCCTCTACTACCACTATCAGAAAAAATCACGGGTTCTTTAACCAACATAAAGCCTTCTCTCTAGCTCTTTTCTGCAAAGATCCAACGGAAATTCACACCCTGTCCAAAAACGAAACGACGCAGCCGCCTGGTGCAAAAACATCTCAACTCCATGACAAGTATCGCTCCCAAACCTATGTCCTACAATAAGAAAGGGTGTATCATATGGGTTGTATACCAAATCATACAGCAACTTCGGACCATACATACTACACACGGTCCCTAGCTCACCGATCGGCACAGGACAACCAACAGGAAACGACAGCATCCCCGCCGGCGTCGCATTCACCAACAAAAACGCATCCTCTGCAAATGCCATCCACTGATCATACCCCACAAACTGCAACTCACCCGAATCCACATCAAATTCCCCCCGATAACTATGTTTTGCATCCTCCGGTCGTCGACTCACCAGCACAATCTCCTCCGCTCCCGCACTCAAGAGCGCATACACCACCGCGCGTGCAGCCCCGCCACTGCCAAAAATCAACACCGGAGCCTCTGCAATCCTATCCATATACACCTCAATGGGTGCCAAAAAACCCTCAATATCGGTGTTCACTGCTGTCAAAAAGCCCGATTCCGGATCCCGTCGCAACGTATTCAATGCCCCGGTTGCCAAAACCTCCTCACCACACTCATCCACCACTTCCATAAACGACTGCTTATAAGGAATTGTCACATTAGCCCCCTGGAAATACTCACACTGATGCATCCACGCAATCGCAGCGGTAATCTCCTCCGGCAAGAGAGTTACAGCGCTATATGTGGCCTGAATCCCTGCATCCAAAAGTGCCAACGAGTGAATGACGGGCGAAAGCGAATGGCCGACCGGATTCCCAAAAAGCAGATAGTGGTCTTGTTTGGCCAACGGTGAATTCACAAACTCAGAAAACGTCTTTACGTTGCTCAAACGATATCTCTTTTTTTTATTCGGGTTGATGGGGTTGCTGATCCTGCCCGACACAAGACGGTGGTCGGAACGCAGTCAAAAAAAATGCGATCTCCCTTTCAGGTGACCGCATCATGTGCAGATTGTTGTAGCTGTGTACTGCAAAATATGTACTTGCACCCGATCCCGGTATGTGCAAGTACACAAGATCTGTTAGGCAGATACTTCCGTGCTGGCTGTTTCTACCTCATCTTTGAATGTGTCGGACTCGGCAAGCTCTTTGAACCGGTTTAGATCTTTATCGAGTTGACCAGGCAGATCTGAAATAAATTGCGCCAGTGCTTCCTCCGGTTCGCCAAAAAATGTACGATAGTCCAACGTAAAATCAACCCGTGTACGGTTTCCATTGTCCAGTGGGGTAAATCGAATGGTCCCCGTCTGATTCAGGTTCCCGTTAATGGTAATCCAAGCAAACCGGGTGTTTCTCAAATTATCAATAATATTGGTGGTCCAGCGAAACTCTTCCGATCCTATTTGTGTTTTATACTCGAACGTTTGAGAATTGATTTTTTCGATAGAATCGATTCGCTCAAGAAACTTTGTGAAATGAACTGGATTACACAACATTTCGTACGCCTTGGAGAGAGGGACATTGACTTCGATGCTTTCGTGCGCCATAATTGCCTATTGATTCAGAAATTTGGGTGAATAACAAGATAATGGAGCCGTTTTCCGCCTTGGGTAAACAACAATCCATAATCGACAAAATTAAGCATTTATAAACTTGATATCAACGATTATCTTTGTCTTTATGTTTCGATTTTTCCGAAGGTTTGCATCTAAGTCAATGTCTCCGTTCTCTCATCTAGTAACAGTATGCCTTCTGTTTTCCATCTTGCTTCTATCACTTCTGACAAACAGCACCATTCAAGCTAAGCAATATCAGGGGGTACCCTCTTTTTCTGCAAAAAATACAAACACCTACAGCCCCACTCGTTCGTCCTATATTAGCAGCATCATGCGCCTAAATATGACGTATACTCATCGATTTAATGATTTCGAAGTAACCATCTCTCCCGATCTGGATATCGATTATACCGATCAAACGGATGTTATTTTCTCCCCTACCGAATATTATCTCGATCTTTATCTACAAAAAACGGATATACGATTGGGTCGTCAATCCTTTTCATGGGGCTCCTCCCCGATTCAATCACTCAATAATTTTTTAACCCCTGTCACACTTACGGAATTCGTCCTCCCGGATCCGGAAGACCTGCCTGATGCTCGACTAGCTCTCTCTGTTATTCAGTATTTTGGTGCGAATTACCTTCATGCTGTCTATGCCCCTGCAACCCGTGCTACGGAACTGCCTGATGTCGAATCGATCTGGTTTCCAGCGCAATCTGCTCCGTCCTTTGTAGATCTGGCATTTGAGCCTGCACAGGAAAGTTCTCTGTTTGATGGGCATCAATTTGCCTTCAGGGCAGCACTTCGATCGTTACCACAGCTTGAAATCGATTTGATGGGTTACTACTGGACGCAACCTTTGCCGTCACTTGGGATCTATTTTACCCCGGGAGCGCCTGGAGAGAATCCTCTGATCACGCTTCGGCAGGAACTACGCCGTTCCTGGATGGCTGGTGCTGCCTTGAGCTGGTCTAGTGGGCGCTGGATCGTGCGCCAGGAGTGGCTGATCATTCCGGACCGGCAAGTTCATCGGTTCAATATCCCGGTATCCCGCCTTCGAGCATTCTCCCTGGATCCGCAGAGTGATCTGGGTGTTCTCTCCGATTTTGAACTCCGGGAAGACGGATATCTTATCTCGAAACCCTCCTTGTCCAATACGACCGGTTTTGAGGCTTCTCTTTGGGGAGGAACATTGGGTGGTGAGGTTCAAACCCGGATCCTTTACGGTGTAACAGACAACATTCTTGCCGAACCAATCACATTCTCTCTCATCGGATTTTTTGAACGCTCTTTCGCAAATGATCGGTTACAAATACTCAGTCTTGGCACCTATCAACCCACGGGTCGTGACTTTTGGGGTCGATTAGAGATCAGCTATCAAGCAACCGACACATTCAGTATTGGAACTGGAGGAAACGTTTTTTCAGGACCGGAACCCGAACCGCTCTACAGCGAACTCACGTTCCACTCCTTTCGAAGAAACAGTTCCTTCTATCTCAAATTTACCCTCGATCTATGAAGCTGTTTGCATCAACCCGTTTTATGAACCGTACGTATTAACCGCTATATAACCATCAAGCTTTGCAACGATTAGGCCAATTTCTTCTGGCGGCTCCCGGTTCGGTGATCGCTTTGTTTCTCTTTTTAACCGCGCTTGCCATCTATCCGGCCTCGCGTATTCAAACCGATTTTAACCTGGAAGGATTCTTTCCGGAAGATGATCCCGTTCTTCTGCAATTTGAGGAACTGGGTGAAGAGTTTGGTGAGGATGACACAGTTATGTTGATTGGATTCTCCTCTGACTCGCTATTTACGAGCGATGTACTCGAGCTGATTCGCTCTTTAACGCAACAATTTGAGTCTCTTCCAACCATCCAGTCGGTGCAAAGTCTTACCAATGCACGGAAGATTGAGAATAACGATGGATTCCTCTCATTTTCCGAGTATTTCCCATATCCCCAGGATAAATCTGAATTGGAAACCCAGGAGATTCTCGAGAAAGCGGAGACGATGGAGCAAGCAAGAAACAGCATCCTTGAAGATCCTTTCCTTGCCGGTACGTTGATTAGCAAAGACGGAAGGCAAACTGCCTTTGTGCTCAATATCGAACCCGGCGAAAATACCTACGCCAATCGCAACCTTCTCATCGACGAGATTTATAAGATTATTGAACCCCATCAGCAGGAAACCACATTTCATACTTCAGGAATCCCATACTACCGAAATCAGTATGTGAATATGCTAAACAAAGAGATCATCGGCTATATTGCGATCTCCTCCGTCTTGATTATTCTGCTACTTTGGTATCTCTACCGAAGTATGTGGGGAATCCTGTTTCCAATGATCATCGTTTGGAGTACCCTGCTCTTCACCATTGCAATTATGCAACTTACTGGGGGCTATTTGGAGATTATGAGCTCGACCATCGCCCCGATTCTGCTGTGTGTGGGCGTTGCCGATGCCATACACATGATTTCAAAATACGACGATGCAAGGGTCAGTGGCTGCTCCCGAAAGGAATCGATTCTGGAAATGCTAACTACACTCGGTCTGGCTACTCTTATGACCAGTATCACGACTGCGATTGGATTCGCATCTTTGCTCAGTAGCAGTGTTGTTCCGATGAAAAAATTTGGGATCTACACAGCGGCCGGGGTGATGATCGCCTACCTAATCACCATTGTGGTGCTTCCTGTTATGCTTGGCAAAACAAAAAAGCAGAAGATCTTCCATCAGGAGCGTGCGGTGGTCAATCACTGGATCAACCGGGTTCTGGAGCGAATTGCTCTGATCAATCGCCTCTATCACAATCGGGTATTGCTGGGGGCCGGCTTGATGCTACTGCTATTTGGCTATTTTATTTCAGAAGTAGATGTGAACGGACGGGTTTTCGACGATATTCGCGAAGACACAAGAATTATGCAAGATCAGGCTTTTTTCCAGGATGAAATCGGACCCCAGCTCTCCATTGAGCTCCTTGTCAACTCCGGGAAGCCCGAGGGTATGATCCAGCCAGAACGAATTCAGGAACTCGCTCGGCTGGAACAGGTTCTGCTCCAAATTCCGGAAGTAGATCGGGTTCTTGGTCTGCATACACTTTTACAAGAGGTTCACGAAGTGATGCAAGATGCCGATCTTCCGCAGGCAGCCGCTCTTCCTCAGATAGCCAATCTCCCCAAGACAACCAATCTCCCCAAGACAACCAATCTCCCCAAGACAACCAATCTCCCCCAGACAGCCAATCTCCCACAGACAGCCAATCTCTCACAGACAGCCAATCTCTCACTAACCGAAGCCGAAATTGCACAGTATTTGTTGCTCCTGGAGGTGAATAACGCCGATGAACTGTTCCGCCTAATCGATTTTGATTATCAAAAAGTACGGCTGAGAGCTTTTTTGCCCGACCTGGGATCTGAACGAATCAATGAAATCAAAGTAGAGCTGGAAGATATTCTGGCCCGCGACTTTCAGGATGTTACCATCACCTTAACAGGCACGACGATTCTGAGCGCCGACCTCACCGACAAAATTGTATACTCTCTGTTATGGAGCATTCTGATTGCCGTAGCTGCAATTTCCCTGATCATGGCGATGCTCTTCCGGTCGGTCATCATGGTTGCCATCTCTATGATCCCAAACCTGATTCCTTTACTTATTACCGCAGGTGTGATGGGTCTTTCCGGCGTTGACATCAAACCGTCTACGGCAGTGATCTTTACCATTGCTCTGGGCATCGCTGTGGACGACAGCATTCACTTTCTCTCCAGATTCAGGATTGAGTATCTGCGAAGAGGTGCGATGCAGCCTGCGCTTACGGTTACAACGATAAAAACCGGACGGCCGATGATGATCACAAGCTTGATCCTGATAGCCGGTTTTGGCACACTCATCAATAGTGATTTTACCTCCACAACGATGATGGGTGCGCTGGTTTGCAGTACCATTTTCTCCGCTTTGGTAGCAGATTTACTGGTACTTCCGTCTCTCTTCTATCGATTCCGGCCCCGAATCTTCAGTCAATCTCTCCATAGTGATGCTTCAGAGCCACCATCAGATCGTCGAACACCTTCTCTACCGGTTGAGATGCATCCAACACTGTAACCCGATCGGGTTCGCGCTCCGCGATCTGATCATAGCCCTGGATTACCCGCTCAAAAAAAGCATCCCCGGCCCCCTCCATCCGGTCTGCCGCCTCGCCCTCTCTTCGTTTGGATGCGGTCTCCCGATCAACCCGAAGATAAAACGTGATGTCTGGAATAACGCCGTTAGTCGCCAGATGGTTAAGGTTGCTGAGTTCTTCCATCCGAACTGCCTCCCTCCCGTATCCCTGATATGCGGTTGTGGAATCGTAAAATCGATCTAAAATGATCCACTCTCCTCGTTGAAGCAATGGCTGTACTTGCTGTGTGATGAGGTCGGAGCGAGCTGCCGAAAAGAGAATCATCTCTGTAACTGGGTGGATTGTCCGATTACTGTCTAGTAGGATGGCCCGAATCTCTTCCGATAAAGGGGTGCCTCCAGGTTCACGAAACAGATATACCTTCCTGCCTGTCCCCTCTAACAGAGCTTTTAGTTTTTGGATCTGGGTTGATTTCCCGCATCCATCGATTCCTTCAAAGGTGATGAGTGGCATGGTGCAAGATTGTGAGGTTGTGAAGTTGTGGAGTTATGACGCTCTGGAGTGTTGAAGCAGTACGTAGGTGTAGTGAATGGTGTTGCAGGAAAATACAATTTAATAGATGGCATCCTCTGTTACCAAAACATCCAACGGATGATCGTGTGGTTCGGATGGAAAACATCCGGAATACCGGGTTTGTTCAAAAAGGAGGCCAGCTGTCACAGCTCGTGTTTGGCGCAAAAAACGATCGTAGAAGCCTTTTCCATAGCCAATTCGATGTTTTTCACGATCTCCGGCTACCATCGGCACGAGTATAAGGTCGAGTACCCCAGGGTCTGCCTCTTCACCATCTACCGGCTCGGCAACTCCCCACCGCCCGGTTTCAAATTGGGTGTGTTTTGTGACATAGACGTGCCTGAGCTCATATTGAGGCTGAATGACAGGCACAACTACCCGTTTGCCCATGTCCAAAAGTTCCGGAACAAGCATTCTTGTATCAACTTCCCGGTGCTCAGGAATGGAGAGATAGGTATGGATGGTCCTTGCTGTGCAAAGCTGATCCCAGGTTAGCAGTCGCTTTCGAATCGCCGCTGAATTTTTCAGGTACTGATCCTCCGGGATTCCATTGCGAATCTCCAGAAAATGACTCCGTAATTTCTGCTTCTCCGGTTGCATATCGTTTGTACTGATGTAATAACAGCCTTGCGTAATAACCGCCTTACGTAATAACCACCTTATGTAATGAAAAGCCTATTTGACGATCTGAAAGAGAATTTTGTGATCATCAAATCCCAAAAATCGTCTCAAAGAAAAAGAAATTTGTGCGATTCCGGCGTCTCATTTTCCAGCAGATGTATCAGGCCCGGTATAAATTCAGGTCCGTATTTGTTGAGCGGATGGATCAGGGCAACTTCACGCTCCTGAAGGCCGCCGTGTGGGAACAGGAAGCTTTGAACCTTATGAATACGTCCAATTTGATTCTCCTGCTGCTGCTTCACGGCACGAATCAACTTGCCTTTTAGTTTCATCAATTCATTGTGAAACACCGATTCTGCTCGGGATGCTGCTTTCACTAACGTAGGATCCACCTCCTCAATGAATCCTATCCTCGCCTCGGTTTCTTTCTGTATAGCCTCTGTCCACTCCTGGAAAAAGGCCTCCAGGTTATGATCATGCTCCCTACGAATATACTCTGTTTCCAAATCTTCCGTTCGAAGACGATACTCGTGCAACTCAAATGGCAGGTTTCCAGCTGCACGGCTAATATGCGGTTCCACCAATGTGAGGCTGAATCTTGGCAGTATGATGGGCATCGTTTTGCCAAAGAGCGGATATACATCCCGGAGCTGAGCATAGTAGGATAGTTCGGAAGGCCCCGCCACATATGCCAGGACTGGAAGCAGTTCATCCTGTACTATTGGGCGAAGGAATACATTGGGAGACAATCGATAAAGTTCTTCTTTTACAATTTTTTGAAGTTCTATGTACTCCATCTCGTCCCCTTCACCCAGGCTCCATTGAAAATGCTGTGATCCTTGGACATTCCCTTGGACATTCCCTTGAGTCAACCCACTGGCTTCCCCATCACCCCTTCTCCGAACCTGGAGCTTTCGTCGCTGCATATCTTCATCCAAAAGAAACAGATTGGATTCCATTGGAACAACCTGCTGATGATAGCCGCTCTCCAACAACAACTTGGTTTGACGATCCACCCGGTCAAAAAAGGAGTACGGATCCGCCACATACGTCTCAAATACGGGCCTGCTCAACTCCTTTATCGCCTCACTGTGGCTTCCGCAAAGAATCAAACCCTCATCCGCAAACAGATCCATGATCCAGGTGGCAAATGCATCCCGGAAAGAGTGCGGGTGGGTCCATGCCTTCTGAAGTCGCACTGCAAGGCTTGCCCGAAAATCCGTATCAGGTAACACCAGGCGCAACTGCTCGAACACCTGCCGAAAAGACTCCTCCGATGGATACTGTTCCGAAACCGGCCGTCCTTCCACAAAGTCAGGAAATGAGATCGGTTTCAGCGCGCCTGAAGCATCGTGAACCCACACCGAACGAACCTCTTCTACATCGTGATCCTCGTCAGCAAGCCAGAAAACGGGGATAACCTCCCGTCCAAGCTCCTCTTGATATCTCCGCGAATAAAGTATCGCCGTTGCAATTTTGTAGAGCGTGAATAAAGGACCTCCAAAGAGCGTAAGCTGCTGTCCGGTAACCACGACCATCGTTTCGGGATCCTTTAGCTTGTCTATTTGTCGGTAGACCGTCGGGTTAGAGGTAACGGGTTGATGTAATTCGCGCAAAGCCTCAGCCAGCGCATTCCGGTTGCATGTATGTGTGATTTTAGATGCCCTGGTTACTGCTGCAGAATCGCGGAACGGGTGTATTTCGTAAAATCGAGTGATGTGACTTTTCTGCTCCAGATAGTCTGTAAACAGAGATCGGAAGCCGAGCTTGGAAAATGAGATGGACTGAAGTTTCAAATTATCCCTTCAATTGGTTGATTTTATCCCGAATGGAGGCGGCTTTCTCGTAATTTTCCGTTTCAATTGCAATTTTGAGCTCCTGTTCGAGCTGATCCATTTTGTTTAAAGGTGGATGAGTTTTCCCCTCACTTTGGATTGGCTCCCGGGTTTGCTTTCCCTCCGTCTCCTGCCGTATATCATCTGCCTCAATTCCCGCCTCATGAAGCACCTCTTCCGCCACGTATACGGGAGCCTGAAACCGAATAGCAAGTGCAATAGCATCACTTGGGCGTGCATCCAGCTCGATGCTGTTCCCCTGTGATTGAATGTGGATCTGAGCAAAAAAAGTTCCCTCGTGTAACTCGCTGATAACCACCTCCCTTACAGAGGATTCGTGACCTAATATGATATTCTTTAACAGATCATGGGTCATGGGTCTCGGAGGTTTGATCTGTTCCATCTCCAGGGCGATGGCCTGTGCCTCAAAGGCTCCAATGATGATGGGCAATCGTTTGCTACCCTCTTTTTCCGTAAGAATCAATGCATAAGCCCCGCCACTTCCCGGACTCGTGGAGAGGCCCAAAATATCCATTTCTACTTTCATCGCGGCGTCCTGATGGTTCTCTTTTTTATGCTAGGAAGGTAGTGATTTTTTGGGGGTGATTAAAAAATTTCATTCAAAAATCCACTCCTGTTACTTCATAATTTCAGCACGGGTTAGTATATTAAAAATGCTTCTGTATGTGTCAAAACGGGTCCTCAAAACGTTTCCAAAGAACATCATTGTACGACCCACCTAAAACACGCATTGATTGGACACATCAAGAGACATAAGAGCCATGCAAAACGCACATTCCCCATCGGAACGATTATTACCGTTGTTCATATCTTTACTGCTGTTCAAATTTTTTTACCTGATGAAGAAAGTACGTAGGTCGGGGAAATTGTTTCGATGTAAGCATTTTGTGGATTTTAAGAGTTCGAATCATTCTTGCGCATATTTAGTTGCACTTCTTTTCGGCTTGCTTTTAACCGCTACGGTAGTGACCATCCCGGCTTACTCTAAACAGATGAATTCAGCACTGCCAGACCTGCAGCAGACTATGCAGGATGATACGTTAAAGGTGGGATTGGTTCTGAGTGGTGGCGGTGCAAAAGGGATCGCACATATTGGAATTATCAAAGCGCTGGAGGAAGCCGGTGTGCGCATTGATTATATCTCAGGAACCAGCATGGGAGCACTCATCGGGGGGCTCTATGCGATCGGGTATACATCAGATCAATTACTGGAGATTGGTCTGAACAGCCGGTGGGAGGAGATATTTACTGAGAAACCCAGTCGCCGGTATCTTTCCAATTACCATAAGTCCTTTGATAACAAATCGATCGTCTCATTTCCCATCCGAGATGCAGGTATTGACTTGCCCTTCGGTTTACTCACCGGTCAGAATATCTACTCTTTTTTAAGCAGACTCACCTGGCCGGCGCACGGCACTTCCGATTTTAACGACTTTCCCATCCCCTTTTCGGCTACAGCAACCAATCTCGAGACTGGTGACTATGTACATTTTCGAAGTGGGTTTCTTGCCGATGCAATCCGTGCCAGCATCTCGATCCCTTCACTGATGATTCCACACGAAATCGATAATATTGCCTATGTCGACGGCGTCTTTTCGAACAATATGCCGGTACAACAGGTAATCGATATGGGCGCGGAATATGTGATCTCCGTAGATGTTGCCACACCGCTACTATCCATTGGTGAAATGAGTTCCCTGGCAGATATCATGAATCAAACCTACTACTATCGTGTCAGCGATCTCCTGGAAAAGCAAATTGAACTTTCAGATATCTACATCAAACCAGAAGGAATTGATGATTTTAGTTTATTGCAGTTTGATGAGGTTACGGAACTGGTACATATTGGGCTCATGGCCGGAGAAAAATACAAACTACAGTTTGAAGAGATTGCCCGAAGACAGGGATATACTGCTCCAGAGCGAAAAGGGATTGGTGAATATGGTGCCTTGCCATTGAATGATGTAGTGATTCATGGTAATCAGGAGATCGATGATGAGTTTATTGTGAACACGCTTCAGCTAAAAAGCGGTGATTCCATCACCCCGGATATCATTGAAAGTAGAATTGAGCTATTAATTGGCACACAGTTGTTTGACTTGATTACCTACCGGGTTGAGCCCAATGAGAAATATTTTTATGATCTTCATATTGATGTGAAGGAGAGAACCTCTGAGTTGCTAAACGTAGGAGTTCGGTATGAAACAAAAACGGAAGCATCTGTCTATGTGAGTGCAGAATTTACCAATCTTCTTCATGAGGGATCGAAGGTTGGCACTCAATTACGGCTCGGGGAAACTACCCGACTGGATGCTGATTACTTACTGTACGGCAATATCGGTTCAAGATTTGCGATGAAAGCCTCCCTGGTGTATGAATCGGAGAATGCTGATGTTTATAGCGGAGAAACCCGTGTAGCACAGTTTACCGGAAACCAGTTTATGACGGAGCTGTCCATTGGCAACTACTTGAGTTCTTCATGGCTGCTTGCAGGTGGATTTCGCCGTTATTTTCTAGAGTTTAGTGATCAGATCAATCCTGAAAGGATTCCAATGAGTGAAACAAATCATAATACTCTCTTTGGTCTTCTTCATGTGGATCGGCTGGATCGTCTTTACTTTCCATCCAGTGGTGTTAATTTGATCGGCAATGCATCCTATAGTGGAGATTTTTTGTTTAGTAAGCTAGATTACGCAGCGGTTTCCGGTTTGTTGGAATATTACAGACCCCTTTCAACTTCCTGGACGCTGGAAAGTCGCCTCTTTGTAGGCTATACACGTGGAGAGGAGCTTCCTTGGTCGGCTTGGTACCATGTGAACCGGTATGACCCCAGAATGGGGATGGTTCGGTTTGGTGGTGCGAATCGCTACAGCCGGAGCTCAAAAAATGTCCAGTTAGCCGCTGCGGGTCTTCGATATGAACTGATGGCCGGGCGATACCTGGGCGGAAGTATTCAGGCGGCACAATTCTCCGATCGCTGGGTACTTACCGACACCAAACTGGAGAATCTGGTGTATGGAGCGACCCTTTATGCCGGTGCAGAATCATTTATTGGACCGGTACAGATGATATTGTCTACTGGTTCTGGCAATACCTATCAGCTGGAGTTGCAGATCGGTTACCCGTTTTGAATGTGCTACGTTTGTCTGCTTTGGGAGAGTTTCCGGCCACCAGCCAGGCGTTGTATGAGGAGTAGCAATATAGATGAAGAATCCATGGTTGTGTGGCCTTTTAATGCCTGATCCGCATCCAGTAGTGCTTCGAAGATGAATGGCATCTCATCAAACCGAAATGAATGTGCCTCTTGCCACTTATAGTAAAAGGCATTGGTATGTATACCCAGTTCGTTTTGGATCTGTTGTTTCGAGAGTCCTTTGGATTTGAGCCTTGTAATCTGCCACAATTCGGTAAATAGCTTAGAGAAAAAGGCAACCGTACGGATGAGTTCGCCAGGGTCCGATTGACTTTGCGACAGAATTTGCTGGCCAAGAAGCATGGCACGGGTTACATCTCTCTTGACAATTGCATCTTTTAGTTCGAAGGTTGTGTACTCTCGGTAGTGGCCAACCACCCTTTTTACATCCTCAGGACTAATTTCCTCGGCATCACCCTGGTACATGGCAATTTTTTCGATCTCGGCTGCAAGAAGCTGCAACTGATTCCCAACCATTTGCGCAAGCATGTTGGCTGCTCGTGCATCAATTGTTTTTCCGTGTGCCTGTCTGCACCACATCATCACCCACTCCGTGAGTTTGGAATCGGGTAGTTTCTCAAACGCTGCAACCCGAACAGGGGAGTTTTTTTTCCGAAGTGACTTTCCCAGTGTGGTACGGCCATCCGGAAGTGTTCGTTCAACGATGAAAAGCAGAGTAGTTGGATTTGGGTTTGCGAAGTAATCGGCAAAGGATTCGAGACCACCCTTCCCCCCTTTTTCACCCGATCCCTTTAGTTGTAAAAAATCACGGATGATCACGACCCTTCTGTCCGCCATCATGGGGTAGCTTCGCAACACGGCGAGTACATCACTCGGGTCTGCATCATTGCCGTACAGTAGATCCAGGTTAAAATCACTCTGACCAGGTGGGAGCAACTTCTCTGCCTCTTTTTGGAGAAGTTCGATGTAGAAGGGTTCATCGCCATAAAGATAGAACACCGGAAACTCAGCGGCTCGCACCGATGAGCGGATAGATTCAAAAAGAGCGGTGCTGTCGGATCCTCGGGGCATAAAAATAACTGCTGTGTATGGTGGTTATGGTTCTGAAATCGGATCTATTCGCTTGTTCTGAATATTCATGCGAATGTTCGTGAGAATGTTCATGCGAATGTTCCAAATATTCGTGAGAATGTACGTAAGAACGCACTCGTGAATATACAAAGAACGATTGCTTCAGCCAGCAAATTCTGCGATCCAATGCAGAGGATCGATGCCATCTGGTTTCCAGTCCAGGGGAGGCTTTTGGGCCCGATTCAATGGTTCCGATTCACTCCCATCCGGTAGTGATTGTGTTGAAGCCTCATTTATGTATACCGACTGGATGTCTGCCCGATGGGTATGAACCAGAGCCATGAGTGTATCCATATCACCCCGAACCCAAATTACCTCGCCCGCGACGGATGGAAGCTCCGATTCTTGTACTGTCGGATTCTCCATCTCAGTGATGAGCACAGGGCCGCAAAAAACCTGAGTTCTGTTACGTACTTTATGATATGCGTAACGATAGCGAAGAGCCTGTTCCTGCGTTTGGACTCGCTCGATGCCTGCTCGATCTCTTGCCTCTCCCCCGTATCCGCATTTCATCAGGCATAACTCAAGGTGATCTGTGAGCTCACAGGATAGCTGTTCCAATCCAACGGGACTCACAACTATGCCCACCGAGCGGCAGCCGTTGCCATTATACCGGCAGATTGCTTCAGCAAGGTCGGTATATGGAGAATAGGCTAGAGTTCCATGTATACTACTCCCGGGATCGAAATACACGATGGAAAAATGGGTTGTTCTGCAGAGGATTGGCGCACTCTTTCGTACAATCGAATACTCCTTCAGCATGCCCTGAATTTGATCCACCGTGTCAGCCGATCCGGAAAATATCATTGCATCGGCTGCCAATTGATAAAGATCGGCCCAGTGTGTAGTAGCAAAAAACGCAGAGGGCCTTTGGTCGGATGTTCTATGATCGGATGTTCCATGGTCAGAAGTGATCAAGTTGGAAGTGATCTGGTCAGAAGTGATCTGGTCGGGTACGCAGAGTTTTGGAGGGTCGTGAACTTCCTGGTTTTTTAGATGCTTTTTCAAGACCTCAAGCAAAGATAGCGGAAGGTATGGATCGGAGGATGATAATTTGCCAACATATTGATGCCCGGAGAGAAAAATTGCCAGAATATCTTGAAACGACACCAATGGAAGATTTCCGGCGTGCACAGCCAGAATGGTTTTCGGGTTGATGGGAGTACGGATGGCGTTTTTTCGGACCCAACGGATCAAATCCTGCTCTTTCGCCGTTTCATGGAAGGCTGATAATTGGTATTGCAGGTCGGATCTTGAGAACAGCCCCTCGGCGAGTGTTCTGTCTACAGCTTCTTGCAGGGGTGATTCCTTCGATTGGAGCCAATCCTGTAACGCTTCTGCCATTTGGTTGGCACGAGTGCGAGTTTGTTGATCCTCCAACTTATTCATAGGTTCCTTTTTGTTGATCCTGCGTTTTCACCGCACATTTCTATTTTTTGACTATCGAATTTATCCGTGTCATATCAATCCGTGTCATATCAATCTGTGTCGATTAAAAAGTTACACCCACGGAGTTGCGATCGTTTCCATCGGCCCAGTACCTGAAACCGAATAACTTCTCCGTCGACCGTTTCAAGGGATACACCCTTGTCTTCAGTCAAGAAAAAGGGACAAGAGTGGACATTGGCAAGATCCATAATACCAATTTTCCCCTCCTCACCCTCCTCACAGATTCGCATTGGATTTTGCGGATCCCGAATGGTTACTTGAACCCAGTGGGGGGAACTAAATCCTTGAATAGGCTGATCACCCGTAGCCAGAGAGCTAGGAATTCCGGGAGCATAACACTGGCTCGTCATTTCACACATGCCATATTCCGACCAGATTTGGGATGCATCAAGCCGAAATACATCTGAAAGGGTTTGATGGAGTTCTTCCCTGCGTACCTCCCGACGATAGGTTTTCATACCACCCGTTTCGATGATCACGGTATTGGAGGGCATTGCGAATGGCGCTAGTTCTGCCAGGTCGAGAAGGCCAAAAGCGGCGCCGAAGAGTATGATTTGCCTTCCTTGTGCATTCAAATGCGACCATTCTTCTCGATGGAGTGGTTCGCCCAAAGGAAGAAACCGGCTTCCATGTTGAGCTGTTTGGTGGATGAGTTGCTCCATCATCCAAAGAAGAGAGGATTGTGGATTATCTGCGTACCCTGGCGCATAGCAGAGAATGGTACAGTTGTCCAACGAGAAATGCCGCTGGAATTCGGTGATCACGGCGGTTCGTGCAAGGGACAGATCGGCAACGGGATGGCGGCTTTTGAGGCCGGCTGTTGTTCCAGAGCTTTGGAACACTGTTTCCGGATGGATCCCATCTGCTATCAGGTCAAAATCCTGAAATGCCCGAACCGGTATGAGGGGAATTTGATGAGGATCGCCGGCCGGATCAGGAAAGGAGGCGGCAAAGGTCCGGTAAACAGGCAGATTTTTTTTTACATGTTCAAACACCTGCATGGCACGCTCTGCATAGGGTACAGATGCATCAAAGAGTGTGGAAACATCAGGAGTCATACGGAATACGAATCAGGGATGTGGTTGTGAGAAGATACACAGCGTCGCTGGTAAGCCCAAAATCAGTAACAGGCTGGGGTGCTGACGCATCAACCCGAAAAGGAACAGAAATGGAGGGTGGGAATGATACTAAAGGTGTTTTGGATCGTAGCTGTGTACTAGTCGTTTCATAAACACCGTCCTGGTGAAGAAGTATGATCCGGTTTTGAAAGATGCGGATGGAGAGTGTGTTTTCGGGTGTTTGGGTGAATCCGATGTAGATTCCGTCCGGGTTAAAGCGGTGAATGAACTGTTGCGAACGATCGAAAAGCAGGATTTCGTTTTTGGTGGAGGCAATAGAAGTAACCTCACGGATTTCGTATCGACTGAGATCGGTGATGGAACGTACATGGCCACGGTCGTCCATTTGAATGAGCTCGTGCGATCGTTCATTGTAGACGTAGAGGTCGCCGGTGGGACGTACGCAGATCTTTGCAGGCAGAATATCCTGCAAATGCTCGAATTGGATGGATGAGAGTTGCTGAAAGGTGCGATCGTAGAGTTGGATGCGGCGGTTTCCGCGATCGGCGATGTAGATTTTTAGGCCGTTGGTGGCGTCGATCTGCACTGGGGAGCCGAATTGTCCCGGTCCGGAGCCGAAGTTTCCAAAGGAGCTTTGGGTGTGATCTGGAAGTGAGAAGGAGTGGATTTTTCCTGCATCTTGATCGGTGATATAGATCGTTCCGAGCGGGGTTATGGAAAGGGATGATGCATGAAGAAACTGGCTGTAGAGGGTGTCGGGGTGTGCGTTGGTAATGGGAGTTGCGTTTGTGGTGGGAGTTGCGTTTGTGGTGGGAGTTGCGCCAGTTCCCGGTTTTTCATGGACGCTGGTGTTCAAAGGGTGTGAGCTTGCAACGGTTTTTGAAGAGCAGATCAGCACCAAGATGAGTATCGTTAAAGGAGGGCGCAATATAATAAGCATCAGCCGAGCAGATCGTATGGGTGGTGATGCTGATTGGAAGAGGTGTAACCAATTATGGTTTGATGGAACGGATTCCTTTTCTGCCGATGTCGCTGCGATGGTACTCATTTTCGAAGTGGATCTGGTCTACAATCTTGTACGTGTTGCTGATCGATTCCTGCAGGGTATTTCCTGCACTGATGACATTGAGTACACGACCGCCGTTGGTGATAACGCGACCGGATTGCTCTTTGGTTCCTGCATGAAAGATATAAGTATCTTCATCATTAGACGCAAGGTCAAGACCCGTAATCTCAAAACCAGTTTCGTAGGGTCCAGGGTATCCTTTGGAGGCAAGAACCACGCAGGTGTAGATCTTCCCGCTCGTTTGAATGGTGTACTGATGGAGGTTTTCTTGTGAAACAGCCCACATGAGTTCCAAAAGATCGTTTTCCAGTGTGGGGAGAATGACCTGGCACTCGGGATCGCCAAACCGGCAATTGTACTCAACAACTTTGGGGCCTTGATTTGTCAGCATCAACCCGATGTATAAAACACCGGAGTAGGGATGTCCTTCGGCGCGCATTCCATCCAGGGTTGGGCGTATGATTTCGTTTTCGATGATCTCTAGGAGTTCCTGATTGACTAATGGAACTGGAGCATAGGCCCCCATGCCACCCGTATTGAGGCCGGTGTCTCCCTCACCAATTTTTTTGTGGTCCTGAGCATGTTGAAGGATTTGCCAAGAACTTCCGTCGCTGAGAACGAATACGGATAGTTCCTCACCTTCCATGAACTCTTCGATGACGATTTGACGGGCGGCCTTGGATAGGGTTTGGTTTTGTTGGTATTGATGTAGGGTGTCGGCTGCTTCATCGAGGGTTTGGCAAATAAATACCCCTTTCCCGGCTGCAAGGCCATCTGCTTTTAGCACGATTGGGAAGTGGCCATTTTGGCGGATCCAGTCGATTGCCTCACCTTCGCTGCCAGAGTTGTGTGTACCAAATACCTGGTAGGCCGCGGTGGGTATTCCATGACGGCTCATAAATTCTTTCGAGAAGGATTTACTTCCCTCCAACTTTGCGGCTTCCTTTGAGGGACCAAATACGGCAAGTCCCTGCTCTCGAAAATAATCTGCCCACCCATCTACAAGTGGTTGCTCCGGTCCGATAACGATGAGGTCGACGGATCGCTGTTTGATGAGTGGCATCCAGAGTTCCGGTTTATTACCGGGCGATTGTACGTTTTCACCCAACGAGACGGTGCCCGGATTGCCGGGGGAAATGGTTAGCGTTCCTAGCAATGGTGATCGGGCCAAAAAAGTAGCAATGGCATGTTCCCTGCCACCCGAACCAATCAGCAATACATTTAATTTACTCATATCAGATACCTACCGGGTTGCAACCATTTGCCGTTACTTGCGGCGACATAATTACACCAGTGATTCTGCAATTTCAAGTATTTCGAGAAATGATTCTGGCTGCAGACTGGCTCCACCAATCAGTCCTCCATCTACATCCGGTTGAGAGAGAAGCTCTTCTGCATTCGCTGGTTTCATGCTCCCCCCGTAGAGAATCTGGATGGATGTTGCAATTTCATCCCCCCAGGAATCGGAGATCATCTTCCGGATGGATGCATGCATCTCTTGTGCCTGTTCTGGGGTTGCTGTTTCACCAGTTCCAATTGCCCATACTGGTTCATAGGCAATGACCATGTTTCGTGCAAGGTGGGACGGAATTGTGTCGAAAACTGGCTTCAATTGGTCTGCGACAATCTTCTCCTGATCACCGGCTTTGCGGCTTTCGAGCTTCTCCCCTACACAGAGAATCGGCTTCAGTCCCGATTCAAGTACTTTTTTGGTCTTTCTCGCAATGAGTTCGCTGGTTTCATGATAATACTCTCTTCTTTCGCTGTGACCGGTAATCACATATTTACATCCGGCATCCTTCAACATCCCCGTACTCACTTCACCAGTGTACGCTCCATCTTCCTGTTCGGATACATTTTGTGCCCCCACTTTTACGGAGGCGTGATGTAGTTCACCTTGTACCGCGGGAATGGTTATGAATGACGGGCAAATGAGAAGAGTATTGTGGAGATTCTTTCCGGATAGCTTCTGCTGAATGATTCTTGCCTTTTCCACTCCTTCCGACGGGCTAGCATTCATCTTCCAATTACCTGCAATTAAAAATGATCTCATGGTGTGATGGGTTTAGGATTCGAGTTCTTTGGTAATCGTTTCTTTGACTTGCTTGGGATTTGCTTTTCCACGGGACCGCTTCATCACTTCTCCGATGAAAAATCCGATCAACGCTTTTTTTCCCTCTTTGTAGCGTTGCACTTCATCGGGGTTGGCCAAAAGTACTTCCCGTATAATCGGTTCCAGGAAAGATTGATCAGAAACCTGAAGCAAATTGAGTTTTTTTGCCATTTCCAGCGGTGGCTGGTCGGGTTCTTCAATGAGAGCATTGAAGATCTGTTGCATAGCAGACGAGGATATTTTGTCTTCTGCTTTCATCGCCGTTAACGATGCCAAACTTTCAGCGGATATCGGAAAATCGCGGATGTCTGTCTTTTTTTCGTTGAGTACACGAAGCACTTCGGTTAGCAGAAGGTTGGATACGGCTTTGGGATCATTGTGGTAGGAACAGATCTCTTCGAAGTAATCTGCCAGATAACGGTTCTCCGTGATGGTTTGTGCCGCTTCTTCCGGTAATCCCATCTGATCTTGAAATCGTTGTTGTCGTACCGTGGGTAATTCGGGTAGTTCTGCTCGTAATTCATCCAGCATCTGCTGAGTTACGATAACGGGCGGTAGATCTGGCTCAGGAAAGTATCGGTAGTCGTGAGCTTCCTCTTTGCTGCGCATGTTACGAGTTACCAGTTTCACGGGGTCCCAAAGGAGAGTTTGCTGAACAACCGTACCTCCAGATTCCACAAGGTCAATTTGGCGCTCTATTTCGAATGTGATTGCTTTTTCAACATTCCGGAACGAGTTCATATTTTTTAACTCGGTTCGAGTTCCAAATTCTTTTTGGCCTCTTGGACGTATGGAGACATTTGCATCACATCGTAAACTACCCTCCTCCATGTTCCCATCACATATCTCGAGGTACCGGACAATCTGCCTGATTTTTGTGAGGTATGCATATGCTTCCTGTGGTGTACGAAGGTCTGGTTCGGAAACGATCTCAATAAGTGGTGTACCCGCACGGTTTAAATCGATGAGGGTATGATACGGGTCCTGATCATGGATGGATTTACCGGCATCTTCTTCCATATGGATTCGGGTAATTCCAATGGTTTTGCTGTATTGATCAAGGTCTATACGCAGTTCACCTTCAAAACAAATTGGGGTTTCGTACTGTGATATTTGATACCCCTTAGGTAGATCGGGATAGAAATAGTTCTTGCGTGCGAAGATCGATTTTTCTGCAACAGAGCATCCGGTCGCAAGCCCTAATTTTATGATGTATTCAACCAGTTTTTCGTTTAGAACCGGAAGAGTGCCAGGGTGACCGAGACAGAGTGGAGAAATGTTTCGATTGGGAAGAGCTCCGTATTCGGATGATACTGGTGTAAAAGCTTTTGTTCGAGTAAGAAGCTGAGCATGGACTTCCAGGCCGATTACTGCTTCATATTTTTTATGCTGAATGGTGGTCATCTTCTCATGATGATTATAAAATCAATGTTCTCAAGGAAATATAAGGCAGTGACCACGATCTCCTTGAATCATATTGCTAGTAGATACTTTGTTACTCAAAAGGGAAGAATAGATGTGAATGGCAACCTATAATATGGTGCCATTCACAATTACACTCTTGCACAAATACATTCTGTATACATTTTGCTTTGCTTTCGCTTCAGAGACGTCAATCTTAGAATGTATAGCCAACGGAAAAACGGAATAGCAGATCAGGGACTGCAATGATGTTTGTACCGACCGTAACGGAATCGAATATCGTGTAGCGTCGACCCATGGAAAAGCCGGTTGGCAACAGAGGCAGATCCATTGCATCATTCAAAAAGTTGTCCTCTCCACCTTCAAGTCTGCTTCCGAGCATGACCGATCCACCAATCGCATATTGTGGATTTTTGTATTTAGTCCAACGTTTGAATGATTGCAGTAGCAATCCGTCAATATCAAGATAGAGCAATCGAATCGGCAGTAGCAGAACGGAAGTTCCTTTAAATTTATCACTCATTGCGATGTTAAGACCAAACCCTACGCCGTGTTCGGGCACATATCCGTAGGTATCTCCATCAATCACAAATTCGAGGTTGTCCTGATAGTTGGTATAATTCAAGGACATTGTGCTTCTTCCCATTGCGATATCAAGACCCACTGTTAAACTAGATGGCAGTTTAAAGCTGGACGGTGAAACAATCCCTGAAATATCTCTTTCTGTGGTCAAGTTCGCTTTGTTGGCCTGAATACTTGGGATGAGGCTATCTGCATCAATTTCAAGATCTCCTCCCAGAATGTCATAGCCAGGAATAAAGACGGGTAAGAAAGCAGAACTTGTAGCTCCTTCATCGCTAAGGTTAAATTCAGGCATATCTTGATAGGTAACAGAAAGATCGATGAACTTAAACCGATAGACCATACCGATTTTATACCCGGTTTGTTCATCTTTCATCAGAGCATTGGCTTGAAAGAATAGATTGTTGGATTCACCAGCCTCGAAATTCAAGTTTGGATCAAGTGGATTATTGAAGAATCGTTCATCAGCGTTACCAACCACTACCATACCGGAGAGGTCGGTATTGATGTTTCGCAAATTTTCAACTTGATATCGTTGCAAGTTAGCTCCGACTGCAAGGGTACCGTATCGTCCATCATAGAGTTTCGACCCAAATCCGTAACTTATTGAGTTCATTCTAAGTGAGAATTGAACCAGTGAGGAGATGTTCATCAATACGTCAAACCGGAGTGATACGTCATCAGTACCCTGATTCTGGCCGATTTTGGTTGAAAAGCCGGAGGTTTGTAGTCTCAAGTTAAGGTCTACAGGTCGGGTGTAACCAAATCCGAGTGTAAATAAATCATGCAGTGGCCAGGCAACGGAAAATGAACCAAGTTGCTGCGGTAGTCCAGCTCTCAGGTTATTCAGCGTGCTGTACTGTACAAACGATTCATCCTGCAGGAAAAAGTTATCGGGATCCTCCACGATATCACTGCTTCCAGAAGATATTTCATCATTAATGGTTTCCAGTATCTCATCATTGACGGATCCTACCGACCAGTTTCCCAAACCCAGCCGTCCATCCATGATAAAACTTCTTTTTTTCTGGAAGCCAAGACTGGCTGGATTGGTGAAGATCGATGCAGCACCATTATCGACCCGGTTAGAGATCACACCGCCCATCATGGATGAGCCGGAACCACCACCAACAAGGTTCATATTCAAGCCAAAATCCACATTTATGTCGCCGCCCATCCATAGATTCAATTCCGGCTTATCATCATCGTCATCCTGTGCCTGCAGATTTGTAAATGTACCTGCTGCGAAGAGCAGTGCTAAGAGTAGTGAAGTGTATTTTATCAGTTTTTTCATGGGATCGGTTCTTAAAAGTGGAGTTGGACGCCTACTCTTTGGGTATTTGCAAGACTATCGACAACATAGCTGTAGTTAAAACGGATGGATACACCGGCCATTTTTGGAATGTTCAAACCGACTCCAGCCATATATTTGTCATCATCCATGTTGTTAAGCCATTGCTCAGTACCTAGCCTGGCAGCCAGAACATTGAAGAAAACACGCTCGAAACCGAAACGTATCGCATCATCCTGCTCGTTGTCTGTACTGGGTCGCAATTCGACGGAAAATGTTGACTTTTCCGTTTGGTAGGAAGAACCAACCAAAAGTTCAAATGGAACATCCTCTGTGTAGTCCCCTTTGGTCTGTGCTTCTGTGTTAGCCACTTCACTACTCCAGCTAAACGGTGCGATTACGTCACGAACCATTACGCCAAATGTTAGATTTTCCGTGGCTTTATATAAAGCTGACAGATCTAATCCATAGCCTGAACCATCACCTGTTACCTGATTGGATAGACCTGTTGTGATCTCATCCGGGTCGAAGATGCCTGAATAATCAGATTCCAGCAGTGTGTTGTTTCCAAAGGAGGAGTAACGGAATTTACCGGCGATTCCAGCAGATACTTGCCCTACATGAATGCTATAGGCTAAGTGACCAGAGATCTCTCTCATCAGATCATCTCCAGAATTGATGAATGTAACTCCAACTGCTTGATTGCCCTTAAAGGGTACTGCTGCGGTTACAAAATTGTAATCCACAAGTCCCATCAGTTTCGTGTGAGTAAACTGTATTTGAGGTGCTTTGAGAAACGAAAGTCCCGCTGGATTGAGATACACGGCGTTTACATCATCAGCTAATCCAACGTAGGCATTTCCCATTGCAACAGGTCGGTCTCCATATCCTACATCCACAAAGGCACCTGGAATGGAACTCATGTCTTGACCGTGGGCACTCATGCCGGACAACACGATCAGTGTAATTGATAGTATGAATGTTGAGGTAGTTTTCATGATGGGTTTCCGGTTATTTGATCAAGATAATTTGTTCCAGTTTTTCAACTTCATTTTTCCCGTCCCGAACATTCATACGTAGAATGTAACGGCCGTTATTTGCCATGGTACCATCTTCAGTAAGTCCGTCCCAGGTGATTTCCAATGGTGAGTTTGAGCTACCATATCTTCCTGGTAGCTGCTCTACATCTGTAAGAATTTTTCGAACCAATTGCCCCCTAAGATTATAGATCTCCATGGATACAATTGCGGGAGGTGAGTCCGTGGTGAGCATATATCCAATACGAGCACCTGGCTCAATCATGGGCGAAAATGGGTTTGGCAGGATACCCAGTTTTTCAACACCCAACGGTAGATTCTCTGAAAGAACCGTAAACTGTCCCAGTTGAGTGAAGTTTTCAATACGGTATCCAACTCCTGTTCTAGTTGTTGGAAATAGTTCCCACTGGAGTGTAGATTGATCGAATCGACCTACATGTTTCTCACCCTGGAATAGTGCTAGTGACTCTTGTTCTGGAATTGTTAGTGACGCCCCGGGATTTAGTGCTTCCCCAGAAAATCGGATTCGGTAAATCACATCAGATGCTGTTAGAGAGAGATTACTTCCCTCCGCGATCACATATTTTTTCGGTTTTTCCGGAGTGGAAATACGTAGGGAAACTTCGGCGGGTCCCTGTATTGCCTCAGATGGAATGAATAGTGAAAGATCTTCTCCATTTGTTAGCGTATAATCGGTGCCTTCCCGTATGGCTGCGAACATTGTTACAACATCTGATTCTGCCGTGAGACCTGTGATCTCATCTGTGATAATCCCTTTAAACTCCGTGATTACATTCGGGTTTGGAGTGTAGCGTCCAGTGGAGCTGATCGAACCGATACCCTCTTTCGAGAGGGAAAATTTCAGCTTATCTCCTAGAAGAATACGATTACCTTCCGCGTCTCTTGCAACGTAACTAAATGAGGATTGCGTAGCATTGTTCACTCGCTGTGAGGGACGGTTTAAGTTAAGTGAAGCAACCGGGGTGTTCACAACCTGTACAGTAATGTTTCGCACAAACACTTGTGGAGCCAGATTCGCACGAATCGTTAAATTTGCAGAGCCACTTGCATTTGTAGAAATTTGAACTTGATTCCCGGAGACGGTTGCACTGAAAGGTGCTCCATCCGCGGCTGTGACAACTAGACTTCCCTCCTCTCCGGTGAAACGATCCGTCATGTTATTGTTTTCTCCATCCCGTATCGTGAGGTTAAATCTGTATGTGTCGTTAGCGCGTAGTCTTGTCCCTGTTAACACAGGATCTACAGAAATGGAACTAATTAGATCGATCGCAAGTGGCGTTAACGTGTATTCCGGGCTCACAAAGGTCGCGGGCCGATTCGGATCATTGATTTCAACATAGGTAACAATATTTTCCAGTGTGAACTGTGCTGGAATAGTACCCTCAAGACTTCCATTGACCGGTAGAAGCTCTGCTGTCTGGAATGCACTTTGAGATTCACGCTTGAAATACAGTGTGCCAACAACTGCGTCAACATTATATCCATCAGCTACATCGACCTTCACAAGCGTTCCCTCGCTGGCCAACGTAGAATCAGGTGGAGTGAATGTATAAGGCAAAGCAATCTCTCTATCTACGAGTGAAATATCTGTGTCTAGAGTCACTCGATAGGTTTGATTTGGCAACAGATACTCGTCTGTGGAAACAGCAATTCTGTATTCACCTGCCCGAAGTGTAGCCGGTGTTTCAAACTGACCATTCTCATCGGTCGTATAATTAGTTGTATTAGAACTTCCAACCCGCCCTAGGTTGGAACTAATCCCCTGTATTGGATTTACTCCATCCGTTACTGTGACAGAGATCTGTCCACTCGGAAGCACAAAATCATCCGTAGTGAAAGAGCCACCAATCAGATCATTCGATAACGTCAAAATTTGCGTCTGTGTGATTTGACCACTGGTCATTGTAACCACTGCAACTGTTTCTTCGGTTTGACGCATTGGGAAATTATTGACACTAAAAAGGCCTGAACTGTTTGTAGTCAATTCATAATTCTGATCGCTTTCGATCAAAACAGTTGCGCCTTCCACTCCAACTCCCTGATAAACTACATATCCCCGTAAAAAGCGTAGTTGTGAGGGTATAATCTCAAGATTTTGATTCGGAACAGACTGTGCAAATTCTACCGCTACAGATGCAAGTGTATCAGGGATAAATCCTGCAAGTCGAGCTATGATTCGGTAGTTTCCAGCTGGAATACTAGAGATAGAGTAAGATCCATTTGCCAGAGTTACTACTTCCCGCGAAACGTTGGTCTCCAAATTGGTTGCACGAATTCGAACATCACGGACCGCAGCATCTGTGTCTGTTCGGGTTACCGTTCCACTGATGGATGACAAGTTCTGTAACATGGAAAACTGAACACTTTCCGTAGCTCCTACCCCTAGTTCGACTTCTGCTACATCTGGTTCTGCAGCGAACCCATCAGCGATAGCCCGAACCAAATAGGTTTTACCTGCAGGTATATTGGCAAATGTGGCCGTGCCCTGTGCCCCTGAATTGCTACTTAAAATGATCTCTTCGTCACTACTTACCACGGAATACGATGTTCCAGCAACAGGATCACCATCTGTATTAACCGCACTTACCGTGATCGTTCCCACATTGGCAGTGGCTGCAAAATTGACGATTCGAGTTTCCCCAAACGAGAGATCTGATACATCAACGGTCGTAGGATTAAAAAGATAACCAGACCTGGTAATATCTAAACGATAATCACCTTGTGGTAGAAATCGAAAACGATAGGTTCCATCTGGCTCAGAGGTTTTTACATTAACTACATTGTTGGTACCTGCATCAATCAATCTCAATTCTGCACCACCGATTCCTGCATTCCCGCTCACAGCTGAATTATTGACCGTCACAATCAGGTCATCCAGCTCGACGCTTGCCTGTCCGAGCGGATAATCTGTTTCAATCGATGAATTCACAAGACCCAAACCAAAGGCCTCCGTCTCGATTTGATAGGTACGTCCAGTCTCAACATTTTCAAAAGAAAACTCACCCGAGTTATTGGACTGTGTCGTATAACTTAGCGTTCCGGATACTGCACGAATATTAACTGCAGATCCCAATGACCCACCAACCTGGTTTGTGACCGTACCGTTGATTTGACCATTGTTTAGAGTGACAACCCCATTGATCGTCTGTACAGGATTCTCAGGGGTGACATTAATGCTGGCTTGCTCAAACGTTGTATATCCATCCCGTATGGCCTCAACTGAATACACACCTGGGCTTAGATTCGAAATGGTATAAGTACCAGCGTTATCAGTGATAGCGTTCCCGGAACCATTTGGCCCACTGACAGAAATGGATACAAGACGAACTCCGGCATCCGTCACTGAGTCAAGAATTTGCCCAGTAACTACACCATTATTTTCCACTACTTCCAACTCGGAACTACTATCGGAAGGGTCATCCGGACTGATTGTCACCGTCACGGGTTCGGATGATGTGAACCCTGAGGCATTCGCTACGATTGTGAAAGAGTCATACTCTATCTCTTCAAAGACAAATGAGCCGTCTCCACTAGTCAATGTAGTAATTGGAAGTCCGATGGAATTGGTTGCAATGACGGATGCATTAGCTACCGGATTTCCAAGGGCATCTTTCACAAGTCCGCTAATTTCACCTGTGAGTGGGATCATTTGAAGAGGGAGCTGAATCTGCTGTCCATCTGTAACCGCATAATCCGTAATGGTCTCTGTCAAATAACCGTCGAGTGTATAGGTAATTGTGTAACTACCTGTAGTAAGACGTGCATAGGAGTAATTACCAGTCGCGCCACTCGTTCTTGTTGCATTGTTACCACCACCTTGTCGACTGATGTTAATTACCACATTCTCGAGAGGCATGTCTCCATCAGTTGAGGTAATTTGACCGGTTACAGAAGCAAAATTTTCTGCAAGCACCACATTTACGTTCGAAATATTCTGTCCCGTACTCACTGTGGATTCGAAAGCAGCGGGTAAATGTCCAGGACGCTGAGCACGAATGGTGTACGTCCCTCCAAATAAACCGAGTGTATAAAGACCGTTTGCTTGTGAAACGGCACTGGATACCACATTACCTTGACCATCCACTGCCTGAACAGTAACACCCGTGATTCCGAGTCCGTTTTGGTTGGTAACAGCTCCGGAAATAGAAGCAGGGTTTTCAGTAAGATTCAGATTAAATGTAACCGCTGTTTGAGATGGCTGCAGAACTTCAGTTTCCAAAATTTGTGTACTGTAACCTGTTTTACTTGCAGTAATCTTGTAACTTTTCCCTGCTGGCAAGGTAAATCCATAAGAACCGGAAACTTGAGTAAGAGTACTCTCACTGAATCCTGGATCATCCGGGCTAGTCACAACTACACTGGCATTTCGGAGAACAGTAGCACCACTACTTACAATCCCACTTATGGGTGCAATATTCTCGACCAACGTAAAGTTTCGATTGTTGATTTGCTGACCCGGTGAGAGCACGATGTTCAATGGTGCGGAACTCAAAAATCCAGATTTTTGTGCTACAACTCCAAATGTTCCCGGTACAATATTGAGCTCGTAATTACCAAAATTATCGGTGTTCGCTGTGTATACCTGCCCTGTCGAGGATGTAGCTCTCACAGATGCATTTACAACGGATAAACCGTTGCTGCTCACCCGTCCTCGAATGGTTGCAGCGTTTGGAGCGAGCGTGAAATTTATACCATCCAAATTCTGCCCAGGTTCTACAGAGATGTTTTTTGGAGCACCTGCAATATATCCCGATCTGCTGGCACGCAATTCATAATCCCCTGGAGCTGTACTAATGGTGTATGCCCCACTCGGTGTCGTTGTTGTTGACAACAATCCGGGAATCGAGATAGTTACATTCCCCAATTCGGTACCATCCGGTAGAAATGCAAATCCGGAGATGGAACTTTCGTTTGGCTCCATGATCAACTCTAAATTGGAAAGTGTCTCTGCAAATTCAAGTACAACATTCAAAGTGCTTTGCAGTGAGTATCCATTTCGTCCTGCACTGATTGTGAAGGATCCACTACCCAAATTCAAGGTGAACTGACCATTGATGTTTGTTACTGCAGTTACAGCAGATCCGGAAATTGGTGTAGCTGTCACCGTTACGTTTCGCATCGCAGATAAACTCGTAGATCCATCCGGGTTTGCAATCACCTCACGTACGAACCCAGTAACCTGGTTTGCACCGCCAGCCAACGTAAAATTGTTGTTCTGGATATTATCTCCTGTTCCAAGGGACAGTTGCTGAGGCTGTCCGGCCACAAACCCGTTTCTGGATGCGGATAACACCCAGTTTCCGGAGCTAAGCGTGAAATTATAGAACCCTTCTGAGTTTGTAGTGAGATTGATGATTTGTTCCCCTTTTTGAGCACGTACACTCGCCAACTGAATTGGGTTTCCACCTGAACTCAAAACATAGCCGGAAACTTCTGCGATATCATTTTCAATCGCCAGGGTACCAAACTCGAACTGCTGTCCAAGAACCAATGAAGCGACTTGTTCATCGGTGGTAGCAAAACCTGGTTTCTGTACACGGAATCGGAAGTCACCCGCCGGCACGTAGGTGGAAAATTCTCCGTTGATGTCTGTCAGTGTAGAAAACTCCTGATCTGTACCAAATTGAATCAAGACCGCTTCTGCATTGGGTACAACTTCACCGTTTTCATCCACCAATGTACCGGAAACGAACGCCGGTAGTGGTTCCATCTGAAACGTGATATTCCTTGTCTGATCCGGTTCAATCTCCGTTACAATAATTTGATTTTCATACCCGGTGATCTCTGCTTCAAATTCATAGGTACCTGTAACCAACTCTTCCGAAACACTACTTGCTTGCAGAAGAAATGGTGCTGTCGGAGTAACCCCGCCACTCAGCGCTCTTGCACGTATTTCTACACCTTGAAGCAGTGTATTGTCTGTAGCATTCCGGGCACGAATAACAATTTCACCCGTTGTAATTTCATATATAAATCTATTGTTGGGAGTGGTTGCAGTCCCTGATGTTGTCCCTCCCCCAAAATCATCGTGGGTAACTACGTTCCAGAAATATTCGGAACTCTTCAAGTTGGCTGCGGCAGGATAATCGATCAATGTGTTCGATGTGGTTGTAGTCCAGATCGGGATCGTTGCATCTACACCCTGTTGTGTCACTTTCTCGAGCAGGTTTATGCGATAATATGCAGCTTCCGGCACCTCAGTCCATTCAAATGTGATGGTTTCTTCAGCAAAAAACTCCTCATCCATTACTGGTGATGTAAGTGTTGTTTGTGGCAATGCATTTTCATTCACATAGGTCATAGGAATAATTCCGCCAAAAACAGCACTTGCAAAAGCAGGGTTGTCCTCTTCATATAGATTCAAGATTGCATAACTATATTCGGTACCTGGATCGAGTGGCGGGGCTTCAAAAGATCCCTGAATATTGTCGTTAATCTCTCCATAAATCGCACTGTTATCGGATGTGATAAACTGCCAAACAAGATTGGCACCCTCAACTGATAGATCATCATTTTCATCCGTTACGATTTCAAAGGGTGTACTAGAAAAGATAATCCAGTAAGCCTCTACACCTGGGATGTCTTCCCACTCGAAAGTTGGTGTTGCATTCGTGATTTCACCCCGTGGAGCAAACACAGTTGGAGCGTTCTGTGCTTCGATGATGAGCAAAATCTCATTGGAATAAACCAAGTCTTCACGTGGATCTATCAAAATCCCGTTGGTAGTTGTGGCAGTCGAATTTGTGATACGAGCATAATATTTTCCTGGTGTGAGTCCCATATCCTGTGGATTCAGCTCAGAAAAAACTCCCGAAACAGAGGCCTGAGTAAGATTGTAGTTATTTGGGTTTGCCCCGACCTTGAGAAATGCGTTCAGGCCGTCAAGATTTTGACTGTAATCATAGCGAATGTCTCGGTCTGGCTTGTGCAGTAGCTTAATCTCCCAGTTTCCGTTGCTGTTCAGGGATTTGGCCGGTTGCAGGAAAAATGTCTGGGCTTGTGCCATACCTGCAGAACCAATAAACAGCAAAAGCAGTACAATTGTTCTCAAAGTTGCCATAGTTGAGTGATGTGATTGAGTGATGAGAATTAATCGATTAGTTTCGTGGATCATTTGAAAAAAGGTGATAATGTATGTGTCATTTCAGAGTACTTTACACATTCAATTCACACATTTTAGTAACACATTGACTTCGATGGACATGTGATGTCAAAAAGACCAAAGGTGAAGTAAGATCACTTAGTTAGTACTTAATCCCAAGAATATACAATCGAGAATTTCTTATTTATATTTGTCCCAAGCAAATAAAAAATGCTATATCGCAGGAATTTTTCACAATCATCCATAAAAAAATGTATTTGTGATACAATGAATTCCACCTTGGCCAAAAACCAGGTCTTTGCACGGCACAGGGCAGATCTTACGCCCGGGAAACCATTTACCAAATCGCTCAATCACTTCATCATCCTGTGAATCTCCAAAAATCGGGAGCAAAACAACTCCGTTTGCAATATAAAAATTCAGATAACTGGCAGGAAAAAATTCAGACCCGTCCACCGTATTTTGCTCATATCCGATCCTTGGTACAGGGACAGTTTCAATCCTGAAATACCTGCCTTTCGTATCTTTAGCCGCTTTAAGGATCTGAAGATTTTCATTAAGAACCTCATAATTCGGATCCTCCGGGTCATCACAAATACCTGTAATAATTGTATCTTTAGATACAAAACGCGTTATATCATCCACATGCCCATCCGTATCATCCCCCGCTATCCCCCCTTTTAACCAGATGATCGTCTCCACACCCAGTGCCTTTCGAAGCATATCCTCAATTTCGCTCTTGTTCAGATGTGGATTCCGATTGGAGTTCAACAACACTGATTCCGTCGTAATCAATGTACCAGCACCATTGCACTCCACTGATCCTCCTTCCAGAATCTCAGGGTATTGGAAGGTTTCAAGCTTGATTGAAGCTTCCCGATTCAACACATTTACCAAGGTTTGTGCTACTGCCTGGTCCGAATCCCATGGCGGGTATTTACCTCCCCAAGCATTGTATCCCCATAAGGTCCAGTATCCCGAGTTTGGTTTGATACGATTCGCCTCAGGAAATCCTTGTGAACATTGCACCGTTATAGGGCCATAATCACGGATCCAGCAGTCGTTCGTAGGTAGTACCTGATATGTGATTGAATGGGACCTAGAGCCGTCCAATGAACTGGTCAAAGAACCATTCAGTGAACTGGCTAGAGAACTAGAGCCATCCGCAATCTCTCCCAGTTCGTTTCTTAACTGTGCGATTAACCGTTGTTTCATCTCATCATTCAAAACCAGAAGGATCACATCCTCGTGAGGAAGAAGCGCCTTCAACAGATCAGTATATGTGCGCTCCACCTTCTCAAGCTGTTCTCCCGGCCACGTATGTTTGTTATGAGGCCAGGCTAGCAGGGTCGCGCGGTGTGGTTCCCACTCGGCCAACATTCGAATTGATGGCATACTCATGGTTATGTTATGCAATTTGACTAAATCACTTAATCAAAATCATTTTTTTGGTTTGATGAATGCCTTTTTCGGTTTGCAACGTGTAGAGGTATACCCCAGAGGCCAGTCCCGATCCATCGAAAGGCACTTCATGCAATCCGGATGTGAATGGCTCTTTTTCCGCAACTTCAGCAACACGTCTGCCGGTAAGATCCGTAACAAAAAGATTGACCTGCTGAGGTACATCCAACTCGAACCGAAGGGTCGTCGAGGGGTTGAAAGGATTCGGATAGTTTTGCAACAGTGAAACCGAGGCGGGAATTTCAGCCTGCTGCTCCGAGGAAACCAGAGTGCGTGTAAAATCGAAACGAGTCCACACGGGAGCATGATCGGAGGTGGTAGATATGTAGCTACCGATGTAGCTTGGATTTTCGACCCGCTCAGCCCCATCAATATGGTCCTCAATTAGATCGTTGGTTACGGTGATATGATCGATCATTGAAGGACTCAATGAGGATATGTAAGAGGCAAAACCTCGCTCCTCCAGAGACAGACTGATGGGGAAGTAGTGGTCATCCATTACAAAATTTTCGTAGGGAGACGGATTTTCGTCAAAGGTAGAGGTCGTGAGGAAGTCATTATAATCCCCGAGAAAAAGCACATTGTCATCAATGCGGAAATTGTCGAGATAGAGTTTCATGCGAAGGGATGCAAGGACTCTATCCTGATAGGAAGCGGCATCCCCAAATGCTTTAGCATGTACGTTATAAGCGTAGATGTGACGGGTTACCCCATTCACCGAGGCATTAAACTCGAAAAAAAGCGGAAATCGGTTTGCCCAATCTTCCCCAACCTGATTGGTCGTGAGGAGGCCACTGTCGAGGAGCTGAACCACATCATTCCGATAAATGTACGCCGTATTTTGTGACTGGGAAGAGTAGTTGGCCCAAAACCCACTGAACCCTTCCAAAGAGTCCACAAGTTGATTAAATAAAGACAAATTCGCAATCTCCTGAAGTGCATATAAGTCTGCGTCGATGGTTTGAATAACCTCCAGCACATTTTCCATTTGACGCTGATCGTCGGACGGTCCGTTCCCGCTGTCACCAAACCATTCGATGTTCCAGGTAACGACATCGAAGGTGAGATCTTTCGGAATATCCTCGCCAATGATGACAATGGGGTCGGCGGATAGATCATCAAGATCGCGGGGTTTAAGCTGATAGGTTCCAAAAAACTGGTCAATCACTCCAACAATGTTTGTAGGCCCTGACGGTGCCGTTGCGTTTACCAACTCCGTAGAATTGTCGATGCGAATCACTCCAAGGCCGCTTTGATCCGAGATGTTGTAGTTGGTGTTCCCCTGGAATGCGCCGGAATGCAATATGGTGACGTCTGAAATTTGCACAAGCTGACTTTCGAACCCGCCATCATTCATACCCTGAACCGTAATGTTTACTGGGCTGACAAGAACCGGAGGCGTGTCTACCACAGTAAAACTGATGTCGTCATCCCCTTCGTGTTCTGCAATTTGAATGAGGAATCCACCCGGACCCGCTGTGGTAGGATTGAACTCAGTGATCGGTCCTGTAACCACAACTGAGTCTCCCCGCTCCACAGCCGTATGCATAGGCGGGTAGTAGACGGCGATTCCGGCGGTTTGATCCTGAATAAACACGGGCCCTTCAAATTCATTGGCAACACTTACTCGTCCGGCAACCGTTACCCGGGTTCCGAAATCTAGTTCGCGAGCGATGGCAATCGGGGTTACCGAGTCTTCAGATAGGGACGATCCTGACAGGGTAACAGAAAATTCTTCCGTGTTTGGGTCGTTGGTGGTGAAAATCAATTCATCACTGAAATCTCCCTCCTGCTGGGGTGAAAAGCGAAGTGTGAGGGTTCGCTCCTCTCTGGAAGCGTACGTGCCAATCACCCCGGAATCGAATGCAAACTCCTGTTCGTTGAGTAAAATCAGGTCGCTGATGATCAGATCGGCCTGTCCATTGTTCCGAACCGTGAGCTCGAGTACTTTTTCTGCGCCAACAGAGGTTGCAGGAAATGCCAGCGTGCTACTCTCTTCAACAGGATCATTACCTAGCTTGAGCAGAAATACCGGATCCGGACTCAATTCGGAGTAGGGTTCGATGTACACATCATCTACATTCATACGCTGACCGCCAGTGGTAAGAAACCGAAATCGAATATTTCCGGGCTGTTCGATAATGTAATTGAACTGTTGCAAGTCGGCCGGGACTGTGATTTCATCCACATCAACCCATGAAGAACCGCTGGTGATCGAGTATTGAATGAGTAGCTGGGCGGTGGCAGCCTGATCTCCGGAAAATTTGGACTTGCCAGCGTAAAACGACAATTCATTCGCGCCTTCGGTGTAATCGAAGTTCATCTGAAGAAACCCCTGATTGGTCCGGTTATCGAGTCGAACCGACTTGGATCCGTTTTTTTGGTCGTTTCCCTCTGTACCGATGAGTGCATAGCCTAAGAACCAGGGGCCGGACGGTAGTGTTTCCAAGGCTGGTGAATAACTGCTTTTGGTTCCCTCTTCAAAATCTTCTAGTAGCTGAGCCTGGCTTTCATGGGTGATAAATGCGAAGGGTAACGTGAACAAAATCAGAATTGAAAACAGAAATCTGGAAATCTTTTTTTTCATGGGAGATGAGGGATTGATTACTTCTGGGGGTTTTACTTCTGGGGGTTTTACTTCTGGGGGATTTGATTACTTCGTATAATGCACTGCTGAAGCATACTTCTGCAAAACTTTGAAAATACGAATTATGCAGCAAATTCCTCGTTTCCTTTTAGTGATAGTCGTTCTATATTCGAGTGGCTTGAAAATGGAGATGAGATCATGATGAATGAACCCTGGAATATGCCGGATCACGTTGGCTGGATCGAAGTGATTTGCGGCGGAATGTTTAGTGGAAAGACGGAGGAGTTGATCCGCCGGGCCAAGCGCTCCTTTATTGCCGGACAATCGGTGGTGATTGTCAAACCCGCTGTAGATAACCGATACAGCGATACGGATGTTGTCTCACACGATTCCTCCGTGATGCCCGGAATTACTGTTGATACGGCTGATCAGATTATCCTGCTCACTTCCGGTGCCCGTGTAGTTTGTATCGACGAAGCCCAGTTTTTTGATGATCGTCTGGTGGATGTGGTTAATACCTTAGCTAATGATGGCAAACGTGTGATCATTGCCGGTTTGGATATGGATTTTGAGGGAAAACCATTTTATCCCATGCCCGATCTTCTGGCCATTGCAGAGTATGTTACAAAATTGCATGCGGTATGTGCAGAAAGCGGGACGATGGCAAACTTTTCCCAGAGAGTAGTGGATAACAGCGACCAAGTTCTGGTTGGTGAAAAGGATTCATACGAGCCAAGAGCACGACACTGTTTTCGGCCTCCCTCCGATCGCAAGAGGGGAAAACCCATGCCGGATCTGAATGGTAGAACCATGCGGAATTCCCAGGAATCTATATCTGCAGATAGCAATAGCTAGGACAATAAACCCAAATAGACGAACCAACGGAGATTTTTTCATGGATATCATTCGCGGAATCATTGGCATGGCTGTTATAATTGGCGTAGCCATGTTGTTTAGTAAGAATCGGAAAGCCATTCCGTGGAAAATGGTTGGAGTAGGCCTCGGCATCCAATTTACTCTGGCAGTGTTTATTCTAAAAGGTGCTATGCTGGAACAATATTGGTCTCCTCTTGGTTACCCGAAACTTCTTTTCAGTTGGATCTCCTCCTTTTTTGTAATTGTGCTGGATTTCACAACGGCAGGTGCTCAATTTATTTTTGGGGATCTTGCCAAGAGCCCAGGAACAGACGGAAGCCTTGGAAACTTTTTTGCTTTTCAGGTATTGCCAACCATCATCTTCTTTGCGTCTCTCACCTCGCTTATGTACCACTATGGCATCCTGCAAAAAATTGTTAGTCTGATGTCTAGGGGAATGCAGCGTTTGATGGGTACCTCCGGTGCCGAGTCGCTATCGGTAGTTGCTAATATTTTTGTGGGTCAAACCGAGTCACCTTTGGTCATCAAACCGTACATAGACAGAATGACCAAATCGGAATTGCTGGCCGTCATGACCGGTGGCATGGCAACCATAGCGGGTGGAGTAATGGCTGCCTATGTACAGATGCTCGGTAACTCCTATGCATTAGCCAACGGGGTTTCCCTGGATGTGGGTCGTTTGCTTTTTGCCGAGCAGTTGTTGGGCGCATCCCTGATGGCTGCTCCAGCAGCACTTGTAATTGCCAAAATCATTTTCCCAGAGACAGACACGCCAGCCACCAAAGGTGAAGTAAAGATTGAGGTTGAAAAAGCCGATGCAAACGGGATCGATGCTGCGGCGTCCGGTGCAGGTTTGGGCTTGAAACTTGCACTGAATGTGGGTGCCATGCTCCTTGCATTCATCGCATTGCTTGCCATGTTGAATTACGCCCTGAGCTATGTAGGGGATGTGACCGGGCTGAACGCGGTTTTACCGGAAGGATTTACTTTAACCATAGAAACACTGCTTGGATGGACGTTAGCACCTATTGCGTTCGCCGTTGGGGTGCCCTGGTCGGATGCCGTACAGATGGGATCTCTACTTGGCACAAAAGTGGTTTTGAATGAATTTGTTGCGTATTTGCAGTTATCCGATCTGGTCTCTCAGGGAGTTTTAAGTGCAAAGACAATGACGATGGCCACATTTGCGTTATGTGGCTTTGCGAACTTTTCATCCATTGCCATACAGATTGGAGGGATCGGGGGCCTTGCTCCTACACGGAAATCGGAACTTGCACAGTTTGGGCTTCTCGCGGTATTGGCCGGGTCGTTGGCAAATTTGATGACAGCCACAATTGCAGGGCTACTGTTCTGATTGTAGCAGCTGGGGTTATGGATGCATTTCCATCAACCCGAATGAAACATGTTATATGAAGTGCAAAGAAATACAAAAACCTTAACGTAACTAAGAATTCACTGTTATGCCGATACTAGATCATTTTTTACATGATACTGGAAAACGAAATCGAAAATTGACTACTTACGGATTGCCAGTCTCTGGATTGCCAGTCGCTGGATTGGTTGTTGCCGGTTTTTTTGTGGCTGGGTTGATAGGATGGGTACCATCGCTCGCAGCACAGGATATGGGAGGTCAATCAGAAAGCGGAGAAATTGTCAATGGGGTCGTGCTGAGTGAGAGCGAGTCTGGATTGGTGGTTGCTGAAATTGATGATGAGGCAGTAACCCTTGGAGAGTTGTCATCCTATTATATGAGAAACAGTGTGGAGGAGCAGGTAGATGCGGTTGATTTGAGGGAGTTTTTGCCACTTTATACCGATTATAAATTGAAACTCCGGTATGGACTGGATAACGGCCTGGACGAAGAGAGTTCGCTGTTGGAGGAGTTTGAACAGTATGCCAGACAGGCCTCCTACTCTTACTGGCTCGAACAGGAAGTGAAGGATCAGCTGTTCGAAAACTATAAAATGCGAAGTATGGAGGAGCGAAAGGCCTTTCACCTTTTGCAAAGACTACAGCCAGGTGCATCGCCTGCAGATGAACTGGAAGCCAGAAATAAGCTTATGGAAGCCAAATCTCGCATAGAAGATGGAGAAGCGATTGAAGATCTGGATGCGGAGTATTCCACGCAGGTTCGCGGACGCTCGGCAGGAGGGCAATTACCGTGGTTCTCGGCCGGAAACACCGTAAAGGAATTTGAGGATGCTTTGTACAGCCTGGAGCCGGGAGAAATTTCGGAGCCAATTCGAAGCCAGTTTGGTTTCCATTTGATCAAACTTCAAGATGTTCGTGAAAAAATGCCGGAAAGACTGACCAGGCATATCTATTTTCAGCCTGGTGATTCGGCAAAAATACGGGCTGAAGAAGCCTGGCAGGCATTAGAGGATGGCCGAACCTGGGAAGAGGTTGCTAAAAACTACACTCAAGATGGCGGCTCCAGAGCACGGGATGGTTTGATTGGGTGGATCCACCACGGATTGCAATATTCCGAACCTTTTCTGGAGCAAGTCTACGCGGCAGATCCAGACCTTCCCTACACCAGCCCCGTGGAAACAAATTATGGATTTCATATTCTGCGAATCGACTCGGTAAAAGTATATACGAGTGAGGAGCAGCGGGATCAGGATCTACGACAAAAACTGGAGAACGTACCTGGGTATGGGGAAGACAAGGACAATGTACTGCAGCTGATCGCGTCCCGAGGAGGCTGGAGTGTCGATGAGGATGTATATGGAGAGGTTGCTCTTTCTGTTTTGGACGTAGACTCATTGAAGATTGAAGACTGGACGCTAGAGGGGGCTGCCATGGGGAGAATCCTTGCCAACTTTAACAGCACATCATACACTGCGGAGGATTTTGCCACGTGGCTGATTGCGGAATACGGCGATATAACGGGCCATCAGTTTCGGAGAAGATACCTGGAGGAGTACAGAGATTCGATTCTGGAGAGTCATCTCATTGAAATGACCCGGCAATATTTTCCGGAGTTCGACAGTGAAGTCCGGAACTACCTCCACGGGTTGATTGTCTTTCGTGTGAGTGATGATCACATCTGGAATCCGGCTACAATCGATTCTACAGATTTGAAGGCATTTCATGCTGGGCGTGAGGAAGATTATGTACTATCTGAACGATATGATTATCTGTTGATGGCATCTGTTTCCGACAGTATTCTAACGGAGGCGATGCGATTGTATGATGAGGGGCTGGACGTGGAGGAGGTCCGGGAGCGTGTGCCGGAGATTCAGGTTTCGGACCGCATCACCGATTATCTGGAAGAACCACCAACCTCGTATCTGAAGGATTTGAAAAAGGGGGAACGTTCGGAATCCTTTGAATACCGCTCCCGAACAGCGTTTATCGCTCTGAAGGATATTTTGCCATCCCGGTTGATGACATTTGAAGAGGCGTTCAACCGTCTAGCCAATGATTACCAACCCGTGCGGGAAGAGCAGTTCAGAGACTATTTGCAGAATCGCTATGCCGTCCGGACCTATCCCGAGCGAATTCAGTAGATGAGTATGAGGACCGCCTCCATTTCGGATTCCATATCTCCTATTGTTCACAAGTGGATGCTGGTTTGCACTCTTTTACCTGCACTGTTGTTGAGTTGTACAAAAGAAACCATAGATGCAGAGATTCCGGTTGTAGCAGAGATTGGAGGGGAGCAGCTCACCTTGGAGGATGCTCTCGACAAAATCCCACCCGCCTTGTTAAATGCCGATTCAGCCAGAGCGATTTCACAGTTCGCAGACCAATGGACTGCTGAGCGACTTTGGCTACGGGAAGCAGTACGCATAGGACTGCATGAGGATCCCGAGTTCCTGGATCGGGCTGAACGAGCAAGAGAACAGTTACTGATCCAGTATCTGCAAGAGACCGTATTACGTGAAAATGCAGCAGAGCTTACTGTTGAAAAAGAGGATGCGCAGGTCTACTATCAGGAGCACAAGGATAAATTCATTCTAAATGAGAAGTTTTTAAAAATTTGGATGATCTCCACGCAAACACGGGCGGATGCAGTACGGGCACGTGAGGAGTTGATGCGCGGAATTCCCAGGGAAAAGGTCTACGAAAAATATCACGTGGATTCTGGTTCACAATCATATCATGGTGAACTGTTTCACCCGCTTAGCTGGCTCCTTAACGATCTTCCATTTATGAAGACGTACCTCGAAAACATGGGTCGAAATGAACTTTCGCCGGTTTTATCGTTTCAGGGCAAATATCATTTTATTCAGATCATGGATGAAAAAACAACCGATGAAACTCCCGATCTGGAGTGGTTAATTGAAACACTGCAAGGCATGTTACAACGGGAGAATTCGGCGAAAATATTGAACAGTTTTATTCGTAGTTTATCACTACGGGCAGAATCCAACCTTGAGATAAACCGTATGTCGGAGGATCAAATCCGAACGATTCTTAACGAAAAATGATCATGCACAAAATGCGATTGAACACATTAGGACTTCAGAGAGGTGTACTCCCCCTTTTGATTTACATACTATCTTGGATTGGATCACCGTCAAGTGCGGAGGCTCGTCAAACAACTAGTGATCAGATTGTAGCCGTGGTGAACGACCGCATTGTTTTGAAATCGGATGTTGACAACGAGGTAGCTCAGTATATGAATACGGCCAGCATGCAAAATCAGACTGTATCCTTTTCTGATGAGCTTTGGTATTCGTTCCTGGAATCGATCATCGACAACCATGTGATGCTTGAAAAAGCGGTGATCGATTCGATTGAGGTTTCCGAGGATATGGTAGACCGGCAGATGGATGCGCGAATTCAGCAGTTGATCGCACAAGCTGGTAGTGAACGAGCACTGGAGGAGGCTTTTGGACAGTCGATTATTCAGATACGTGCTCAGTACCGGGATCAATTTAAGGATCAGTTGACAGTGCAGCAGGTACAACAATCGATGATTAGTGATATCACTATCACCCGGCCGGAAGTTGAGGAGTTTTTTGACTCTATTCCTGAGGATCAGCTACCGACCATTCCGGAGCAGGTTTCGCTTTCTCAAATTGTGATCGACCCGCCTCTGCTCGAGGGCACTCGTGAAGCAAGTTTCAACCGGGCTCAGGCACTCCGCGATTCCGTAACCATCTATGAGAAAAATTTTGAGGAGATGGCTCGAAAGTACAGTGCAGGACCATCGGCCAGAAATGGCGGACTATTGCCGTTGATGCCCCTCGATGACCTTGTGTCCAGTTATTCTGCAGCGGCTGCGGCATTATCTCCCGGTGAAATCTCTGAAGTGGTGGAAACACAGTTTGGTTTTCATGTAATCCGCCTGAACAAACGGGAGGGTGACCTGATCGAAACCAATCACATTCTTGTAGAACTGGATCGAAAAAGTGTGGATGAGGATGCGGCTATCCTGCAATTGAACGAATTAAGAGAACAGATCCAGAATGGAGATATCACGTTCCGTCAAGCAGCAATAGAACACTCCCAAGACGAAGCTACCGCAACGATGGGTGGACGAATTGTCGATCAAAATACCGGGAGTCGTCTTCTTCCTCTGAATCAATTAGAACCATCTTTGTACCGAATCGCCCTTTTATTGACGGAGGGAGATATTTCTGAACCTAAATCGTTCACAAAACCCGGAAGTGATGCAAAATCATTCCGAATTGTTCGGATGGATCGCATGATTCAGGAGCACAGAGCCAACCTGAAAGAGGATTATGAACGAATTAAAAATATTGCTTTGGAGCAGAAGCAGATGAGAGTGTTTCAGGAGAAATTGAGTGATTTTCGCGATGAGGTTTATATTGAATACAAGATAGAGATGCCAGAATCCACCATGGAGACGTCCGGTATGGTTACCCCGTAATCAAGGGGGAATCGAGAGTCCGGTTAGAAATTGCATCAACCCGAATAAAACATACTAGAATTTAACGTAGATCATGACTGAAGTACCCAAATCACCGGCCGAGGCAGCGTCTTTTTTTTCAAACTCATTTGACAGTATCCGGGGAGAGATCGGAAAAATCGTGGTTGGGCAACAGGATGTTGTAGAGCAGTTGCTACTATCACTGTTTTCACGGGGGCATTGTGTGCTGGTTGGGGTACCGGGTCTTGCCAAAACGTTGCTCATAAGCACGGTGGCCAAAACATTGAATCTCTCGTTTAGCAGAATTCAGTTTACTCCCGATCTGATGCCTGGAGATATTACCGGAACCGAGGTGATTGAAGATGACAAACAAACGGGCGGAAAAACCTTTCGATTTATTAAAGGGCCTGTGTTTGCGAATATTGTGCTGGCCGATGAGGTGAACCGAACCCCACCCAAAACACAGGCAGCCCTACTGGAGGCAATGCAGGAGTACAGTGTGACCGCATCGGGGCATCATTTCAAATTGGAGCAACCGTTTTTTGTGCTGGCGACCCAAAATCCGATCGAACAGGAAGGTACCTATCCCCTGCCAGAAGCACAGCTCGACCGGTTCATGTTTCAGATCTATTTGGATTATCCTTCCCTTGAAGAGGAAAAGCAAATTGTTGCACAAACAACCATGAAACGTGATGTTTCGGTGTCGTCAATACTCGACAAGCCGCAAATTCTGGAGCTTCAAAGGCTAGTCCGGGAAGTACCGGTGCCACAGCATGTACTGGATAAAACCGTAGAACTGATCGCAAAAACGCGGCCTAAAGGGGAATATGCTCCCGATTTCGTAAAAAATTACCTGAGTTGGGGTGCTGGACCGCGTGCATCCCAGTATATGATTTTGGGAGCCAAAACCCGTGCACTGGCCAGTGGCCGCTACAATGTGGAACTTGAGGATGTGAAAGCTTGCGCGAAACCTGTTCTGCGACATCGGATTGTAACCAATTATGCCGCTGAGGCGGAGGGACTCTCACCGGTCGATATTATTGAGAGACTTGTCGAACAAATGTGACGAGTGAATGAGAATGATTCTCAGTTTTTTACAGTATGTGCAGCCGGTATTGCCTCTCGTCTTGATTGGGCTGATCACCGTGTTGTGCGTGCTCATTGCGTTTTGGAGTTATCGTCCTCTGGACATTACTCCATCCTGGAAAAAGTTGGCTCTCATTACGCTTCGTACGGCTGCACTTCTGGTACTAGCTTTGCTGCTTCTTCACCCCTTTTTTGTTCGCGAACAGTCGATTGAGAAGAAGCCGGTTATGCACCTCTACGTCGATAATTCACAAAGTATCACTGTAGAACGAGGAGATTACAGGGGGCTGGTTGATGTAAATACACTGGTTGCAGACCTTTCCGAATCACTCAAGCCGACCTTTGACCTTGTAGTTTTTCCGTTTGGAAGCACCGTGAGCGGTTCCGGTCTGGGATCTGATCGAGTGGTAGATTCGCAGATTTCGGGAACATCAAACCGAACCAATCTTCAGCGGGTAATCGAACACATGGTTCAGTATCAGAACGAACTGGATGCAGCCGTGCTGATTTCGGACGGAATATTTACAGAGGGGCGTAATCCAGTATTTACAGCGCAAACTCTTGCGACACCTGTCTTTACCATTCCGGTAGGGGACACGTTGGAAACAGCAGATCTAATACTTACCGCAGAACCCCTGCCTGGCCAAATTCAGGCGGGTACTACTCTGCTCCTGCGAAGTGAGCTGCGCCAGTACGGCCTGGCACCCAATATCGCTCGTATTCGTCTCACCGTGAACGGGACATTGGTGCATGAGGAGGAGATTCCGTTGGGTGATTCCCCCTCCCTTCACACCATTGAAAAAGAGTTCACAATTCCTGATGATCGTTCCGGGGAGAGCGATGGGCTAGCAGAGTTCCTCTGGCAGGTGGAGGCTGTGGAGGGTGAATTAACGGAGGAGAATAACAGGGTCTCCCAGCTTGCCGATATTCAAGACCAATCGCGGACAATCTTGTCGGTTGCGTTTGAAGTACATCCCGATGTGGCTACTTTTCGACGGCAGATCACCTCGGACCTTTCCTACGCTTTGGTCACTGCTGATTACCTTCGACGCGGAGCTGTGACCGGAACCGATCCTTTCACACTGGCAGAAAGTCCCGACCTTGTTCTAATTCATGGGTTGCCGGAGCCGGGTCATCCGTTTTTAGATTGGCTTTCAGAGCGGGATGATGTTCCTCAAATTTGGGCGCTGGCACCCATCGGTGTGGAGAGGCTTCGGAGATCGCAGTATGGCAACAATACGGTTCCGTTGTCTCTGAGCGGCAACGGTGGATTTTTGCGGGTTTCGGTCCGGGCTGCGGAGGAGACAGTGGATGAGACAGAGGATGAGACAGAGACGAAAGAATTGCATCCGATTCTGGAGTTTGGGTCGCCGGACTATCGTCGCTTTCCCGATCTGATGGTTCATCAAATTGTTCCTGAAGTAGCATCCGGTACGACAACTTTGCTGAACGCTACATATGCCGGAACGGAAACCGATATTCCGATTCTGGCTGTTCATACAGTAAATGGACAAAAAATAACTCTTCTGAATGCCTTTGGGTGGCACCGATGGGAACAATCGAGCCAAGAAGAGGCCGCCGGAGCGTTTGATGCCCTTTTTGATTATATCCTATCCTGGACAATGACCCCACCCGGTCAACAGCAACTTTCTCTGACACCAGCCAAGGAGACCTTTTCGAATCTAGAGTCTGTTTCCTGGACAGCCCGTCTACTAAACGAGAGGAATGTACCAGAGCCGGATGCTATTGTAGAAGTGGAGATTCGGCGTATTGTTGGTTTCTCTGCAGATCTGGATGAGAACGCGGCTATTTCTGGGGATGCGTCTGTTTCTGGGAACTCGGCTATTTCTGGGGACGAGGCTATAGCAAGGGACGCCGCCATGGCTACGGGCAATTCAGAAAACTCAATACAGCAGCGTTTTCGAATGAGCCATGATGAAAACGGTGTATACAGGCTCAATGCAGGACGTTTTCCTGAGGGAAACTATCGGGTGCGGGCGATTGCGACGAAAGGATCACGGCAGCTGGGTACTACAGACAGCCAGTTTCGGGTTGGTTCATCACCAGAGGAGTTTGTGAACACCCGACGAAATGATGCGCTCTTGGAGCAGATCGCTGAGGGTAGCGGTGGTTATTTTGTGGATCAGGCACCTGCTCAAACTTTGAGTGAAATTTTGAGGAGAGAGCAACTTGCCCGAATGCAAATAGAGACCTTACAGCAAACTCGCTACCTGATTGACTGGCCCATTTGGTTTCTGCTGGTAATGATTCTTCTTTCAGGCGAATGGGTTTTGCGAAGGTCTCTTTCTCTTCCGTGACCTTATAGATGATTAACGATCATGAATGAAGACGAATTTTATATGAATAAAGCGCTTCGACTTGCCAACGAGGCTTCGGAGAGAGGAGAAGTGCCTGTAGGTGCGATCATCATCAAGGGAAACCGAGTCGTCGGTCAGGGAAGGAATCAAACCGAACAGCTTAATGATGTCACAGCCCACGCCGAAATGATTGCTCTTACTGCGGCTTTTCAGACACTGGGTCAAAAATATCTACAGGGATGCACCCTTTATGTGACACTGGAACCTTGCATGATGTGTGCCGGAGCGATCGTTTGGTCGAAACTGGATCGCGTCGTAATCGGCGCACTGGACGAGCGTTCGGGTGGATGTGGTTCTGCCTTCAATATAGCTGCCAATCAACGGCTTAACCATCAAGCCGAAATTCAGTATGGTGTGTTAGAAGATGAGTGTTCCCGGATTCTGAAACAGTTTTTCCAAAAAAAACGCAAAAGCCTCGAAACAGAATAATTTGGGCTTGCAATAACCCGGCCAGGCAATAACCCGGGCATGGAAAAGAGTACCTGTTAAATTTTTAAAGGGACAAACGTGCAGTCTTCCGGAACCTCCGTTGGAATGTACATCGATGTAACCTCCTCATGCAATCGATTCGCTAAATCCTTCCGGTCGTCCAGCAGTAGCCTTTCATCGGAAAACCGTACCACAGCCTCAATTCTACCCTGGCGGCCCAGCTCAAAAAAATGCTCCAGTAATGTAGCGCCACCCCACCAGCAAACCTTGCAATATGTTTGATCTGGAGCATTCTGAATCCGGTACGAGACCGCGGCAGAAGAAACCGGTAACTGCTGATCGATTGGCACCTTCATCAGCGAAGGTCGAAACCGAAGAACCTCCCTCCCATCCGATGTAGTGCCCTCTGGAAAAACAAGCAACCCCTGATACTGGTGAATATTCTGTGCAATCTGCTCGTTCACACGCTCAATGTCGGAACGCTTATGGCGGTCAATAAAGATCACCCCAAAGGTTTTGGACATAAAGCCCAGGAACGGCCAGCTTCGAACCTCAATTTTCGACACCATTGTCACATCAAGCAGAGCGTAATACACGATAATATCGATATAACTAAGATGATTACTTACCAGATAAAATGGCGGTTTTGGGATGGTTCTCTCTACTTTCAGGTTGATTTGTAGGATAGAAAGCGACCATATTCCCCATCGTTTCAACATGATATTTCTCCAGGGTTGATAAGGCTGCCGCACCGCATGAAGCAACACATAGCCAATAAAATAGACCGCATAGCAGCCGGCGGTATTAAGCATCAGCAGCGTCAATTTCAACGCCGATTTTGTATTTCGAAGCACGTTCAGCAAATTCGTCAGGAAATTGGAAATAGTAGGTTTAACAAATAATTTTGTGTGACAATCGTTAGTCTGAAAATATCGATTTTTAATCAAACATGGATGACCGTATTTTATCTGTTCTAGAACAGGAAAAATCGGTTCCAATGAAGGCAATGTCGTAAGAACAATCTCATCAGAGAGATTCGAAACCACAATCATTGAATCCATTACATCTATTGCATCCAGTACGTCCATGACATTCATGACACAGAGGTAAACCAATCCTGTGTCGCACGCGTCACCCGCACTACCAAGTTTTTTTTCATGCTGTACTCCAAATCCTACTTTACCAGTGCAGACCGAGACTGGGTCGTATTTATCCACGGCGCCGGCGGATCCTCTGCCATTTGGTTTAAACAGATCCGGGCGTATCGTGAACATTTTAATGTACTTCTGGTTGATTTGAGAGGCCATGGTAAATCCCGAGAGATGAGTACGATGAAGCGGTACTATAAAGAGAAGTACACCTTCAAAACGGTATCTCAGGATGTGATTGAAGTTCTGAACAAAGAGAGAATCGAAAAGGCTCATTTTGTAGGGGTCTCCCTGGGTACCATCATTATCCGTACCATCGCCGAATACGAGCCGGACCGAATCCTCTCGGCGGTGATGTGCGGTGCGATTACCAGAATGAACGTTCGCTCCCGGATCCTTGTGTGGCTAGGGCACATGTTTAAAAAAGTGGTGCCATTCATGTGGCTCTACGCACTTTTTGCCTGGATCATCATGCCGAAAAAAAACCACCAGGAATCGCGACTTTTGTTTGTGAAAGAGGCAAAACAGCTGGCACGGAAAGAATTTTTAAAATGGTTTCATCTAACCTACGATGTGAATCCGCTATTGAAGTATTTCAAGGAAACGGAAATGCAGAATCCTACGCTGTATGTGATGGGAAGTGAGGATCATATGTTTCTCCCCACTGTACGAAAAATGATTGCCGACTTTGAACGAAGCGAACTTTGTGTAATACCCGACTGCGGACACGTATGCAACATTGAAAAGCCGGACGAATTCAACGAACACTCGCTGGAATTCCTCAAACGGCAAGCATTGAGAACAACCAAAGCACATGCAAAATCGGACGCAGAACGCGAAACGGTCTAATCTACGCGATCAATTGCACCCGTTATGCATACGCCACATCACCGGGTCATGACCATCCGGAACTCGATCACAAGGATCAGCACTATTACTTTCCGTCCCCTCGTTTGAACCCTCAAGCATATATCCTCTCTCCACGTTATAAATATGAATCTGCTCCGGTGTTAAGATTTTCATCATGCGCAGATGAGCCTGTAGATGGATATTCCGAAGCTTCGCTTTCTGGGTTCCGATTTGGGTAATGGCTCGCTCCAGCAACTCCGGCGTCACTGTTCGTTTCACAAATAATGCATCCAGTTCACGTTCCAGTTCGACAATCACCCCGCCTACTCCTATCGCCTTTTCGCGCATCTCCTCAAAAAGAGCCCGAATTTGTAAAAGTTGCTCATCGTTTAAATCCATGCGACCAGCCTCATGCAGTTCCAGAACATGCTTCGGCCCTGGATATCCATTCAGCTCTGCCGCCTTTGCCATACCACCAAATGCCATCCCCGAGCCCGCTAAGATGGCTTCCGTTTCCTGTTGCGAAAGTGCCTTGATAGAGCGGGTCTGCTGACCGGCATAGGGCGACTTGTTCCCAACCGTATCCGATACGATGAAGCTGGGTTTCATGGCAACCAACCGAGCCGATTCATCATTGTTTAAAGCGGGTTGATGGGAGAAGCCATGAGTCGCATCGAAATGTACGATTGCAATCAACATGAAAAATGGAATGATGATCCACTGTTTAGCAGAGATCGGAGGAAACTCGGGCATGGTGTAAATTATTTTATGAAAGAATAATACTTGTAATAGAATATTATCTTCTTTCTATTGATCGAATCTTTCTCTTGAACTGAATTCACGGAACCGCGGAGAGGGAGGGATTCGAACCCTCGGTACCTTTTTCAAGGCACACACGCTTTCCAGGCGAGCCCGTTCGACCACTCCGGCACCTCTCCAAAAGCGAGTGCAAAGATAGAGTCTTTTTGTCCGATTATCAAAGAAAAAAGATCTGTATAGATGGAGCTGGAACCGGTCTTCCTTCATGCGATGCAGGACGAAATTTCCACTGTTGTGCAGCATCCAGAATTGCCTCCATTGCATCCCTGCTTAATGCATCCAACGGTAGAGCATCACCTTCGAGCATTTTATCGATCGCTATCACAGATACCTGTATAACATCCCCTCGTTCCGAGACAATAAACTCTACCGTCACACGAATATCGTTACCGAGCCGATCCAAAGCAGGGATCCCTTTGGTAGGTTCCACAATTTTCACAACCCTTGGTCTTACCGTTGGACGTGCTACCAAACGATCCTCCCATCCGAGTAATTCGGTTCCTTTAGCCTGTTCCGGCAAGGGCAAAATCTCCAAATCCGCATCGATGACCCACTCCATGTCGGGCTCTTCGATCACATCTACGGGAACTTTGGGTGGAATTCGGGGCTTCATCGGTGGCGGTGGCATGGAAACCTGACGGGTCACAAGCATCTCATCAAAAAGAATCACCGTTTCCTCCTTAGGTTCGAAAGATAACTCCGATAGGGTTGAGCCAGCCGGAAAACAACGAACCAGCATGAGCATTCCGGATAGCACAAGTACCAGCGAGAACAGAACCCGGTTATTGTACGTATACCTCATTTTGATCCGATCTGTATCAAGATATTGTCAATGAATCTATTGTTCTTCACTCTGCTGCAAAGTATGTAACTATGAAGTATGTAACTACGAAGTCTGTAACTACGAAGTCTGTAACTCCAAAGTGTACATCTTCAGTTTTTGTAGCTGTACATCACACAACTACATATCGGTTCTCTGCATATACAAACCATTGGAGCCAGGAATTAGTGCATCTGATCCAAAACTTTTCGGATGCTTCCGCCGTTTCGTTCGAGCATGGATTTGCAGGTTTTTTCATCCGATCCCGTCCACTCCATTAGAAGAGCTGTTTTTACATGTCCTCCGGCTTGATGTAAGAGCTTTTCGGCCTCCTCTTCACTCAGATCGGTGAGCATCTGCACGGTACGTTTTGCGCGCTCGTGTAGTTTTTGATTGGTGAGCTGTAAGTCGACCATCACATTCTCATAGACTTTCCCAAGCAATACCATGACACCCGTGGATAAGATATTGAGTATCATTTTTTGTGCAGTGGCACTCTTCATTCGGGTGCTGCCAGCGAGTACCTCCGGTCCAACCGGGACAGCAATCAGATGATCTACACTCAAGACAACCTGGGATGCTGGCACCGTACAAATGAGTGCCGTCGACGCACCTAATAGTCTAGCCTGTTTTAAAGCTCCATGAACATAGGGTGTCCTACCACTTGCTGCCAACCCAACAATCATATCCCTTTGGTCCACACCGGCATTCATTACATCCCTCTGTCCATTGGATTCCAGATCTTCGGCACCTTCCTGAGCTCTGAACATCGCCTCTCTACCACCAGCGATGAACCCCTGAACCAGAGCCGGTTCAGTTCCAAACGTCGGCGGACACTCCGAGGCATCCAAAACTCCAAGGCGACCGCTCGTTCCAGCACCAAAATAGAGTAACCTTCCCCCCCCACGAAGACACGTGGCTGTCGCCTCCATTAACGTGGCAAGCTGTGGTTGCTGTTTTGCCACTTCATACGCAACTTTTGCATCCTCTTGATTGATAATCCGAACGATCTCTGCTGCATCTGCATGATCCAGATGCAGAGATTCCTGCAAACGCTGCTCCGTAGCTAGTTCTTTTAGGGTATCAGCCAATGATCTACCGTCCGGCGCAATGTTCGTACTCACTTTCTGCCTCTCCACCATCCGGCCCCATCTCGATCCATAGAATGCGGACTATTATCAGAACCGCCTCGTTCCCCGGGATGATCCGGTGTATTTTTCCCAGTTCCGTTTCTGTGAATCAGTGCAGAAATGAGTGCATTCACAACCACTGAATCTGCGCCCTCTGACTTCTCCCTTTTATCGTAATAATTCTGTACAAAGTGGGTATCGTACTGGCCACTCCGAAACGCCGGATGCTCCATGGTATACTTGCAAAATGGAATTGTCGTCCGACACCCCGATATCCTGTACTCCTTCAGTGCACGTCGCATCCTCCGTATCGCAAGCTCTCTTGTTGAGGCAAATACACTCAGCTTTGATATCATCGGGTCGTAGTAGATCGAAACTTCCTGCCCCTCCTCTACCCCGCTGTCGACCCGAATTCCGGGTCCAGATGGCGGCCGATGCACATGAAGCATTCCGGTACTGGGCAAAAACCCATTCTCTGCATCCTCTGCATAGATCCTGCACTCAATGGCATGCCCCTTCTTTTGAATCTCCTCTTGTGCCACCGGCAACTCCCTGCCTTCAGCAACCGCAATCTGTAGTGCAACCAAATCTACGCCCGTGATCTCTTCTGTAATTGGATGCTCCACCTGCAACCGGGTATTCATCTCTAAAAAGTAGAATTTCCGGTTTTTGTCGATGAGAAATTCAATCGTTCCAGCCCCTCTGTAATCGCAAGCACGTGCAGCTGCCACCGCTGCGGCTGCCATCTCTTCCCGTAACTCCGGTGTCATTACACTGCAAGGAGCCTCCTCAATCACTTTTTGATGCCGTCGCTGGATGCTACACTCCCGTTCATAAAAATGCACCACATTTCCGTACGCATCTGCCATAATCTGAAACTCGATGTGCCTGGGCTCCTCCAAATATTTCTCTACAAATACACGGTCATCACCGAACGCACTTCGAGCTTCCGACTTTGCAGCTTTTACACTCTTCTCCAGGTCCTCCGCCCGTGTCACGATCCGCATTCCCTTTCCACCCCCACC
>PZPG01000031.1:0-3329 GCA_003045995.1 Bacteroidota bacterium
CGCACAGCCACAACTCCGCAACTCCACAACATACCTGAACGCCTCACCAGTCACGAGTAACCAAGCCACTCCCACTCCCCACTACATCCCATCTAGCAACCGCCCAACCCCGCCAAGCACCGACCCCTCGCCCTTCGCCGACCCGCCCGCCTTCGGCGCATGCTTCAAAATCCGATCCGCCAGCCGCGAAAACGGAAGCGTCTGTAAATACACCTTCCCAACCCCCTGCATCGTCGCCAAAAACAGCCCCTCGCCACCAAACACCATCGATTTCAAGTTCCCGGCCCGCTCGATACTATAATTCAGCCCCCGCGTAAACGCCACAATACACCCCGTGTCGATCAGCAACGTCTCGTTATTCAGCTCCCGCTCCACGACCGTCCCACCCGCGTGCAAAAACGCCATCCCATCCCCCATTTTCGCCTCAAACCGGATATCGCGATCCATCCAGTTCATCGATCCCGCCTCCGCGATCACCGTTTCGTTCGGGTCCAGCTCAATCGACACCACCTGCATGTCGTCGCCATAAATTTTGTAGTCAATCTCGTGTGATTTCATGGGGGAAGGGTTTTTGGGTTTGGTTCGGGTTGATGCGGATGCTCACTCGGCAAGGATCCGAAGCGCGGGCTTGCGGGGTGCGCTTGCAATGCGAACTTGCGGATACTCATTCGCAAAGAGGCCACGGCACGGACTTGCGGAGCATGCTGGTGCGAACTTGCGGTTACCTTGGCTAACTTGAGGTTGCCTTAACTTGGTTCTGAAAATTTGTAGCGAAAAGTGCTGTAAAATTACGTAATGATAGAGAACGAGTGCGATATGAATCAGACATGTTTTAAACTGGAACAAACCGATGGTTGAAAGGCAATCTGTCCTCTCCTTCAACGTTTCAACTCTCGGGGAATTTCCCTATTTTTTGAGACTGTAAACGATTGCGTTTTCGCCACAGGGTGTAGGCGCGCGTGTCAACCCCCCAAATCAAAGGAAGCGACCATTGGATATTCAAGTAAACGACCTTAGTTCCGTAGATAAAGAGATTACCATCATTGCCACAAGAGAGGATCTTTCCGAAACATTCGACAAGGCGTACCGCAAGTACAAGCGCAAGATTCAACTTCCCGGGTTTCGGCCGGGCCATGTTCCACTCGGGATGATACGAAGCCGTTTCGGCGACGAGATCGAGCGGGAGGAGATTGGCAAGTATGTTCAAACCGTCTACGAACGAGACATTGTGCCTCAATACGAGCCGGTGGGCGAATCGCAGATGACCGATTTTACCTGGGAAAATGACGAACTGAAGGTCACGTTCAAAACCGGTGCCAAACCAGAGTTTGATCTGGCAGATCTCAGCACGGTTACAGTGGATAAAATGGTGCATGATGTGACCGACGAGGAGGTAGAGGAGGAGATTCAGCGTACCCTTGAGCGAAACGGAAACTGGGTCGAGATCGAGGGCGAGATCACGGAAGAGTGTCGCATCACAGCGGATGTGACGTCACTGAACGAAGAGGGCGAGCCGATCGAAGGCGAAACGGAAGTGGATCAGAAGATCGATCTCCGAAAAGAGAGCGCAGCCGATTTCAAAAGCCATCTCACCGGAAAAAAGGTGGGCGACACCGTCGACATCAAAATGGAAGAGGAGGGAGAGACCGATCACTTCCGGGTGCAGATCAAAAAAGCGGAAGAGATGAAGGCACCGGACCTCACCGATGACTTCGCAAAAGAGCAGTCCCGCGATCAGGCCAAAAACGTGGATGAATTCCGCAGTTTTATCAAGAGCCAGATCCAGCAGTATTACGACCAGAGTTCCGGGGATCTGTTTCGGCAGGATGTCGTCAACGCCCTCACCGAGGCGCATGATATCGCTGTGCCGGAAGTGATGCAGGATCAGATTCTCGAAAACTACGTCGATTATCTGAAGCGCCAGTCCCAAGGGCAGCTGCCACCGGATTTCAACGCGGAAGAGTACAAGGCCAACCTGGCGGATCAGGCGGTGAAAGATGGCAAGTGGGCGTTCATTAGCGACAAACTATACGAGAAATTCGACGATATCGAGATCCAGCCGGAAGACATCGACACCTATATACAAACGGAAGCTGCGAAGTACGGAATCCCAGTCGATCAGATGAAGAGTTACTTTGCACAAAATCCATCCATGCTGGAGCCGATGCGCCGATCCATCCGCGAAAACAAACTCTATGCAAAGTTGGAGGAGGTGGTTTCGCTGAATGAGCTTTCCAAAGACGCGTACCGGAAGAAAAGCGAAGAGCGTAACAAAGAGCAAAGCGAAGAACAGAAAACAAAATAGACCCAAACCCAAATGATTATCCCATCAAACCGAAACAAACAACCGATCGTGCAGATGCCAGATACCAACGACATTCTCGAGACCCAGGCAAACCTCATTCCGATGGTTGTGGAGACCACCAACCGGGGCGAACGTGCATACGACATCTACTCGCGGCTGCTGAAAGACCGCATTATTATCCTCGGAACGCCGATCAATGACGCGGTGGCCAGCAATATCGTGGCGCAGCTGCTGTTTTTGGAATCGGAAGACCCCGAGAAGGACATCAACTTGTACATCAACAGCCCGGGCGGTGTGGTGTCTGCGGGCCTCGCGATCTACGATACCATGCAGTATCTTCGGTGTGATGTAGCCACTACGTGTGTCGGAATGGCGGCGTCGATGGGCGCGGTTCTGCTGACGGCGGGAGAGAAGGGTAAGCGAAATGTGCTACCGCATGCGCGTGTGATGATTCATCAACCGCTGGGCGGGGTGCAGGGGCAGGCCAGTGATATCGAGATCGAGGCGAAGGAGATTCTGCGAATTAAACATGAGCTTACGCGAATCCTGGCGGATCACTCCGGGCGGACCCATGACGAGATTATGAAGGATTCGGACCGAAACAACTGGATGAGCGCGGACGAGGCGGTGAAGTACGGGCTTGTGGATCAGGTGATGCGCCGGGATAAATAGGTGTGAAATACGTTTGATGTTAATAATACACAATCATGAGCAAAGGCAACGATAAATCGACGGTACGGTGTTCGTTTTGCGGACGGAGTGGGAAGGAGGTGGATTCGATGATCGCCGGTACGGAGGCATATATCTGCAATCATTGTGTGGAGGACGCCAACGGGATCATTCGGACGGATCTTCAGCAGTTGTCTCAAAAGCGGCAGAGAACGTACCGCTCTTCGTTAAAGCCGATTCAGATTAAGGCTCGTCTGGATGAGTTTGTGATTGGTCAGGATGAGGCGAAGAAGGCGCTGGCCGTTGCGGTGTACAATCATTACAAGAGAATTTCGTCGATGCCGGGCGGGTCGGG
>PZPG01000031.1:3391-10160 GCA_003045995.1 Bacteroidota bacterium
CTGGCGGATCTGGTGCGGATGAGTATGGTGTGAATAAAACTGGTGGAGCGGGTGCAGGTTCCGGTGGCGGGAGTTCTACTGGCGCGGGTTCTTCAAGGGGTTCGGGCCCGAATGGCTCTCCCATCAACCCGTTTGATTTTGATGACACGCTCATCGAAAAAAGTAATATTCTGTTGCTGGGACCTACCGGATCGGGCAAAACGTTGCTGGCGAAAACGCTTGCCGACATCATTGATGTGCCGTTTACGATTGCCGATGCGACGGTGTTGACGGAGGCGGGGTATGTGGGCGAGGATGTAGAGAGTATTCTTACGAGTCTTTTGCAGGCCGCCGATTATGATGTGGATCGGGCGCGGCATGGCATTGTGTATATCGACGAGGTGGACAAGGTTTCGCGGAAGAGTGACAATCCGTCGATTACGCGGGATGTTTCTGGCGAGGGTGTGCAGCAGGCGCTGTTGAAAATTTTGGAGGGAACGACGGCGAACATTCCGCCGAAGGGTGGGCGAAAGCATCCGGAACAAAGTTTTATTAAGCTCGATACCACCGACATCCTGTTTATCTGTGGCGGGGCGTTTAGCGGGTTGGAGGAGATTATCGCCCGTCGCCTTTCAGTAAGCTCGATGGGGTTTCATTCGCAGGATCAGGTGAAGTTCGACAAAAACGATCCGGCGATTTTTACGCGTGTGGAGCCGGAGGACCTTCAGAAATTCGGGTTGATTCCCGAGCTGATCGGCCGTATCCCCGTGATTGCTGGTTTGGAGGCTTTGTCGGAGGAGGCGATGATCGACATTTTGGTGAAGCCCAAGAACGCAATCACGCGACAGTATCAGAAGTTGTTTGCGTTTGAAGATGTGGAGCTGGCTTTTGAGGAGGACGCCCTCCGGCGTATCGTGGAACTAGCCCGAAAGCGAAAAACCGGCGCACGGGGTTTGCGTTCGATTCTGGAGGAGGTGATGCTTGAGATCATGTTTGTGTTGCCGTCGATGAAAAACATCAAACGCTGTACCATCACGAGAGAAACGATTGACGACAAGGCTCCGCCCCTCTACGAGAAGCATAAGAAATCCGCATAGAGGCTGGGATGACACGGCCTGAAGGCACACCCAACAGCGAACAAAGGTCCTTTCTGGGTAGGTCTACGCAGAGCGCATTACACGGTGGATCCACATACGGCGCCTCAAAGGGCAAGTCTGCGCAGGGTGGGCGTATGCAGGGTGGATCTGTGCAAGGCAAGTCTACAAAGGACGGGCTTTTTCGCGGGATGCCGTCGCAGTGGATCAAGCTTCTGCTTTTGCTACTGCTTGGCCTTCTAGCTGCGGCTTCCTTTGTGTATAATCAAACCCTCATCCGCGAGCTCAATGAGAAGGAACGAAATGCGGTTGAGTTGTGGGCAAAGGCGCTCGAATTTAGCAACGATCCGGCGAACGTTGCTACTTCGTCCGACGTGGGGGAGGATGCCGCACAGCAGTTTATCATCGAAGAGTTGATCGTTGGCACATCGAGTGAGATTCCAACGATTGTGACCGACAGTGCCGGGGTCATTATTCAGTTTCGGTTTTTGGAGGAGGAGGAGGTGCAACCCGGTCTGATCGGCGATTATGAAGCCCTGAACGAACCAATTACCATCACGTTTGGCGAAGGGGAGCAGCGACAGACGCAGTACATCTACTTTGGGGAGAGTGATACGATCCGGTTTCTGCGCTATGTACCGTTTATTCAGTTTTCTCTTTTGGCTTTGTTGATTGGTCTCGGGGTGGTGACGTTTCGTTCGATTAGCCGGTCGGAGCAGTCCAGCCTTTGGGTGGGGATGGCGAAGGAGGCCGCGCATCAGCTTGGCACACCGCTTTCGAGTTTGTATGGTTGGATTCAATTGCTGAAGGATTCCAGTCGCGGTGATGATGTTTCCTACCAGTATATTTATGAGGCAGAAAACGATGTGAGCCGGATTGAGGCGGTGGCTGAGCGGTTCAACAAGATCGGATCGAGTGCGGAATTAAAGTTGATGCGGCCCGAGCCGATCATTCGCCGTGTGGTGGAGTATATGGAGCGACGGATTCCGCAGTTCGGCCAGGAGATTTTACTTGAAACGGATCTCAAGATCACCCGGCCCGCCGCCTTGAACGCACAACTCTTCGAATGGGCGCTTGAGAATCTCATCAAAAATGCGATTGATGCACTGCCTGCGGGAGCCGGGTCGAAGGGTGATACATCCGAGGGGGCTACGTCCGTGGGGGCTACATCTGCGGGGGCTACGTCCGTGGGGATTACATCTGCTGGGGCTACTTCGACGAGAGCTACCTCTGCAAGGGCTACCGACACTCCGCAAAAGAGGATCACCATCGAAGCAACCGAGCAAAACGACCGCCTCATCATCGATATCATCGACAACGGCAGCGGCATCCCCAAATCGGCCGTCTCACAAGTGTTCAAACCCGGCTACAGCACCAAAAAGCGTGGCTGGGGTCTTGGGCTTAGCTTAACACGCCGCATCATCGAAACCTACCACAACGGAAAGATTAGCATCTACAAAACCGCTCCCGGGCAAGGCACAACGTTCAGGATTCAGATCCCGCTCCCAGCCCAAAAAGTGTCTCATCAACCCGAGTAGCAATCATACTGCGTAACCATCAACCCGGGAAGCAATCACACTACGTAACCATCAACCCGAGTAACCATCACCCCTCGCTCTCGGAATACCCTCTCTCTTTTGCGTAATCCATCAACTGCGCCTTCAGCAAGTTCCGCCCCCGATGAAGCCGCGACCGAATCGTCCCGATCGGCACATCCAGCATATTCGAGATCTCCTCGTATGTAAAATCTTCCACATCGCACAGCAACACCACCGTCCGAAAATCCTCCGGAATATCGTCCAGCGCCTTCGCCAGATCATCATCAATCAACTCCCGAAACATCTTCCTCTCCAGATCCGACGTGTCCACCCGCTCATCCCGGATGGTCTCGTAAAACGTGCTTACCTCATCAAAATCCACCTCTTGCGGCCGCTTCGATTCCTTCCGATAATTGTTGATGTACGAATTTTTCAGAATCCGGAACAACCACGCCTTCGCATTCGTCCCCTTTTCGTAACTGCTGAAAAACCGATACGCCTTTACAATCGTATCCTGCACCAAATCCTCGGCGTCATTGGGATCTGCGGTTAATCGCAGGCCAAAATTGTACAGCGCATCCAGTTGAGGCAAAATTTCCTCACTGAAATCATGCTGCTTCTTTGCTTCTTTATGCGTGAGCTCTGCCATCCCGTTTGTGGGTTACCCGTGTGAATATGTATTGGCGCCATCAGGTCCGGATCACTGCTCCGAAAAAATAGCCGGCGGTTCAGCCAGCATCTATCAATCCAGCCAGTAACCGTCAGTGCCCTACCAATACGTATCTGTTCCTTTCGAACTAGGAACAAAAATCATACCAAATCGGAACGCTTTCCCCGGCGCTCCATGTTTTTTTCTATCCCTATATTTAAAATACCTAACATTCGCGCGGAACCCAAACGATTTGTTTCGCATCCTATCATCCCGCGGCGCGTTCTCAGCCGACTCTCTTTATCGGCCATGATTCTCGGTTTGGATGATCTAATCGCGGTTTTATCGATTCCTGCGAAGCGCAACGGGCCTCTTTTTTTTCGGGTTGATGCGTCCGCGCCCCAGACCCTTGCCAGATCCGTGCCGTAAAATTGAGAGGGGAGCAGGATTACCAGGGGTGCTTTACACAAGAGGTGCTTTACACAAACGGTGCTTTACAGATCCAGTAGAATCGTTACCATCCTCTCATTCTCCGGAACACTCTCCAGCTTTAGCACATCAAAGGCACGCCCGGATAACTTCAGGCCCTTTTCCGTATGACGGTCGTTGATCCGTACAAAACTGCTTCGGTCTGTTTTCTCCGATCGGATAAAGATCACGCTGCCCAGCGGAAGGGTCGCATGCGCTCCTGTGAGCTCATCGGGATGATAGAGTTCGCCGGACGTGGTCGTATTGGCTCGTTCACCATCTTCATAAGGAAATACCCAGATGCTGCCCATCGATTCGATATTGCTGTCTCTCAGGTACGGGTTCGGGAAGGTTTTACTGGGTGGCAGGAGAATCGTGAGCTGCCGCCCAGGCCGAATTTCATTGAGATCTGTATCCGGGTTGAGTGCTTGCAGCTGGCGCAGGCTCAGTTCAAATCGTTCAAGTAGCGTTTCTACCGACTCGCCACGCTGCACAGTATAAAGAGTAAACATTCCCTGAGGGGTTGATTTGGATACATCTTCGGACACGCTCGGCGGCGCGGTGACGATTTCATGAACGACTAGTCGCTGCCCGATGCCGAGGCGGTCGGATGTCTTATCATTGAGGCGCCGCAATTCGGTCACCGTCATGTCATACATCCGGGCGATCGACGTAAGCGTTTCTCCGCTCTTCACCGTATGAAACCGGGTTTTCTGAAGCTCCTCCCCAGATTCCAGGATCGATTCCGTTGATTGCTCGGCAGGTGGGCGATCCGCACCCCCAGCATTAACTGCACCGCCTACATTATCCGCACCGCCAGCACTAACCGCACCCCCTACGCTATCCGCACCCCCAGCGCTACCATCAGCTTGCTCAATCAGTAGCTCCTGCCCAACCGCCAGATCGCTTCCCTGCAACTCATTCCACGCCCGTAGCTCGGCCACCGTTACACCATACATTTTGGAGATGCTAAACAAGGTTTCTCCCGGGGCCACAAGATGCGTTGTCCTGCCACCACGTTGTCCCGCTACGTCAACCTGCTCGGGCGCGACAACCCGAAGGATCTGTCCCACACTCAGCTGATCCGATTGCAATTGATTCCATTTTCGTAAGTCATTCACGGCTACGTTGTACATCCGCGAAATCTGAAACAGCGTTTCTCCCGATTTTACGGTATGGGTGGGCTTCTCCTGTAGGTCCCAGATCTCCGTGCTCAAAACCACTCCTTTCGCCCCATGCCCGGGTGCAATACCTAGCCCAAATAGCATTCCCATCAACCCGATAAAAAATAGGTTTCTCATGATTCCTCCTCCATTTCGATGTCCAGTATCGTTAGCGCCTCGGAAAGTTCGTTTTTTGCGTGATGATTTTCCACTTTTTCCGCCTGCGTGATGCCCTCTTGATAGACATTTCGCGCCTCCGTCTGATCCCCGAGCCGCTCCAGCGTCTTGCCCAGGTGATAATAGGCGCCAACCATCGCCGGATCTTTGTCCAGGATCGATCGGAACAGGGTTTTTGCTTTGCCGGGCTGATCCCGTTTTAAGAGCTCGAGGGCCAGGGCAAACCGGGAAAAAAGGTCGTCCGGATCTTGTCTCACGCGCATCGCAAGCAGGGGTACCGGGTCTTTTTTCATAGGGTTTGTTTTATTCGGGTTGATGGGGTTCGGTCTTTCGTTTGTGGATCCTCATGTGGGCATATCGGAAAAGCGCTCGCGGATTTCGTCCATCGAATCGCCGCCAAATTTCTCCAGGATCGCATTGGCCAGCACGGGAGCAATGACACTTTCGGCCACGACAATGGCTCGGGGGGCAGCACAAACGTCCGATCGTTCGTAGCGTGTGGGTTGTGCGGTTTTGGTTTCGATGTCTACGGTTTGAAGGGGTTTCAGCATCGTGGGGATCGGTTTCATGACGCCGCGGAGGATGAGTGGCATCCCGGTGGTCATGCCACCTTCGAGTCCGCCCGATTTGTCGGAACTGCGACCGAAGGACCGGGAGTTTCCTTTGCTATTTTCGTTGCCGTTTTCTCCCGGGTGCCCATCCCCATACACAATTTCGTCGTGTACTTCATGGCCCGGCCGTCGCCCCGATTCGAACCCGAGACCAAATTCTACGCCTTTCATGGCCTGTGTACTTAGGATGGCTTGCGCCAGGAGCCCGTCGAGCTTTCGGTCGTAATGTACGTAACTGCCCAGGCCGGCCGGTAAGCCAGTGACCACGATTTCATAGATGCCGCCCAACGAACTGCCCGCCTTCCGGATCCGCTTGATCTCCTCCCGCATCGCTTCGCCGATGGTTGAGTCCAGGCATCGGACATCCGATTCGTCTGCTTTGTGCATGAGGGCTTCTGCACCCCATGCGGTCTGTGTGCCTGATGCGGTCTGTGTGCCCGATGCGGTCTCCAAACCCGCTGCTGTCTGTGTGCCCGATGCGGTCTCCAAACCCGCTGCTATCGTCCCGCGTCTTTCCAGAAAACCTGCCGTCATCTCCCGCACCTGATCCCACGATTCGTATCCGGCCGATCCGATCGTAAGCATGTGTCCTCCGATCTCAATTCCGAGTTCTTTCAAAAACAACCGTGCCAGCGTGCAGCAGGCAACCCGCATGGCGGTTTCCCTGGCACTCGATCGCTCAATCACGGGGCGAATATCATCAAACCGATACTTTTGAACCCCGGTTAAGTCTGCATGTCCGGGTCTTGGCAGGGTGATTTTCTCGATACCTTCTCCGGTTCCCTCTTTTGCCATCACCTTTGGCCACTGGCTGTCATCCTTCAGGTATGCCCGATTTTCCATGCTCAATGCGATTGGCGCTCCCGTTGTTTCGCCAAATCGTACTCCCGACTGTATTGTTGCCCGGTCTTTTTCGAAGGCCATGCGTCCACCGCGTCCATACCCCTGTTGCCTGCGTGCCAGATGAAACGCAATGGCATCTTCTGTGATTTGAACGCCTGCCGGCATCCCTTCAACAATTCCGGTGAGGGATGGGCCATGTGACTCGCCAGATGTAAAATATCGTATCATGCAAATGTCGTTTTCGTAA
>PZPG01000031.1:10205-23267 GCA_003045995.1 Bacteroidota bacterium
TCAGAGCCGGTATAAAACACTTAACTGCAACACTCCGCCCATATCACTAAGTGAGGTACGGGCCAGATGGAGATCCAGCCGTTTCAGGTGAATCCCCACGCCACCGTGCAGTCCGGCGGTGTCGATTCGCTTTCCGGTACCGGTTTGTTGCCCCTGAAGATAATCATATCCGAGACGGAGTGTAACCGCCTCACCAAAATAGATTTCACCGCCAACCAGCATCGATCGTGCAATCTGGTCGGCTATGGTAAGGGATTCCTCTGTTGCAGTGCGGAGGTCGTCGCCGGGTCGAAGACGCGCCGTGATGAAATAGCGAAGTGGCAGGTACTCGAGGCGCTGGCTTACTCCGGCATGAATCTGAAGAGGCATCGGTTCGTGGGTTTGATGATAGGCGGTGATCTGGGTGCCAGCATTTAACACGGTTAGACCTAAGGATGTTTTTCCGTCAGTTGAGATCCTGTGTAGCCCGCCTGAAAAAACGATTCCGGATGATCGATATCCCGCCAGTCCGGAATGGATGTAGGTGGCGGATACACCCCATGCAATCTGTTTGTGGAGCCAGTCGCCCATGCCAGCGCTAAAGGCAATTTCTCCGGCTGACAGGGAACCGGTTTCAGCTCCGGTTTCATCGTATCCGGCTAAGTCACCGTAGTGAATGGCTCGTACCGAAAGAGCCAATGGAGGAAGATGCACAGGAAGGGATTGCAGGATCGCTCCTCCGCGAAGTTGTGTAGATGCAGTAAGGTATTGGATATCGTCCAGATGATTGATGTAGGAGGTATGGAACGAGCGGGACGCGGAATTAGCCAAAAAGGCTGGGTTGACATGAAAGAGGGAGTAGTCTGCATCTGGGATGGCTGGATGGGCACCTCCAAGGGCGGCCGACCGAGCATGGGAATCGAGTAACAAAAACCGGTAGACACTTTCCGCCTGTTGTGCCTGCGAGGACCGGGGTGCAATTCCCATCAACCCGAAAAGAAACAGGAAAAAAAGGGCTAATGCGTTCATGGATGGATACTGCTGTGGATGCATGGGCTCACTCGATCGGAATGGGTATGGCAATGGAAACTACAGTGGGAATGTCAGTAACAATGGGAACGACTGTGCAAACATAAAACGTGTGGAAAGGTGCAACTTTTTGACAAAGATAGAAAATTTAAATCCCGTCTGGTTCGTTGCTGTTCAGGAAGTCTTATCGTATCTTCACAGGTTCAGTACATCTCGGTTTTGAGGTGCATTAATTGAAGTGCGAAACATTTTCATTGAAAGGTTAATTTATTGAGGTAGAGGTTTTTTATGGGTGTCATGGAAAAAATGAGGAACAGTACCGCATCAATTTTGTGGATACTCATCTTTTCGTTCGGTTTTTTATGGGTTATGGCAGATACGCAGGTGTTTGATGCGATCGGTGCCGGCCCGCAGTCGATGGGGGAGGTGAACGGTGTTCCGATTACGTTTGACGATTACAATGAGCGGGTAGCGTATTATACGGAGCAGTTCAACCGGCAGTCAACCGATGCGCTTACGTCCGAGATTCGAGCCGGGTTTGAGCAGCGAGCCTGGGATGATTTGGTGGCTGCCGAGCTGATGCGGCAAAAGATGGATGCACTCGGCATCACGGTCACCGATGAGGAGGTTGGTGAGATGATTCTGGGGGATGATCCGGTCCAGTTTATCCGCGATCAGTTTGCGGATGAGGAGGGCAATATCGATCGCGTGGCTTTACGAGCAGCGATTGAAGCGCCAGAAAATCAGGAGATTTGGGTGGTTGTGGAGGATCAGCTGCGACAAACCCGTCGGCAGGAGAAGCTCAACAATTTTATCATGGCCGGGATGAAGCCAACGCAGTTGGAGATTGAGCAGGAATTTGTGAATGAAAACACGTTTGCCGATGTGCGATTTATTCGATTTCCTTTCATTGAGATTCCCGACAGTCTGCTAAACAATTCGGAAGAGGAGTTGCGGGCATACCATCGTGAGAATAGCAACCGGTTCCAGCGCGAAGAAACGTATCAGTTCCGGTATGTTTCATGGGATATCCGGCCGACCGAAACAGATACATTGAATACGATCCGCGACATTGAGCGTCTGGCCGATGGGTTTGCGCGTGCAGAGGATGTTGCTGAGTTTCTGGAGCTGAACCAGTCGGATGTGCCTTTTACGGATGAATTTGTTCCCGAAGATGAGATCCAGGAGAATTTCCGGTTTGTGGCGGATCTTGCTGTAGGAGAGGTGTCCGATCTGCGCATGATCAATGGAAACCCGCACTTGCTGAAAAAAGTGGACGAAAACCGGGATGGCATTAAGTATGCTGTAATGACCTATCGAGTGGTCCCCGATCCGGTTGGAACGGTGGATGCCCTGGCCGAGCAGGCACGGGAATTTGAATTTTATGCATCTGAGGATGATTTCCAGGATGAAGCAGATCGTCGGGAACTTGTAGTTCAGGTTGGATCGGCGACCAAAGGCAGCCAGTTTGTTCCGGGTATCGGGGTGAGCCAACAGCTGATGGGTGAGCTGGAGAAGATGGATCGCAACGATATTACTGAGCCGATCGAACTCTCAGATAGGTTTTTGGTTGTTCAGTTGCTGGAAACCACACCGGCAGGAACTCGTCCGCTGGATGAAGTGCGTGAGCAGGTAGACGCACTGCTGAAGAATGATAAGCGACGAGAGATGTTGCAGGAGCGTGTGCAGGGTATGCTTGCGGGCGTGTCCACGATTGAAGAGCTCGATGAAATGGTTGATCAGGATATTCAGGAAGGAAATGACATTCGCATGGGGGGTACCAATCTTCCAGGTGGCGGTCGTGAGCCTGAGGTTGTTGGTTCGTTCTTCCAAATGGAGCAGGGCGTGCTTTCCGGCTCGATTGCTGGTCAAAACGCGGTGTATGTTGCGGTTGTAGATGAGTTTACCTGGGCGGATGCAGAAGCGATTACCGACTCCGATGTACAGCGAATTTCCACTCGATTGGAGCAACAGCGGGTGAATGCATTTAATGCAAATTTCATCGATCAGCTGAAAGAGGAAGCAAAGATCAAGGACTTCCGCTCTCTGGTGTTGCGGTAAGGTTTACAGGATAAACGAATAACATGGCTGAAAAAGCCGATCACATCTGGATGCAGCGTGCCCTTAGCCTTGCTGCAAAGGCAAAAGGGTACACGGCACCCAATCCGATGGTTGGCTGTGTGATCGTCTCAAAAGAGGGAGAGGTGATCGGGGAGGGATATCATGAGCGTGCAGGAAAAGCTCATGCCGAGGTGAACGCTGTAGAAGCGGTCAGCGATCGGGAAAAGTTAGAAGGTGCGGTGGTGTATGTTACGCTCGAGCCGTGTTCTCATCACGGTAAAACTCCCCCTTGTGCTGATATGCTTGCGGCACTTCCTCTCCAGCGGGTGGTGATCGCTATGAAAGACCCAACCCGAAAGGTAAACGGCAAAGGAATTGCAAGGCTTCGAAAGGCCGGCTTTGAGGTGGAGGTGGGGCTTCTGGAAGAGGAGGCGGAGAAACTCAATGAGGTGTGGTTGCACGTTCTTGCAACAGATCGTCCGTTTGTGACCCTGAAAATTGCTCAGACGGCGGATGGGTATATCGCAGCACCAGATGGTATGTCGAAGTGGATCAGCTGCAAAGAGTCCAGGAAGAGAGTACATCGGTGGCGCGCAGAAAACGATGCCGTAATGGTGGGTCGTCAAACCGCTGAAACAGACAACCCATCTCTGACGGTTCGGGATGTCGAGGGCCGGCAGCCCAGGCGGGTGGTGATTGACGGGCCACTGGATCTGCAGCCTCATCTGAATTTGTTGTCCGATCAGTACGAAGAGAAAACCATCATCATCACCTATCAAAAAGAGAAAGCAGCGGGGCTTGGCGATCCGATGCTGAACCTGCTGACCCCGAACTATTTTCGTGGCGAAACCATTGTTGTAGATCGCCGAAACGGACATACCGACTTGCGGCAGGCGATGAAGGAACTTGCCAAGCGAGGGATTCACTCGATCCTGGTGGAGGGAGGACAGCAATTATCTACCGCACTGCTTCGTCAGGGTCTTGCGGATCGGTTGCAGATGTTTATCGCGCCTAAATTACTGGGTGGGGGCACCAAATCAGTGCTTGGACTTGGCCTCATTCACATGGAAGATGTTCGGCCGTTTGACCGCTACACCTGGACACAAGTCGGTAGTGATATGCTGTTGACTGCCGATTTGTGACAGAGCAGGTTGCATATCACCCATCACACTAATGTAAATCACCCCAATCATGTTTACAGGCATTGTTTCAGAAACTGGTACTCTAAAAAAGCTTCAACCGATTCAAGGTGGGCAGGAACTTACGATCGCTTGTTCGTTTGCGGGGGATGTACATATCGACGAGAGTATTGCGGTAAATGGAGTGTGCCTCACCGCGGTGGATTTTGATGCGCAAACGTTTCGGGTACAGTGTGTGCAGGAAACGTTGCGAAAAACATCACTCGGCTCATTGAAGGAGGGGATGGCTGTGAATCTGGAGCGTTCTCTCACACTTGAAAAGGCGATCGAGGGGCACATTGTGCAGGGGCACGTGGATACGGTGGGGGCGATTGAGCGTGTCACTCAGGATGGTGCCGATCTGCTGGTGGAGATCAGTTATCCGGAAGCGTTTGATGATTATATTGTGGATCGGGGGAGTATTGCGGTTGATGGAATCAGCCTGACGGTTGCGAGGACGATTGGTTTGGGTGAAGGTGAAGGTGAAGGTGAAGGTGAAGGCGCGGGCGCAGGAGAGCGTGTAGGTGTGGGTTCGGGCGCGGGAGAGCGTGCAGGTGTGGGTGCAGATGGTGCGGATAAAGGCACACTGCGTCCCCGGTTTGTGGTGGCGATTATTCCCTATACATGGGATTTCACGAATCTCAAGGAGAAACAGGAGGGAGATCTGGTGAATCTGGAATTTGATATGTTTGGGAAGTACATCATCAAGTACATGAAAAAACTACGGGGTTGATGATGGTATGCTTTGCGTGACGTGCTCCGTCTGGCGTCACGCCCTTACTCATAGAGCTGTCAGAATCGCGGGGGCCTTCCGGTGGTGTTGGAGCTTCGCTCGAGGTTATTGAGTCCCGGTAGTTTCTGGAACAAGCTTTGCACCTGGCTCATATTGAGGGACAATCGGAACGAGTAATATTGAAAATCGCCAAAAGGGCTTAGTTCGAAGGAGAGGTTCCAGCACTCCATTTCGCGATTGAAACTGAATTGCGACGGGGTAAGTTCTTTCTCGATAAAATCGTATCCCAGCCGGGTACGTACACTCCACTTTGGCGTGAGACGAAAGGAGATGTTACCCGCCTGCAACTGTGCACTCTTTCGGGCCGGCTGGCCAAACTGATAGGTCCAACTATAGCTGAAGTCCAGCGAAAACCGCCATGGGGTTCGAAGCGGTCGCACGGGCTCCCGGTTAAACAGCACATCCACCGGGGAAAAATAGGTCTGATCGAATGGGTCATACGGTCGGTAGGGCGGCGTTTTTATGTTTGCGTAGGACGATCCACCCTCAAAACTGGTTGATATACTGAACCGGTAGTTGAGTGGCTGTGCAATGCGGGGTCCATCCTGCAGCCAAAGCAGCTGGTTGATCTCCCGCCCGTTTTCGTTGCGGTCATAGAGAGAGTACCTCGCGCTCGCCTGAATTCGAACCCCTTCGATAAACCGGGAAGACATCGATACGTTGATCTGGCTAAACCGCAAACTGTCGACCGCAAAATTGTAGCTCCCATTCACCGATAAACTCTCGATCAGCTTCACTTTGGTGGCAGTCATTTCGCCGGTGGTGTCACGCCGTACATGTTTTGTTTCGATGACGTTGTTGATACCAAAAGAGATCGCCCGCTGCTCGGTTGCTGGCGGTCCCCCAAAAACTTCCCGATCAAACCGAGAAAACAAACGGGTATTGCCAAGTGTATCGGTCTGTACCTCTTCGTAAAATCCCCATCGTTCGCTTGAGAAATCGGGCCGAAAACCAAAACTGATATTGGGGCGCATCGTATGGCGAAGACCTTCATATGAGCCGACGCTGATTTCGGACATTCCGTAGAGAGTTGTGGAGAAGGCGAGCGAGGCGTTGAAATCCCGGGCAGTTGCAAAGCCATTTTCGCGGAAGGTTTCAACGTTGTTCTCCTCGGGATTGAAAACACGGCGGGACGTAGAGGGATACCAGTACTCGTTGATGTCGATGTTGGCGCTCACATTAAGATAACGGCTCGGGATAAGCTGGCCGGCCCGGATCTGCGCTTTTTGAATGAAGCCGAATTGCAGATGGCGATCGTTGCCGGTGGCCTCTTCATATTTGGCCGGATCCAGCAGGGATTCGAACCAGTCGTACGGACTATCCGTGCCGTCGAGCGGCTGGAAATTGTAGTTGGAGCGGAAGTTATTTCGGTAGGATACGGAGATCTTTTGATACCAGGCGTTATCGGATGCGTCCTCCCCCCACGACTCGAACGGATTAAACTGGCGAAGTGTGAAGTTGAGATCCGGTCCGGTCCATCGCGCAGATCCGGTGGCAAACTGCTGGTTCAGGTTGGAGGCGATCGTAAAGTTGTACGCTCCTTCGGGGTGATTGTACCGGTAGGACAGCCGTGACGTACTGCTGGTTTGCACCCGCTCGTCCAGGTCGTACGAATTCTGCTGAAAAAAGTTGGAGGTGTTCAGGTTGATGTTTGCCGTGAGCGACGAAAACGGGTTGATCTGCTGATTGTGCGAGATCGAGAGTCGTCGGCTTTTCGTTTCGCTGAAGTCGGGATCGGTGGACTCCAGGCCTCGTTCATTCGAAAACCCAAGGGTGATAGACCCACTGAATTGATCGGAGAAGCGGTATTGAAGGCGCGTGTCGTTATAGTAGGATCCGGAGGTGAACAGATCGAACGAGGTCTGCCCGGTGAGATAATCGTTGATATACTGAAACCAACCGATGTTTTGGATCCCAAGGCCGCGGGAGGAGGTATTCTGAAACAGGTAAGTGGGTTCGAGCAGCCCCGATTTTCGGGTTTCGATGCCGGCCGGGATGTAACCGAACGGGAACACGAGGGGATAGGGGATGTCGAGGATGTAGAGCCGGGCGTTGGTGAAGAAAACCTCCTCCTCGTCCACGATCTTCATACGGTCGGCTTTGATGTAGTAATACATGTAGTCGGGCGGGCAGCTGGAGTAGACGGCATCTTTGATGAAGACCTCGGTGTCGGAGATGTTTTTGACGGCCTTTCCGATGACATGTCCCTGATCGACTTTGGCTTCGGCTGCCTCGAATTTCCCTTTTCCGGTGTCGAAGTTGTAGAGGATGCGCCGGCTTCGAAGGTCGGTGGAGCCTTGGCGCAGCCGCGGGAAGGCGAGCGTGTCGGTTTGGGTGGGGGAGGTGGCTTCGACTTGGCTTTGGTTGAGGTCGAGGGTGATGGCGCCGGCTTCGAGCGAGCCTTTGTCGTACGATACGGTTGCGGTGCCGTGGAGGGTGCCGAGGCGGGTGGGGGTGAGGCGGAAGGTGAGGGAGTCGCGGGCTTGGAATCGTACGGCGTCGCGCCCGCTTATGGCGGGTGCGGCTGCGCCCCCGGGCGGAGGCCGGTTACCGGACTCGGACGAGCGACCGCCTTCCGAAGGAATACGACCGTTTTCCGCGGTAGTGCGTCCGTTCTCTGCGGCTGTCCTGTCAGTATTTCTGGTCCCATCCTGTATGGTTCCTCCACCGACGCGGACGGAATCCCTATTGGCCGGATTTTGGGGAGGGACAGGACGTCGAGCTGGTGGACCCGATGTCGTTGTGTCCTCATCCACTGTCGTTGTTTTCTCATCCACTGTATGCAAGTAGGTATTCGAGAAAGTGTTCTCAGGCGCAACGGCACCGGCCAAACTGCACCGCATCAGGAACCCCATCAACAAGAAAAGAAAATAAAAGACCGGTTTGTGCCTGGGGGGTTCCATGGCAGGGCGACTTAACTGAACACTTCGAATGCAAGTGCTGCAGCCCCAAGCATTGCAGCATCATTGCCCAAACGCTCGATAATGATCTCAAAGTCGTCATGAAACGGTGGCATAAGGTAGTTCAGTGCCGATTTTTTCGCCGGCTCGATAATCCATTTTCCGGCATTTGCCACCCCACCGGAAAGCACAATTTTCCGAATGTCGAGCATGTGAATATAGTTCACAATCGCGTACCCCAGCATCTCTCCGGCATTGGCCAGGATTTCAATGGCCAGTGTGTTCCCTTTGTTTGCCGCCTGCGTTAGATCCAACGGTTCCAACTCGTTAAAATCGCTGCTGAACTGCTTATAAAGTGGGTTATCCGGGTGTTTTTTGATTTCGGCTGCCGCTCGACGGCTAATGAATCGTTGCCCAAGGTATGCCTCGATGCCCCCACGCGTGTTGCTGTTGGACTCGGCACCTTTGTAATCGATGAGCACATGCCCCAATTCCGCCGCCGCGCCAGTCGTCCCGCGATAGAGTTTTTTTCCAATCACAATCCCACCACCTACGCCGGTTCCCAGCGTAAGCATGATAAAATGATCATACGGCTTACCGGCGCCATAAAACGCAGACCCAAGCGCTGCCACATTGGCATCGTTTTCGATCACACAGGGCAGATCAATGCGGTTCTGAATCTCATGAGCAACGTTTTCGATGCTCCAGCCGGGAAGATTGGGCGGGCTCTTGACCGTGCTTCGGTCGAGGCTTACCATGCCGGGAATCCCAACTCCAATTCCAACGGGAGTCTGCGGGTACTCTGCCAGCAGTTCGTGAATCTTCTCGCCAATCTTATCAAACATGTACACTTTGCCCTTCCTGGCCTCCGTAGAGAAGGAAGTTTTTTCCAAAAAGCCGGCATTCTTATCAACCAACCCCAATTTAATATTTGTACCGCCTATATCAATACCAACTGCAATCATCCGGACAGGTTTCAGTTACGATTATATGTTGTCAACTCTATTGTTATGAACTTTATGTAAGGAACGTTTTTCACGAAGCACAGGCTTCCTTTTGCTCCATATCATCACCGATCAGCATCACCGATCGGGTTTTTCAATTTTGTACACCGTTTCACCGGGCTTCTTCATGCCATACTCTTCCCGAGCGATTTTTTCTAATCCCTGATCCTCTTTAGCCAGTTCCTCAAGCTCCTGACGAAGCTGCTGCGCCCTTGCATCCAGTTGCTGCTTCTCCTCGATAAGCTCGGTTTTCCGCCACTCCAGCTGCACACGGGTCAGGAGGCTGTACGTATCAAAAAACAGAAACCATACGGCCAACCCAAGACCCAGAAAGGACATGAGTAGGGAGCGCTTCCAGTATAAAGGATTGAAAAGCTCTTTTTTCATAGAGAATCGCCGATTTGCCACACCAAAAGATCATTTTCGGGGCGTTCAGCTGTGCCAACCGGGGCATGCCGGACATCACAGCGTTTGAATATAATCAAATCAGAATAAAAAGTATTGGAAAAGAGGATGAATTAGCGCTTCCCTTTTCGTACCGGTTTTTTTGGAGCTGCTGCCCGACGGCGCAAAAGATTCCACGCCGATGTTCCTGCCCAACCGGAAACGGCTCCCACAAGCATGGCAATCAGCAGGGAGAGCGACAAATTGCTGTGCGTATAATTATTCACAATCACATCAAACACAAATTGGAAGGTAGTAGCCAGCATATATCCAATCACAAAAATGCCAATCACATCACCCTTATTCAGGTTAAAATAGAGATAGATCACAAACGATGCCGTAAGTCCAGGCAGCGACCAGAGGATCAGAAACTGCGGGCTGGTAAAATCGATGGAAGCGTCCGGCAGCGTCGTAAGAAGGAGGGTGGACGCTAGCGTCGCAACGATCAGGGCGATCGATTTTTCTTTGTTTCGGCGTTTGCTCATATAATTTTCCTGGGTTTTAAGGATTTTTTGGATCTCTTTTCGGGGTGATGAGATTCGTTTTCGGGCTGTGGAGAAAATTGGTCTGGAATGATGTTTGGAGGGTTGATTACGTAGTTAGCGGACGTCCAGCGGATCAAACCAGACTAGTTCTTCCACCGAAATCCAGCCTTGCTGACCATTCTGAAGGCGCACATACGCCCATTTCCCGGATTCCTGTTTGTGGTCGCCCTGCTCCATGTTGCCTCTCTGCTCCACGATACTTCCCTGTTCCACGTTACCTCCAAGCTCCTCGTCAACCTTTTGCTCTAAACCGGTAGCCGAGTCATTGCCGGTAGCCAAATCATTACCGGTGACCAAGTCGTTGCTAGTGGCCCAGTCGATCTGCATCACATATCCTTTGTATGCCGTACTGATCTGTTCTGAATCTCGCGATGGGCCGGCATAGACATCGGCCTGGTTTCCCGTCATCACCCCGGTATCATAGCGCTGGTACTGACCATAGATCGCAACCGCCAGCAGTAGACAGACAAACATCACTCCAGCAGAGGCAAAAGAGACATAGCGGATCCAATGGGTTTGAAGGAACCAGTAGCCCGCCCATCCAGCCGAAGCAAAATAAAGAAACAGGAGCGCCACCCAAAACAGGCCGTTAGTTCCGAAGATTCCGGACAGGAAATTCAGCAACCGCTGCCAGGGGAGTTCGGGAAGGATCGCTGATCGATGTGTAAAGCGCTCTTCCAGGTAGCGCAGGGATGCTGCCGCAGCGTCTTCTGTTTCTTCGAAAAGTTGGGCCTTCAGGAAATAGTATTTAGCCATTCCCTGGTCGTTGATACCACTGTACGCCACACCGGCATTGATATAGAGTGCCCCAGACCGGTACCCTGCTGTTTCAATGGAGTCCAGAATGGCGATCGCCGCTGGATATTCACCTTTGTCGAGCAGAGCAGTCGCCCTCTCAAAATCTGCCTGCTGCGCAATCACGGGTCCTGCAATGGCGAACAAACACCCCAGCATTACTAGCAGAAACCTTTGGCACGGTTTTACCCAAGTTCCGGTGTTCAGCCTACTCATGACAGCCACCCTTGCAGTTTTTTTAACAATGCATCTGCTTCGCTCACATCCGACAGAGTCTCCTCTACGGTGCCCGGTGGAGCATAACCAATACTCGTACAGCGGTCTAGCAATATTTTCAGAGCGCGCCGGGTTTCCGAGTCCACAAGTTCCGGCAATTTGCTTAACAGATCCTCTGCCGATAAACCGGCTTCCGGTAAATTCAGCTGATCGGAGATATATCCCGCCAGTCCCTTTTCGATGCTTCGATACGCTTCTTTCCCCTCTCCCCGACCGGCAAATGCCCGTGCATCCGCCAGATGCCGTAACGCTTTTTTCCCGGCCTGATGCCTCCGCCGGTAGGTTCGGTCGTTTTGGAACCGATCTTGTACACTCCGAACCCGCCAGGCAACCACCAAACTGGCTAACGGTAGCACCGTCAGGACCCAAAACCACCAGCTACGGAACACAGGCACCCGCTCCCCATAGTGCCAAATCGCCAGCCCACGAACCGGCCTCAGAGCAACTCCGGAACCACTCTCCGAACCTGCCAGCAAACTGGGAGCCGAGCGAACGGTCAGTGGAATCGAAGGAACCGTCACGTACTGCATCTCTCGGGTTTCCGGATTGTAAAAAGCCAGCCGCTCTGCTGGGATTGTAAATTCACCGGGCGCTCGTGGAATCAAAAACTCGGTAAACTGCTTTTTCCCTTGTATGGTAGTTCCCTTCCGCTCCAAGTTGGAAATCTCGCGGGGATTAAACATATCAAACTGCTCCGGAATTGCATATTCCGGCCGGTTAATCAAAGGGATATTGCCTGCGCCTTCAATGGTGGTAATCAATTCAATCGATTCCCCAACCACAGCGGTGGTCTTCGAAATAGATCGATTCATCTGTAGGGTTCCCACTGCATAGATCTCAATTGCATCCTCAAGAACCGAAGGCATCGGCCGCACTTGCAACGTAACCGGCTCACTCAACACCTCCATATTCATCGAGTTAGCCCTACCAAAAAAATTACCAAACGGATCGTTGCGCGATGTCCGATCCCGAATCGTGAGCGTCAATGGGAATGGAGGTAGTTCCAGGGTTCCGCTTAACGACGGGAATAGTGCATACCTCAGAAGCGTCGCCTTGCGATAGCGCTGCCCTTTATAAATGGTCGACTCCGCCCGGGGTTGCTCCAAACTTTCCAGATCCTCCTTCCAAAACGAATCGGGTTGCCATCCGGAACCGGGCCGAAATGAGGTCACCTCAATCTGATCTTTAAAATAGAGAACCACCTCCGTTAATACCTGCTGCCCCACGACCGGATCTTTCACTGCCGGTTCGAGCGCAACAAAAATGGACGGCAACTGCACTTCGCCCTGCGAATTCACAGCACCTTGCCGAACAACCCGAATCGAAATCGGCTGTGTTTTCATCCACTGATTGTTCACATTTATATCAAGGGGCGGGATGATGTGATTGCCTTCCCGGATCGCAGTAAGCACATAGGTAAAGGTTACACTTCGGGTGGTAGCACCATTTACAATCGAGATTCGCGAGCCGCGCGACGGGATTTTGGATTGATATCGGAACGCAACCAGATCCGGCATATCGGGCGGGTCTGCTTCAATCGATCCCGTACTGGTCACCTCAATGGTGAGGCGAAAACTATCCCCGTAGAACAGGTCCGATGCTGATGCACTTGCACTCACTTGAACGGACTGCGCGTAAAGGTTTGCGACTCCGGAAATGAAGAACCAGAACACAACCAAAAACCATACAGCACCGGATTTCTCAAAGAATCCCCATCGATGCTGATTACCCGGAAGCAATGATCTCTCCGGTAGTAACGAACTCGCCGTCATCATCGATCCGATTATGCGATTACCAATCCTTCTCATTGGTTACAGGCTCCTCAGACGCTTTTTTTCGGTTCTTGAGTATGCTCTTCTCGAGTTGTTCCAGTGCTTTCAGCAGGTTTTCTGCTTCCTCCTTTGAAATTTGTTCCGGCTTTCCACTCGCTGAGCTTCCACTTTGCTGTGGAGGAGCAGACGAGGAGTCTTGATCTTGCTGCTGATCTTGCTGGCTCTGATTCTGTTGGTCTTGCTGCTGGTTCTGTTGATCCTGATTCTGTTGCTGATTTTGCTGATC
>PZPG01000032.1:0-4837 GCA_003045995.1 Bacteroidota bacterium
TGTTATGAGTGGCGCCGGCAGCGGGACGGTGTAAAGTAGTTGCAGGATGGCTACTTCTGTGTGTTTTTTAGCTCGGGTCATATCTTCTCTATCAATTGAGTTCTTACTAGTTCGTATGCTTCGTTGGCATCAAAGGGAAATTCTGGCCTAAGCAAAGCAGTTGTATCTCCTAGAAATTCATCGTCTTGCATTTTGGCTTCCATATTTAAAATGTATTCTCGTGGGGATGGTGGATTCTCTACCGAGAATTTCATGTACTCCCGGTAGCAATGCAATAGTTTCTCTTTATCTAGGTTTGGCTGCTGTTTGAGTGCTGTAAACATATCATATAGGTCACGTCCTTTACTGCGCTGGTAGAGTGCTCTTAGTTTCGTTCCAAGGAGTTCTTCGAGGTTATAGGTAGTTAGATTGCATCTTCCGTTAAACCAGGATGATTTCACTTCAAAAGGGAATTTTAGCAGTCCAAGTACCGTAAAATGTTCTCGTGTATTAGCTTCTACTTTTAATCTGAGCTTTATCGATGGTGGAAATTCCGAATCAAAACGGCAGATGATCTGAGTTCCATCTCTTCTGGGTTTTACCGAAGATTCATCAATATGTAAGCCTGCGGAATCATTCGTCTAGTTCAATTTCCGTGTTAACAACCACCTTCCAACGATTGTCGGAAGAAGAGCCTTTGGTGTTTTTGGATGCCTTCAATGGAATACGGAATACGTTCAGCTCTTCCTGTTTCATACATTCATATAGTGCGTCTGCCAATTCTACATTGAAGCAAACATTTTCCAGTAAATAACCTAATCGTTGCAATACAGTAACATGGGTATGTTTTATAAGTGTACTGTTAAAACCACGAGGCTTGACTACTTCGACTAACTCATTTAGTACGGTGGCTACCCGATTTAGCCCACCAACACGTTTTTCAAATTGAATCAGGTCACAGGCTGTAAGCGCCGCATTCGAAATGTTTAGATAACCTGCTTCCGTTTTTCTTTTTTCAATCAAAGATTCCGGCAATTCTTTAATACTGATATAATTGATTTTAAGCCCCTTTTTCTGAGTGGAACGAATCACTGGAAAATCAGTCATTACAAAATACTCTTGTGGCTGTTGATGAGATGCACCATGGAGTGCAGCAGCATTGAGCAGTCCAACATAGTAAGGTCTATTCAAATGCTTCATAAAAGCATCTAAATACAAAGCAGGTGGCAGAATACCTTTAGAAGTGTATTGGGGTGGAATAAGCAGATAATATCCTTTGTAAATGGATATTATTTTTCCTTTTGTACTCAGCCTACTCAAGGCTCTTTTAATGGCGATATCAGAGTAGCTTGGAATTTCATTCTGCAAATCGTCTTTAGAAAAGCCATAGGCTCCTCTAGCCATTAAATTGTCTAGCCATTGGTTGATTGATATTTCATTTTGCTCTGGCATCAGAAGAGTAATATTTCGCAAAAGGTACCATTTTTCGGTACTTTTCGCAAAAAATCTATCCTATTTTATAGGATGCACAACACATGAAGTACGCCAATTTTAGTCGTAAAGGAGATAAGGTTTTCGCGCTTCTTCGAACATTTCTTTGCCGAAGTCGAGGGTCATGGGGTCTTGGTCGCCGGCCAGAGTGCCGTCGATCTCGCGGGAACCGGAAAGCAGATATAAGTATTCCATCTGCACGGGGTTTTCAGTTGCATCCCACAGTTGAGCGAGCACCGCCAGACCAACCCGAACCGGGTCGATGGTATAGTCTTTGATTTCAATCCGGATGCCCTGTACTTCACGCCCCTCATGTTTCGGTTTGAAAGCTACACCAGGAATGGTAACCGGGCGAAACGTCGTCTGCTCTACAAAAAGTCCCGGAATCTGCTGAAGATTTGCCAGGTGTTGCCGGGTGAGTTGAAGTGAGGGGTCGCCCAAAAGTAAAAACGGTTGTGTGGTTCCACGCCCCTCCGACAAGGAAACCCCCTCAAAAAATGCCGTGCCCGGATAGAGGAATGCCTGTTCGAACGTCTGCAGATTGGGAGATGGCGCAACCCAGGGAAGACCGGTGTCGGGCCAAAGCATCCGGCGCTCCCACCCTTCCATCGGAATCACGCGAAGTAATGGATCTTGCTCAACCCCTTGCGCCGGTGACAACCACCCCTCGCCAATCATCATCGCCGCGATCTCACCCATCGTGAGGCCGTGAAGCACGGGAATAGGAAACATCCCAACAAACGAAATAAACTCCGGCTCGAGGGTCCATCCGCTCACCCGCTCGCCTCCATGCGGATTGGGCCGATCCAGCACCCACACCTCGATGCCTGTGCCCACCACCGATTCCAACAACAAACCGAGCGTTGATATATAGGTGTAAAACCGCGCACCAACATCCTGCATATCGAACAGAAGCAGATCCACCGTTTCGAGCATGGCTGCCGTTGGTTTTCTGGTCTTGCCATATAAAGAGTACACCGGGAGTCCGGTTTCCCGGTCGATCCCATTTTCGATATACTCCCCGGCACCTGCATCCCCCCGAAACCCATGCTCCGCGGCGAATAGTACCGTGATGTTCACCTCAAGCGCGGCCAGCGTATCCAACATATGCACGCCATTCACACGCGCAGTCGGGTTCATCACCAACCCAACCCGCTTTCCATCCAAGTTTTTCAGATGATCGCGAATGAGCACCTCAGCCCCGGTAGTAACGACCGGTCGAACTGCTACCGAGTCGCGCGCCTCAGGTCTCTCAAGCCCCTCAGGTCTATCAAGCACCCCAGGCCCCTCAAACCCCGGCAACCCCGCACCCCATTCAGGAATCGGCATCCAAGCACCCCGTTCAGATCCAGGCAACCCCGCACCCCCAGCCAGCCCCACCCAGGCAACGCCGACGACCATCAACCCGAACCCAAAAAGAGTGCCCAGGAACCGCATTAGCTGTTATTCGCGACCACCTCCGATTCCGCAAAGAAATACGCCGCCTCGATTTTGCCATTCTCCACAGAATCCGACCCGTGGATGATATTCTCGCCCACGCTATCCGCAAAATCGGCGCGAATCGTACCCGCATCTGCCTCTGCAGGGTTCGTTGCCCCGATCAGCTTGCGAAAATCCGCCACAGCGTTCTCCTTCTCGAGAATCATCGGCACACATGCGCCACTGCTCATAAACTCCACCAGCTCGCCAAAAAATGGCCGCTCGCGGTGTACTTCGTAAAATCCGCCCGCCGTTTCCGGGGTCAGACGCGTTAATTTCATCGCCAAAATTGAAAATCCGGCCTCTTGAATTCGTTTTGTAACCTCGCCGATCAGCTCTTTTCGTACGCAGTCGGGTTTCAGAATCGTAAGTGTTCGCTCTTTTGCCATGGTTTGCTTCGTTTTGTGTTTGATTTGTAAATGTCTGTCCGCTTTTCAGCGTTCTTTGGTATAGAAACGTTGTTTTGTTTCGGGTTGATGGGTTTGCATCATCGCCCCGGCGGATTCGTTTGGGCATGCGGGAGGGTGTGATCCCAGATTAAACTGCGGTTTACAACTGTTTGTTTGTGACCGTTTGTTTGTGACCGTTGCCTTCGAACGCTTCCTCCAAATGTCGGCGGAAGATACGGCTTCGGCGGACTTCTCTCAAAAGACTATTCGAATGAGTTTCATTGGTGGGGATGATTTGATCGAGTTTATTTTTCAGAGATGACTGGATTGCGGTGATGTTCCAGATGCGCCACGCCCGCAGAACTATTATCTTCCTGTTTCCAGCGCCGAATGAGTTTCCAGAGCTGAAGGCGCTTGCCAGGCCGAGGGCATTTTCCAAACCTTAGGCGCTTCTTAGGCGCTTCCTAGGCCCACAGAGTTTCCCATCAACCCGAAACAAAAATACTACCCATGATTCGAGAGCTCCCGACGCGAAGAACCCAGCGATTACTTGTGATTTGGATGCAATTTTCGGTTCTGTTTTTGACACTTTCGCTCCATGCTGGATGCACATCGACGGGGCTGCAGGCCTTGTACACACCCGCGGCGGGACAGATGACGGATGCCCGGACGGATTCCACGGGCGCATGGTCTCTCGCATCAACCCGATGGAACGGCACATTCCTGGATTTGAATGGCGCACCCTCCAACCCGTCCGAAATCTCCGTTGAAAATGCGCGTACACTCGATTTCCACCCAAACGGCACCTCGTTCTACATCGTTGGGCGGAGCTCGGAAAACATCGTCACCTACACGCTTGCCGTGCCATGGGACGTCGGCAGTGCCACAGCAACCTCCTCGTTCGACCTGTCCGGCATCGTGGGATCGCGGAATCAGGGGTCGGTAGCGCACGGTTTATGGTTTCGAAAGGACACCGGCCGCTCGTTTTTCGTGTTCAACCGCACGGAGGTTTTTCGGTTTGATACGGATACACCCTGGGATGTGGCAGGGGCAAGGCTTGCGGGGTATGCAGATGTGAGTGACGTGGTGCGGCGCGGGCATGACATCGATCTGCATCCGGACGGGACGGTGCTCTATGTGGACGATCGCGGGAAGGGAGCGGTGCATCAGTTCCGGATGGATGAGGCGTGGGATTTGAGCACGCTCGCGTTTGAGGTTTCGCTCGATATTTCGGAGCAGGAGAAGGCGGTGCGTGGGTTGGAGTTTCGGCGGGATGGGCGTCGGTTTTTTGTGATGGATACGTCGCGGCGGGAGGTGCTTGAGTATGAGGTGCCGGAGGCGTGGAGTGTTCGGGGGGCGGTGTATCGCGGAGCGTTTTCGGTGGCCGGGCAGGCGGGGAATCCGCGGTCGGTAACGTGGAAGCCGGATGGGCGTTGTTTTTATGTGACCGACACGAGCGATGGTGCGGTGTATCAGTATGAGGTGACGGGTGGGTGTTT
>PZPG01000032.1:4886-14205 GCA_003045995.1 Bacteroidota bacterium
GGCTCTCCATGAATCGTCTTCGCCTCGAAAAGAGCCCTTACTTGCAGCAGCACGCAGAAAATCCGGTCGATTGGTTCCCGTGGGGGGAGGAGGCGTTCGAGCAGGCGCGAAAGCGGGATTGCCCGGTGTTTTTGTCGATCGGCTACGCAACATGCCATTGGTGCCACGTGATGGAGCGGGAAAGTTTTGAGGATCCGGAGGTGGCGCGTCTGATGAACGATGTGTTTGTGAACATCAAAGTGGATCGGGAGGAGCGGCCGGACATCGATCAAACCTACATGACGGTGTGCCAAATGATGACGGGCCAAGGGGGTTGGCCGTTGACGATTTTGATGACGCCGGACAAGGTGCCGTTTTTTGCCGCCACGTATCTGCCAAGGGATTCTCGGCCGCAGCGCATTGGCATGACCGACCTGATTCCGCAGGTGGAGAAGGTTTGGCGGGAGGACCGGGAACGCGTGATGCGTTCGGCTGCGAGCATTCGGGAGGGTTTTGAGCGTACACTGCGGATGCATGATGTGGAGGATCAGGGGGATGTTGGAGTTGAGAGGGATCGTGGAATTGTGGGGGATGATGCGGTTGTGGGAGCTCAAGGTACTGAGGGGAGTGATAAGGCGACTGACATACTTAAAGCGTTACCAAACGCATGCCTCACATCCCTTCAGGATCGGTTTGATCCGGAGTTTGGCGGCTTCGGGACGGCTCCGAAGTTTCCCAGTGCGCATCAGTTGTGGTTTTTGCTACGCATGCAGGGTGATGAGGATGAGGATGAGGTTAAGGATGAGGTTAAGGATACCGCTCCGGCTAAAGGTCAGCCCTCTCCGCTTCAGATGGTACACAAAACGCTGCTCGGTATGCGGGCCGGCGGGCTTTGGGATCATGTTGGGGGTGGATTTCACCGGTATTCCACCGATCGGCAATGGCTCCTCCCCCACTTCGAGAAAATGCTCTACGACCAGGCAACGCTGATGCTCGCCTACGCGGAGGGGTGGCAGGCAACGGGGGAACCCCTTTTCAAGTCGACGGCAAACAAGATCGCGGAGTACCTGAGCGAGTGTCTTTGCGATCCTTCGGGCGGGTTTTACTCGGCAGAAGATGCGGACAGTGAAGGCGAGGAGGGGAAGTTTTATGTCTGGAGCGAAACGGAGCTGCGGGAGCATCTCACGCCCGAACAGTTCGATCGAATCGCCGATGCGTTTCACATCAACCCGAAAGGAAATTTTCGGGATGAGGCTACGGGCAGGGAAACCGGGTTGAATATTTTGCATCGGATCGGGGCGGATGCTATGGAAATGGCTGACCTCTCGGATGCGGTTGATAAGTCTTTCGTGGTTGATGAGTCGGCAGTGGAAGAGGACGGATTGATGGGTGAACTCACGGGGCTGCTGTCGATCTTGAAAGAGGCGCGGGATGCGAGGCCGAGGCCGTTGCTGGATGACAAGTTGCTTACGGATTGGAATGGGTTGATGATGGCAGCGCTAGCGGCAGCGGGGCGGATTTTTGGGGATTCTTCGATGCTTTCGATGGCACAAGCAGCGGCGCATTTTTTGCGGGAGTTTTGTGTGGATGGGGAGGGTCGGCTTTGGCACAGGGTGAAGGACGGTGAGGCGGCGATCCAGGGGATGGCAGATGATTATGCATTTGTGGTTTGGGGTTTTTTGGAGTTGTATGAGGCGAAGGGGGAGCCGGCGGATTTGGAAATGGCGGTGCGGGTGCATCGCGCGTTTCGGCGGTATTTTTGGGATGATGGGGGACGAAAAGATGCGGGGCGGGGTAATGGGCAAAGGGGTGGTGCTGCCGGTAATGGATACTTTTTCACTCCTTCGGATGGGGAGGTGTTGTTGGGGCGTCAGAAGGAGGTGTATGACGGGGCGATTCCTTCAGCAAATTCTGTGGCGGTTCTGAATGCGATCCGGTTGTGGCATTTGACAGGGGATTCGGCGTATGATGAGGAAGCAGAGGCTATTTTGCGGGCGTTTTCCGGGACGATGGAGGCTGCGCCGGCCGGCTATGCTTGTGCTCTTTTGGGTCTACGGCTTCGGAATATGCAACATACCGAGGTTGTCATTTGCTCGACGGAGGTGGCGACGAATACTGCAAAGCGGATGTTCGATGTACTTCGTGGCCAGGATCGGTATCGATGTCACATCATCCTAAAAACCCCTGAAAATGCCGCTACACTGGAAGAGTTGGTCCCCTACTCGGCGCAATATCCGCTGGAAGAGGGACGTACGGCGGCGTATGTGTGTACAAATTTTGCATGCAGTGCGCCAGTGTATTCGGCCGAAGAACTGGGAGAGTTGCTGAGGGGGCTTTCCTCTTGATGAGTCTCAAAGAGTCTTGTCGACCTCAAAGATTCTTAAATGTCTTACCTACCTCGAAACGTTAGCTGGTGCTTGAGGTGCAGGCAGTGATCGAATATTTAGCAGCCGCAATGAATCCTGCAGTCGTTACAAAGCCTGCAGTTGCTACGAAGCCTGTAGTTGTTACGAATCCAGCAGCCACTACGAATCTTGCAATCGCTTCAACTCGGTAAGTAACATAAGGGCGTCGATTGGGGTCATTCGATCCGGGTCGCTTGCCTGTAGTTTTTCGAGCAGAATCTCGACAGAAGGGCTTACTGCCGGCCCTGAAAACAGGGTCATCTGGGTTGATGGATGGATCGGTTGTTGCGTTTTGATGGAGGCCACGTCGGCTTTTTTGTGCCGATAGCTGGTGGATGGCTCTTTCGTTGTTTCGATTGCCGTAGCCTTGCCTGCATCTGCGCCGGACTCTCCTTCAATAAGTTCCCCAACCCCCGGCTCCCCCACATCCGGTGAGTGCCGCTCCAAATTCGCCAAAATCTCCTTCGCCCGGGCAATCACAGCCGCCGGCAACCCCGCCATATCCGCCACGGCAATCCCATAACTGTGATCCGTCCCCCCTTCTACCAGCTTCCGCAAAAAGATCACCTTCCCCTGATACTCCTGCACCCGCACATGGAAATTCCGAATCCGATCGTACCGCGACTCCAACTCATTCAACTCGTGATAATGCGTCGCAAACAACGTCTTCGCCGCCACCGGCGCATAATTATGCAGATACTCCGTCAGCGCCCACGCAATACTCAACCCATCAAACGTACTCGTCCCACGCCCCACCTCATCCAGCAAAATCAGCGACTTCGGCGTCGCATTGTTCAAAATATTCGCCGCCTCATTCATCTCCACCAAAAAGGTACTCTCCCCGGCCGCCAAATGATCCGACGCACCTACTCTCGTAAAAATCTTATCCACCAGCCCGATCTGCGCCCGCTCCGCCGGCACAAACGACCCAATCTGCGCCATCAGCACAATCAGCCCCGTCTGCCGTAAAATCATACTTTTCCCCGCCATATTCGGCCCCGTAATGAGCAAAATCTGCGCCTCTGCGTTGTCCAGCATCAAATCGTTCGGAATAAACGGCTCCCCCGACGGCAACGTCCGCTCCACCACCGGATGCCTCCCCTTCACAATCTCGATCCGGTCCCCCTCCGTCACCTCCGGCCTCACATACCCATTCCGAAACGCCACCTCAGCAAAACTCTGCACCACATCTGCCTTCGCCACCGCTGCCGCCGCCTCCTGAACAACCTCCGTAAATCCGGCCGCAAACACCCGCAACTCCTCCAGCAGATCACTCTCCAGCGCCTTACTCCGATCCTCCGCCGAAAGCACCTTTTCCTCCACCTCCTTCAACTCCGGCGTGATGTACCGCTCCGAATTCACCAGTGTCTGTTTACGAATAAAATGATCCGGCACCTTGTCCTTATGCGCATTCGTGATCTCGATATAGTACCCAAACACCTTATTATACCCGATCTTCAGCGACGGAATCTGCGTTTCCCGCGTCAAATCATTCTTAATCTTCGCAATGTACTGCTTCCCGTTCCGTGCAATATCCCTCAGCTCATCCAGCGTCGCATCAAACCCCTCCCGAAACATGCCCCCCTCACGCGTTTGCACCGGCGGTTCCTCGATTAGCGCCTCCGAAATCCGCTCTTTCAGTTCGTTTAACGGGTTGATGCGTCCGCTTACTCGCTCCAGAAACGCGTCATCCAGGCGTTCGAGAATCTCCCGAAGACGTGGCAATCGCTCGGCCGAAAGCTGCAGCTGTTTCAGTTCCCTTGCGTTGGTTCGGCCTGTTGCGATCCGGCTCATGAGCCGCTCCAGATCCCCCAGTCCCGACAACTCCTCCCGAAGCGTTGACCGTAGCTCATGATCCTGGAGTAGTTTCTCCACCGCCGACAGCCGCTCCTCCACCGGTGCAAGCTCCGTTAGCGGACGGATTACCCAGGTCCGAAGCAAGCGACCGCCCATCGCTGTGCATGTTTTATCCAGTACCGAGATCAGCGTCCCATCAACCCCTTGCTCGCCTCGCATGGTCGCCACCAACTCCAGATTTCGCTTGGTAGAGGGATCCAGTACCATAAAATCCTCGTTACGGTAGGCATAGAGACGCTTCAAATGGCTTAGAGCCGACTTTTGCGTCTCTTTAAGATAGTGCAACAGCGCTCCGGCCGCCATCTGTGCCACCGATAACTCCTCCACACCAAACCCTTTCAGCGAATGCGTCTGAAAATGTTCCATCAGGGTCGTGACGGCATAATCCCCCTCGTAAATCCAATCATCCAGGTGTGTAACGGTGGACTGGGTGGCACGCGAAAAACCGCGACCATTGGCCGACCTGCTACCATCCCCCGAACCGCGACCATTGGCCGAACCGTGACCATCCATCGTCGAATGACCATCCCCCGAACTGCTACTCTGGCCCCCTGAGTTCCGTTCTCCCCAAAGTGCCTTTTCCAGCTCCGCATGCTTCGTTTTGGCGATCAACACTTCCGACGGCCGCACTGATTCCAACAATTCCTGCAAGGCTGCCAGACTCGACGCTTCAGCCAGGGCAAACTCCCCGGTCGAAATATCCGAAAACGCCACACCCGTTTTCTTCCCGGCCGGCACCAATGAGGCGATGTAATTATTCCGATTGTATTCCAGCAGATTGTCCGACAGAATGACGCCGGGCGTAGTGATTTCGGTAACCGCCCGATCCACAATTTTCCGGCCTGCCTTCTTTGCATCTTCCGGCTGCTCGGTTTGCTCACAAACGGCAACTTTAAATCCTTTTCGAACCAGTTTTGGCAGATAGTTTTCGAGTGCATGAAATGGAAATCCGGCCAAAGGCGTCTGATCCCCGCCATTATTTCGCTTGGTGAGCGTGATCCCCAGTTCCCCGCTAATTAACACCGCATCATCCGCAAACGTCTCATAGAAATCCCCCACCCGAAACAACAGTATGGTTCCGGGGTGTTCGTCCTTGATCTGAAAATATTGCCGCATCAGCGGTGTCTGATTCGCTTTGCCCATAGATGACTTGATGAACCTTGCCTGAATGGATGGAAAAAGAAAGTACTGAAAATTTTGCGAATGTGAAGTACGGACGCAGCACCGAGCGAGTGGGTGATACTTACCCGCATTGCTCGAAGGCAACGAGAGGCGAGGTGCGAATCGCATCAACCCGAAACCAAAAGATTTTCGTACATTTCTGCGGTTTGATGTTCCGTTTTGATTTGAAACCTTGTCTATTTTGTAAAAAAGAAAAAAGCAGACCTGAAACTTGCTCTGGAATGATCTCATTCGATATTCATAAAATTCGTGATGCCATGAGTGTTTTGGTGTCAAAAGAGGTGCTGGTGCATTTTTGCAAGGGTTTTGGGCGATTGCTGCGGGAGAAGCACCTGTTTTTTAGCGCGTCGGCAATTACGTTTAATCTGTTTTTGTGCGCGATTCCGTTTACGCTGATTTTGTTGTCGATTTTGGGATATGTGTTGTCGATTGATGCTGCGTTTAATGAAATTTTGCGATTTGGGCGGGAGCTGTTTCCTTCGTTTTCGTTTGAGACGGCGGAGGGTGATGTGATAAGTGCTTCGCTTACGATTGAGTCGTTGATCCGGCCGCTAGTGGAGGCGCGCAGAATTTTTGGGATTACGGGGATTGTGGTGCTGATGGTGGTTTCGCAAGGGCTGTTTCACACACTGAAGCATGTGATTTTTGATCTGTTTGATATTCAGGACCGGCGGCATCCGATTCTGGAGATTGTGTATAATTTCTTTGCGTTTGGCATCGTGGGGAGTGTGTTTTTGTTCTTTTCGATGGCGCTGTATTTGGTGTCGATTAATCCGCTGGATACGATTTCGATTCCGTACACGTTGGTGGTGTTTGAGTTGGGGTGGCTGAATGATATGATTCGGGCGTGGGTGCCTTTTTTCTTTACGCCACTACTGTTTTGGGTGCTGTTCCGGTATGTGAGTGAGAAGCAGCTGAGCTGGGTGCAGTCGTTGTTTTCAGCGGTGACGTTTACAGTGCTGTTTACGCTGGCAAAGATTGGGTTGAGTGTGTATCTGGAGTATGCGGTGTCGGCGTATCGGTATTTTTATCAGGGGTATACGGTGTTGATTTTGCTGGCAATTTGGGTGTTTTATACTTCCGTTCTTTTTGTGTTGACGGGAATGATTGTGCGGGCGTATGGGGATGCGCGGGGGGCGGGGGCGTCCGAGAGAGTGTGAAGGGTTCGGGAGCTTGATCGTGGCGGGAGTCGTTACTAAGTATAAAGCACCTTTTGGGAACGAAATAGCGCCGCATTGCATTTGACAGTATCCAAGAGTCACTGTCAAGTCATCAATCATAACAAATCTAAAGAGACATGAAACGAGCCATTTTATTTCTAGCAGCCTTTATTTTCATTCCCGCGCTTCTTGTTGCGGAGAATGACACGAACGACAAGAAAGATGCGACACCGTGGACCATCGATACATCGCACAGTGCCATCAATTTTTCAATTCGACATTTCTTCACACCCGTAGACGGACTTTTCGATGAGTACGATGCGGAGGTGTATTTTGATCCTGCTAATCTGGAAGGGAGCAGCATTAGTGTGACCATTCCGGTTACCAGTATCAATACCCGTAATGAGCGTCGGGATGGACATCTGCAATCAGAAGACTTTTTTAATGCAGAGACATGGCCATCTATGCAATTTGTAAGTAGTGAAGTGGTTGCTGGAGAGGGAGAAAACGAATTCATCGCGAAAGGTGAACTGACCATTCGTGATGTCACAGAGCCGTTCGAACTTCCTTTTCGACTGCTTGGTGTGATGGATCATCCGTTCCAGGAGAACATGCTGGTTGCAGGGATTGTATCGGAGTTTCAATTGTTGCGCAACGATTTCGGTGTAGGGACCGGTGATTGGGCAGCAACCGCGGTTGTAGGCGATGAGGTGAAAGTTCGATTGAATCTCGAGCTTACGGCGTCGAAATAACGAGTAGAAACCTGATATTTTTTTCGCGTGGTTGAGCCGGTTGTTGATACGTCAGCAACTGGCTTTTTTTTGCCGCGCTGTTGCACTAGGGACTTGAACACAACAAATAAATCAAAGCTCTGACAATATAGTTTCTACTGATCTTTTATCCATTTTGGAAAAAGCAAACCACTTTCTGCCTAGATCTTTCAGTGAAGCACCCAAGTGATAGACTTCTTGTCCATCGACAATTAGAAAACGGTCGTGACTTTTGGTAAAGGGTTTGATTTCAAAATGGCCGTATTGTGCATTGGCTTTTTTTACATCTAAAATCAATTGTTTGGAAATGGTTTTGGTCAATAGTAGCACTTTTGCCGCTCTTGCTTTTTTGGATAGATGCGTTAAGGTGCTTTCATCAATGTAATTATCAATCAATACAATATTTTTCCTAGCAGAGCGAATGATTTTGGAAGCTAATTCGTAAGCATCAAATACTTGACCGTCAAAAAATACACCCTGGTTAGGGATTAAATGCGTACTGATTTGTAAGTCTATTTGGTTTACTTTTTTTGTAAGTGCTTGTACGTTGTCTTCTATTCGATTCATCCGGTTATTAAAGGCGTAGCCTTTCAATAAATAATCTTTCAAAACCCTGTTTGCCCAAATCCTAAACTGGGTAGCACGAATAGAATTTACCCTATATCCGACCGATAAAACAGCATCTATATTATAATACTTTACTTCGACATTTTGTGTTTTTCCTTCAATTGCACCGTGTGGAGTGGTATGTTCCAAAATGGAACTAACCACACTTTCGTCAAGTTCTCTAGATTTAAAAATATTCCTTAAATGCTTTGTAATTGCCGGACGTTGTGTGCCAAATAACTCAGCTATTTGCTTTTGAGTTAGCCAAATGGTTTCCGTTTTTTCGTCAATTCTTACTTCAATGTGTTCGGCAAGCTCATCAGGTCGATATAATATAATTTCGTCTTTCATTTCGGCAAGCGAGTAGGTTTTTATTTGTTTGTTGTCCTGCGTTCAAGTAATTCGTACAACTCCTTTCTGCTGCATTCGTGACTCGAAAACAGCAAAATCAACCCTTCTATTTTCCGGCAGATCTTTTATCTTCCCATTACCGATTTTTTTGTGTGCATACTGTCTTTGTGTACAATTGCGTCTTTGCGATCTTGCGTCTGTGCACTGTTCCGCTTTTGTACCTTCGATATTGTGTATCATCAAGTTCGTGCATCATCAAGTAGTTTCACGAATTGTTATTGTGCCTGCCAAACGAGTTCATGTTAACCATCAAATCCTGTTCGTTGCATGTTTAAAAAATCAGCATTGTTTATTTCCGGTCTAATTTTGTTTGCAGCCCTCACCCGACTGCTCCCTCATGCATACAATTTCACTGCCATCGGAGCAGTTGCTCTTTTTGGCGCTGCATGGTTGCCCAAAAAAGGATGGGCACTCACGGTTCCTCTTGCCGTGCCCCTGCTGGCGCTTTTTCTTAGTGATTTGATTCTAAACAACCTTGTCTATGCCTCTTTTTATGATGGGTTTCAGTTGATGACGCCTGGATTTCTATCCATTTATGGTGCCTTTGTACTCATTGTCCTTCTTGCCATTCCCCTCTTCCGGAAAGTAACATTCCCACGTGTGTTGACGGGTGCATTGGGCGCATCCGTGGTCTTTTTTCTCGTAAGTAATTTTGGTGTTTGGATAAGCAGTCCGCTCTATCCGCTCACTGCCGAAGGGTTGATTCTGTGCTACACGGCAGCGATTCCGTTTTTCCATTACACCGTTGCCGGAAACCTGGTGTACAGTGCTGTCCTGTTCGGGGGATTTGCGTATCTCACATCACACCGCCCCGATCTGGTTCCTGCGATGATTGCAGCGCATCCAACCGACAACGATTGAAATCGGTTATAGTATATCCTGACAACTGCTCCCGATCTACTGCCCCAGCCAGTTCACTGTATCAACCAGTTTTACTGACCCAACCAGT
>PZPG01000032.1:14232-16935 GCA_003045995.1 Bacteroidota bacterium
AGCCACCCATCCCGATCGATCGACCGGTATTGAATTGCTTCTGCAATGTGATGTGGATGGATCACTTCACTGGCGTCGAGGTCGGCAATGGTTCGCGATACTTTCAGGATGCGTGTGTAGGTGCGTGCGGAGAATTTTAACCGTTGCATTGCCTTGCCTAAAACAGCTTCTCCGGCTGTACTGATTCTGCAGATTTTCCGAACGAGACCCGGCGGCATCTGCGCATTGCTGTGTACCCCCTTGATTCCCATAAACCTCCGGTACTGCAGATTTCGGGCCTCGACCACACGCTCTCGTATCGTTTTGGATGACTCCGGCACTTCTTTCGAGACAAGCTGCTGATATTCTACCCTGTCGGCCTGAACGTGAAGATCGATCCTGTCCAGCAACGGGCCGCTGATTTTCTGCATGTACTGCATCATCTGATAGTAGGTGGGGCCGTCCGCACGATCCGGATCGTACCAGTCTCCGCCCGGAGAGGGATTCATGGAGGCGATGAGCATGATCTTGCTGGGGTAGGTAACGGTGACTTTGGCCCTGGAGATCGTAACAAACCCATCTTCAAGCGGCTGGCGCAGTGTTTCCAGAACACTCCGGCGAAACTCCGGAAGCTCGTCCAGAAACAGGATTCCGTTGTGTGCCAGAGAGATATTACCGGGACGCGGTACAGATCCTCCACCCACGAGGGAGCTATAGGATGCGGTGTGATGGGGTGCCTGAAATGGCCGTTGGGTTACCAGCGCCTGACCCGGCTCCAGTCGTCCGGCAACCGAATGGATCTTGGTGGTTTCGATCGCTTCCTCCATGTTCATGGATGGGAGGATTGTTGCTGCCGCACGTGCCATCATCGTTTTTCCCGCACCGGGTGGGCCGATCAGAATGACATTATGCCCACCCGAAGCAGCAACTTCGAGTGCCCTCCGAACGGACTCCTGTCCCCGCACATCGGAAAAGTCTATGCCGTTTCGGGGCGGATCTGCATCTGCATCAACCCGAAGAACCGACATGCCGCCGGATACGGGTTTTATGGGTGTTCCTCCCTGGAGCCAGTCCAATACATCTTGCAGATGGCGGAACGCATATACGTTTAACCCTTCGACAACCGACGCTTCCATTCCATTTCCTTCGGGAACGATCAGGGTTTCGATGCCGCGTTTTCTTGCCTCTGCCGCAACAGGCAGAACTCCCCGAACCGGACGCAAGGAGCCATCAAGCGCCAACTCCCCCATGGCAAGGCAATGTTTCATACGTGATGGCGGACTATGCCCGGTGAGTGCGAGCATGCAGATCGCAATGGGAAGATCGAGGGCACTTCCCTCCTTCGGAAAATCGGCCGGTGCCAGATTGACCGTGATCCGCCCGAGCGGTATTCTGGCTCCCACGTGGCGGAGTGCCGCATCCACCCGGTCTTTGGATTCCATCACGGAGTGCACCGGCAAACCTACCAGGTAAAACCTCGGCAAACCGGAACTGTGAGACACCTCCATTTCGATGAGTCGCGCGGACACACCGAGCGGGGATGCCGAATAGATCTTTGCAAGCATGGATTGCCTCTCTTCTTGGCCTCTCTTGTTGGCCTTTCTTGTTTACGCCTCTCTCCTTTATGAGGCAAAAACCGGCAATTCCTTACAAAAAAATCTAAACTATTATGCTTCCTCCATCTCCTCCAAATCGGCGAGATAACGCTCGGCATCCAGCGCTGCACGACATCCGGTACCCGCCGCCGTCACGGCCTGCCGATACACAGCATCCATCGCATCGCCACAAGCAAAAATTCCAGGGAGGTCGGTATGGGTGGATTGTCCTTTCGTCTGAATATACCCCACATCATCCATCGTCAACACACCCTTAAACAGATCGGTATTCGGCTTGTGACCGATCGCCACAAACACACCTGTCACATCCTTCAGCGTGGTGATCTCACCCGTTTCCCGGTTTTTGATGCGAATCCCGCTTACCGCCTGCTCTCCAAGCACCTCCTCCACCTCGGAATTCCACATAAAATCGATCTTTTCATTGGCGAATGCACGGTTTTGCATCGCTTTCGACGCTCGTAACTCACCCCGCCGATGCACCACAGTAACCTTGCTCGCGAACTTGGTAAGGAATGTTGCCTCCTCCATAGCCGTGTCGCCACCACCCACGATCACCACATGCTCGTTGCGGAAAAAGGCTCCGTCACAGGTAGCACAGGCACTAACCCCCCTTCCGCGCAGACGCTGCTCACTGGGCAGATTTAACCACTTCGCAGACGCACCGGTCGAGATGATAATCGCCTTGGCGTACACAGAAAAATCCTCATCCACCGTAACCTTATAGGGTTGGGCATCAAAATCGATCGACGATACAAATCCATACCGACAATCCGCGCCAAACCGTTTCGCCTGCTCCCGAAAATCCTCCATCATTTTCGGCCCCATCACACCATCCGGATATCCCGGAAAGTTCTCCACATCGGTGGTCGTCATCAGCTGTCCGCCCGGCTCCGGCCCCTCAAAAATAAGCGGGTTCAGATCGGCGCGTGCGGCATACAAAGCGGCCGTTAATCCTGCAGGGCCACTGCCCACAATTACTACATCGAATGTTTTGTCTTTAATATCTTCCATCGGGGTCCTTTCCGTTCAATCGTTTCAATTGGTTCAACCGTTCCTGGGTTCATACGAGCTCCGAAGTTATTACGAGCTCCAAGGCTTTCACGAGGCT
>PZPG01000032.1:16977-21588 GCA_003045995.1 Bacteroidota bacterium
CAAGACTCAAGACTCAAGACTCAAGGCTTTCTACTGTTCCGTGGCTTGAATTACTTGCGCCCGCTTCCTCGTCTCCATATCGCAACCTGTGCAATGGCAACCTCTTCAAAAACCGTAATGAAGATACAAAATTCGCCGGACAGATTCTTTTGACTTTCTCTATCGGGTTGATTGAAAAACCCTTATGCTCTTACATCACCCCGAAAAAAAAACGCCAACTTGAGGGAAAATGGTTCTGGGAGAAATTGGAACGATTTGCAGAAAACTGTACTTTTCTATCCAAAATAGACCTGGTCACACATTGCTATCATTGCCATGGACGCAGCAACCCACATTGTTATCCTCACTGAAACCGATTCTCTTGAAAAGCGGGTTGCACTAACGCCGGAGGGGGTGCAGGCCTTGAAAAAGGAGCACGAGGCAATTCGGATCACGGTGGAGACAGGAGCCGGAGAGGCGTCGGGGTATGCCGACAAGGAGTATGTGGAGGCGGGGGCAGAGACGGGCGAGGACCGAAAGGCGCTGGCGGCGAGTGCGGATCTGTTGCTGGCCGTGAATTTTCCGCCGGATGAGGTGATTCGGGGGATGAAAAAGGGGAGCGCGGTGATTTCGTTTATGTGGGCGTTGCAGCACGCCGATCGGGTGAAGATGCTACAGGAGTGTAACGTGACTGGAGTCGCGATGGATACGATTCCGCGGATTAGCCGGGCACAGTCGATGGATGCATTGTCGTCGATGAGCAATATTGCGGGATACCGGGCGGCAATCATCGGGGCGGATACGCTGAATCGCTACATGCCGATGATGATGACCGCTGCGGGGACGATTCCGCCGGCAAGGGTACTGGTGCTTGGGGCGGGTGTGGCCGGGTTGCAGGCGATCGCAACGGCGAAGCGACTGGGGGCCATCGTAGAGGCGTTTGACGTACGGCCGGTGGTGAAGGAGCAGGTGGAGAGCCTCGGGGCGTCGTTCGTGGAGGTGCCGCTGGAGGAGGACGAGGGCGACACCGAGACCAAGGGCGGCTACGCGAAGGAGCTTTCGGAGCGCAACAAGGCCAAGCAGCAGGAAGTGGTGCACGAGCGGGTGAAAAAATCGGATATCGTGATTACAACGGCGCTCATTCCTGGACGACCGGCGCCAAAACTGGTGACCCGAGCGATGGTGGAGGATATGAAATCCGGGTCGGTTGTGGTGGATATTGCAGCAGAACAGGGAGGAAACTGCGAACTTACAGTGCCCGGTGAAACCATTTCTCATCACGGGGTGATGGTGTGCGGCCCCTTGAATTTGCCATCCACCCTGGCAAATCATGCCAGTAAACTGTACTCGAAAAATATTCTGTCGCTTCTGAAGCTGATGCTGAAGGAGAGCACACTGGTGTTTCCGTTCGACGATGAAATCGTGCTGAATGCAACGGTGACGCATGATGGGGAGTTGGTGTCCCCGTTTGTGAAGGAGCATAGCTGAATTTTGGTTCTCCAATAGTGACTATATTTCACAGTAATCACAACCCGCTGTAACTCCATCCACACTGTAACCCCATTCACACAGTAATCCAATCCACACTGTAACCCCATCCCCATGGAAGCCTTCATCTTTAATCTGTTCATCTTTGTCCTGGCCGCATACATCGGCTTGGAGCTCATCTCCAAGGTACCGCCCACTCTGCACACGCCGCTGATGTCCGGCGCTAATGCCATCTCCGGGATTACACTGGTCGGAGCGCTGGTGATCGCCGGTAGCACCGGATCGGTCTGGGCTCAGTGGATCGGCTTCGCCGCCATTGTGTTCGCCACGATCAACGTTGTGGGCGGGTTCATGGTCACCGATCGCATGCTCGAGATGTTTAAGAAAAAGGAGGACTAAGGGATGGATTGGATCATACATGTCTCCCAATTGCTCTATCTGGTTGCTGCGATTCTGTTTATGATGGGAATCAAGCGGCTTGGCTCCCCCTCGACCGCACGAAAAGGAAATCAGTTGGCGTCGCTCGGGATGTTGCTCGGTGTGATCGTGACGCTCTTCGACCGGCAGATTGTTCAGTTCGAGTTGATACTCGCGGGTGTTGTGATCGGATCGCTAATTGGTGCCGTACTGGCTAAAAAGGTGCAGATGACAGCGATGCCGGAACTGGTGGCGGTATTCAATGGGTTTGGTGGCGGGGCATCGGCGTTGGTTGCCTGGGGTGAATTTAGCCGGGGGATGGCGATGGCTGGCGAGATGGCGGGTCAGGTGTCTGGCCAGATGACTGTACAGGGAGTTCCGGCTGTGTTTGGGGTGCAGGAACTTGCCTCCATTGGCCTCAGTATTGCGATCGGATCGATCACCTTCACCGGAAGCTTGATCGCCTTCGGTAAGCTAAAAGGGATCTTACCGGGCGGACGGGTAGCCCTTCCGGGACAGAATATCATCAACCTGGTGCTCACGGCGGGAGTACTTGGGCTGATCGGGTGGTTTGTGATGGATCCGACCAACAGCACCGTTTTCTGGGTAATTTTTGGCGTAACGCTGCTCATCGGCCTCATGACCGTGCTACCGATTGGCGGTGCCGACATGCCGGTGGTGATCTCACTGCTAAACTCCTACTCCGGAATCGCCGCATCGATGGCCGGATTCGTGTTGGGAAACAATCTACTCATTATCAGTGGGGCGCTCGTTGGCGCAGCGGGGCTGATTCTCACCAACATCATGTGTCAGGCGATGAACCGTTCGCTGGTCAGTGTACTGTTCGGGTCCTTTGGGGGCGGGGATGATGCGGGAGCCGGTGCGAGTGGTGGCGACCGGTCGGTGTTGGAAACATACGCCGAAGATCTTGCGATTCAATGCCGGTATGCAGAACGCGTGGTGATTGTTCCTGGATATGGTCTTGCCGTGGCGCAAGCACAGCATGTGTTAAAAGAGGCGGCTTCACTGATGGAAGACTTTGGTGTGGATGTCCGATACGGGATCCATCCGGTAGCGGGTCGGATGCCGGGGCACATGAATGTCTTGCTGGCCGAAGCGGATGTTCCCTACGATCAGCTCTACGACATGGAGGAGATCAACCCACAGTTTGCCAAAACGGATATCGTGCTGATTATCGGTGCGAATGACGTGGTGAACCCGGCAGCCAAAACCTCGCCCGGGAGTCCGATCTACGGCATGCCAATCCTGAATGTGGATGAGGCGAAGATGACCGTGGTGTTCAAGAGAAGCCTGAGCCCCGGGTACGCCGGCATCGACAATGATCTGTTCTATGCCGATAACAACCGCATGTTCTTCGGGGATGCGAAAAAGAGCCTGCAGGGGCTGGTAAATGCGCTGAAAGAGCTGGAATAAAGAGTAAAGAGTAACAGGCGACTGGTGGCACCCAACCTGCCTCAATTACTCACCGGCACCAGCCTCGCGATCGTGCCGTCCGACTCATTGGCGATGTAAATGTACCCATCCGGCGCCTCGCGCACATCCCGAATCCGACCAATCCCCTCGACAATCCGCTCCTCCGCCACAAACTGCTCGCCATCCACCTCAACCCGAGACAAAAGCTGAAACGATAGCGCTCCATTGAGGATACTCCCCTTCCACCCGGGGTAGCGATCACTGCTCACAAACGTCATCCCCGACGGCGCAATCGACGGAACCCAGTACCAAACCGGCTGTTCCATCCCCTCCTTCTCCGTAATATCGGTAATCGGCGTGCCATTGTAATTAATGCCATACGTAATCACCGGCCAGCCATAATTCGCACCCGGCTTGTTGTGGATGTTCAGCTCGTCCCCGCCCCGTGGCCCGTGAAAATTCGACCACACAATGCCCGTTTCCGGATCGGTTGCAAGCCCCTGAATATTCCGAAGCCCGTACGCATAGATCTCGTCCAGCCCCTCCTTCCCTACAAACGGGTTATCCTCCGGCACCCGCCCATCGTCGTGCAACCGGAACAGACTCCCGTTCGAAACCGTAAGATCCTGCGCTGTGTCCTGCTCGCCCCGGTCGCCAATCGAGAAATACAGATACCCCTCGCCATCAAACGCAAACCGGCTCCCAAAATGAAACCCTAACCGCGAGTTCACATTCCCCGTGTAGATCTCCTCATGATTCACCAGCGCATACCCATCCAACTGCGCCCGAATGAACGACGTTGTCCATCCCCCCTCGCCCTCCTTGCTGTAACTCAAGTAGATCCAGCCGTTCTCCTCATACTGCGGATGAAGGTGCACATCCAGCAGTCCACCCTGCCCTCGCGCCACAACCTCCGGTACACCCCCCAGCGGCTCCTCCCGAAGCACGCCGTTTTCCACCATTCGCAGCGTACCATCCCGCTCGGTAATGAGCACGCGCCCATCCGGCATAAACGCCATCGCCCATGGAAATTTCAGCCCCTCCACCACGGTTTCCACCCGAAAATCGAAATCCTCGGCACTGTGTACCTTGCTAGTTTCAATCGGTTCGCTAAAATACAGTGTGTTCGGCGGCAGGGTCGTCGATTCTGGTGTCGATTCCGGTGTTGTTTGGCTACTCACAAAATCGCAACCGGTGAAAAGAAGGAGTGGCATAAGAAAGGCAACTTTCAGAGACTTCATAATGAATGCGTGTTTGGGTTGATGTTTTTCTCGGGAGTATGTTTTTATCGGG
>PZPG01000032.1:21600-23267 GCA_003045995.1 Bacteroidota bacterium
TCGGGTTGATGGGACTCGCATCCCGATCGATGCCGGCAGCAGACCCACGCGAGTTTCTTGAGAAAATCGGCTTTGAAGATACGATTTTTGCCTGATTTCTGTTATTTTCATGACGTTTACCATTTGATTCTTTCTGCGGGGGCGAGTCGATGAAGATGCCCCTGGGAAATCGCACCTGCGAAGATGCCCCTGCAAAATCGCAACCCTGCAGACGTTTCTCAACAATGGTAAGCGCACGCATGGAAATAAACCAATAAGAGCCGGTACATCATTCCTATCAACCCGAAATAAAACAACCAACGTAGATCTACCATTATGTCTGACATTCAGGATTATATCGACCAGCACATCGAAGCGTTTCAGGAGCAATTGTTTGAATTTTTACGGATTCCGAGTGTGAGTACCGACCGGGATAAGCGAAATGATGTGCGCAGGGCTGCACTGTTTTTGACAGAGCAGCTGGAGGAGATTGGGCTGGATAAGGTGACGTTGCACGAGACGGCGGGGCATCCGATTGTTACGGCGGAGAAGATGGTTGGGGAGGATCGGCCAACGGTTCTGATTTACGGCCATTACGATGTACAGCCTCCAGATCCTGAGGAGCTTTGGACGACGCCTCCGTTTGAGCCGACCGTGAAGGAGGGGCGGGTCTATGCACGTGGGGCGAGTGACGATAAGGGGCAGTCGTTTACGCACCTGAAATCGGTGGAGGCGTTTTTGAAGACGGGGAGTGCGCTGCCGGTGAATGTGAAGTATCTGCTCGAGGGTGAAGAGGAGATCGGGTCGCCGCATCTGGTGCCGTTTATTGAGGAGCATAAGGAGGCCCTTGCGTGTGACATGGTGCTGATTTCCGACACAGCGATGTTTGATGAGGATCAGCCGTCGATCACGTTCGGATTGCGCGGATTGGCGTATATGGAGGTGCACGTGACCGGACCGAATCGAGATCTGCATTCGGGAGTGTTTGGCGGGGCGGTGGAGAATCCGGTGAATGTGCTGGCGGAGATCATCGGGAAGTTGAAGGGGGAGGATGGCGTGATCCGGATTGATGGGTTTTATGAGGATGTCTTGCCGATGACGCCGGAGGAGCGGGAGGCCGTGAAGGCGTTGCCGTTTGATGAGGAGGAGTACAAGCGGGATCTGGGACTGACGGCGCTGCATGGAGAGCAGGGGTACTCGACGCTGGAGCGGGCTTCGGCGCGGCCGACGCTGGACGTGAATGGAATTTGGGGCGGGTATCAGAAGGAGGGCGCAAAAACGGTGTTGCCGGCGAAGGCGGGGGCGAAAATTAGTATGCGGTTGGTGCCGGATCAGGATCCGGACAAGATTGCGCGGTTGTTTGAGCGGCAAGTGCGAGCACTAGCGCCGGACACGGTGACGGTGGAGGTAGAGGCGCATCACGGCGGGTATCCGGTGGTGATTGATCTGGATTTTTACGGCTTGAAGGCGGCAGCGAAGGCGTTTTCGGATGTGTACGGAAAGGAGGTGCTGTTTTCGCGGGAGGGTGGTTCGATTCCGATTGTAGCCGATTTTAAAAAGGTGCTCGGCGTAAATTCAATTTTGATGGGCTTCGGTCTTACGCGGGACGCACTTCACTCACCGAATGAGAGTTTCTTCCTGAAGGATTTTCACCGTGGGATTAAGACGTCGGCGCGGTTTTTTGAAGT
>PZPG01000086.1 GCA_003045995.1 Bacteroidota bacterium
CGGATCCATCACAACAGGGGATTTTGAATTCAATGCGTACGACGCGGAATTTGCTGATTCAGGGGCCGCCGGGGACGGGGAAGAGTCAGACGCTGACAGCGATTTTGATCAACTCGCTGGAGAACAGGCGAAAGACGATTGTGGTTTGTGAAAAAATTACGGCGCTGAAGGTGTTGCATGAGGCGATGGCGGAGTGGGGGTTGAAGGAGCATTGTTTGCTGATTAATGATGTGACGGGTGGGCGTCAGACGGTTGTGGGTTCGGTGCGGAAGCGGGTGGAGCGGATGAAGCGGGAACGGAAGGCGGAGAAGCGACGGATTTCGAGGCCGGTAGTGAAGACGTCGCTGGATCGGGTGATACAGAGGTCGCGGCAGTTGATTGAGTTGATTAATAAGCAGCATCGGATGTTGAGTAGGGTGATGGTGCATGAGCTGGATTGGCCAAATACGGTGGGGCAGTTGCTGGCGGAGTTGCGGCAGGAGGAGGTTGGAGATGGAGTGGGGGCGAGTGTGGATGTTGCCGCCAGGGATCGTTCAGGAACAGGAGAGGTCGCAGAGTCGGGGGCGAGGGAGGGAGTGGCTACGGGTGCGGGGGTAGGTAGCGACACTACCGTAAGAAAGTCGTATCTGGACACTCTCACCGAGGCGGGGCTGGAGCCGGGTAGTTTGACGTTTGACTCGGAGGAGCTGGATCAGTTCCTGGCGTTGGTGTCGAAGGGGCAGGAGCGGTTTGATGCGTGGAAACCGCATTCCGGGCGCAAGGTTTTGAATTCGTCAATGTTAAAGGGGGAGAATCCGTATGAGGTGGAGCTGGCTGTGAAAACGGCACTGGCGGGGTATGTACGAAGATTTCGCGGTGGCAAATCGGACATCCAGTCGATTTTGCAGAAAAATCACCCCGATTTGATGGATTTAGAGAAGACAGGACATCCGATGTTTCGTCTGAAGGCATTGTTTTCCAAAGAGAAGCGGGCGTTGCTAGCCAATCAAAAGCGGCTGCTGAAATTATGTGAGGAGTTAGCGGCAGACATGAAGCGTGATGGCTGGCTGAATGTATCGTTTCGGGGGGATACTGCGGAGGTACTACTCGGCGAAATTGAGGAGGTATTGCAAAACACACAGGATTTTTTGTCGGATCCGGATGATCCATTTCTTGCGGAGTTTCAATGGTATCAGCTGGTTCATTCGTTGAGTGATGACCAACGGGCCGTGCTGGATGCACTAAAGGGAAGAGACAACTGGAAACGAGCGTTTCTCATCAGCTATCTGAATGCACTTCTCATTCGGAATGCCACATCCGACCTTCCTTCCGGCGACTTGAACCACAAAGAGCTGGACAAGTACCTGCAGTCGATTGGTCGGGAGCAGATTCGATACATTCAGGAGATCTGGGATCAGTTTCAGGAGGATGAAATTGTTCGTTTCGAACAGAATCTGGATGGATTGTTGGTCGAAAACCTCTACAATTACCGGTCGGGACATCGGTTCAAGCGGCAGCCACTCTGGAAGATTGTGTTGTACGATACCGACTTCTTTACCTCCTTTTTCCCTGTTATTCTTACCACACCAGAGGTTTGTTCGACGCTGTTTGAAAACTGTCATGAATACTTTGATGCGGTTCTGTTTGATGAGGCAAGCCAGTTGCGTGTGGAGGACAACTTACCGGCCATGATGAAAGGGAAACAGGTGATTGTGGCCGGAGATGAGCATCAGATGCCACCGTCCGATTATTTCCGGAAAGTGGTGGATGATTCGATGATGGGTGATTCGATGATGGAGGAGGAATACGGGGCGTGGGATGCAGATCCTTTTTATACCTTGCGAGGAGGCATTGACGAGAGTGACGGCTCCATTGGCAATCACGACTCCAGTGAAAGTGACGACTCCAGTGACAGTGACAGCCCCAGTAACAGTGAAAACAATGGTGCCCAGAGGGGTCAAATTCGCATCGATCTGGATGAGGTGCTATTGTCGAGTGAATCGATGCTGGAGTTTAGCAGTGAGCTCCGGTTTCAGAAGAATTACCTGGATTTTCATTATCGTTCGAGGCATCCTTATCTGATCGATTTCTCAAATCATGCTTTTTATGGGGGGCGTTTGGTACCGTTGCCTGCAACGATTGACTACAATCCGATCACATTTTACCAAGTGGATGGAATGTATACCGGCCGTACGAACGAGGCGGAGGCAGACCGGGTGCTATCGATTCTGGAGCATGAGATCGAACCGCTTCCGGATGGGAGTTATCCGTCGGTGGGGATTGCAACCGTGAATATCACCCAGCGGAATCTGATCAAGAATAAGATCATGCAACGGCAGGGCTCGAAGGAGTTTGAGCCGTTCAGGCAGAAGTTGATGGGATTGGAAAAAGCCGGCTTGTTCGTGAAAAACCTAGAGAATATTCAGGGGGATGAGCGGGACATCATTATTCTGTCGACGACGTATGGTCGCGGTCCAAAAGGGCGTTTCGTGCGAAATTTTGGTCCCATCAACCAGAAAAAAGGATATAAGTTGTTAAATGTGATTGTGACACGTGCGAAACGGAAGGTTTATGTCTGTACGTCGGTACCTCGAGAGGAGTATGAGCCGTTTAAAGAGTATTTGCAAGCGGGTGCAGGACGGCATGGTCGGGCGGTCTTTTATGGGTATCTGGCATATGCAAAAGCCGTGAGTGAAAAGCGTGAGAAGCAGCGAAGGGCGATTTTGGAGGCATTGTCGGGCACTGTTGTAAGGGCCGGGGCGGAGGGCGATCTTCGAGCGGGTGAAGTGGTTCGGAAGGCTCACAATATTCATTTTGAGCGCGAGGTACACGCGTTTTTGGCGGGTCACTTTGGGGTGGATGCTGTTACGCTGCAGATGGATTTTGCTGGGTATGTAATTGATGTGGCATATGATCCGAAGATTCCAGGGACGCCAAAGATTGCAATAGAGTGCGACAATGCGACGTATCATGGTAGTTCAGAGGCCTATCTGTATGATCTGCATCGGGTGAAAATATTGGAGCAGCATGGGTTTCGTGTGTTCCGCATTTGGAGTACAAATTGGTGGAGAAATCCAGAAGCGGAGAAACGTCGGCTGCTTCGTTTTATCGAGGCGCCCGAAAATAAGGGAATCCTTACATCTTAATGCACCGCACGGCAAGGCCGATACTTCCCGCGGGATGGGGGGTGATGGGGTTCGTTTTGGCGGGTGGATTGGGTGTCGCGGTGATTTCGGTGATTTCGCCTGGTGGATTGGGCGGCACTGTGGGTTCGGTGATAGCGGCTGGTTGATTAGGTGTCGCAGTGGTTTCTTCCGTTTCGGCAGCGGTCTGCGTTGATCCGTCTTGTGTGTCTGCCAGATCCGTGGTCCAGAACGGGGACTGACCTTTTACTTTCATCCGCCGACCTGTGGTGCGATCGCGATGAAAAAAGGTGGGTTTTTGATCTGTTTTTTGTCTCTCAACTGTGATATAGTCGATGAGTGTGGGGAGCTCCTCTTCCGAGGGAATTCTCCAACCTTCGGGTGCCAAGCCTCGCCGATCCAGAACGGCATGCACATTATAAAGTTTGCCATTTCGTGCATCACCCCGAAAATCACTAGCATTCCAGCACCACGCCGGATTACCCTGTTCGAAGGCCTTCACCCAATCGTTCCAGTTTTTCGCTTCCGATATAATCTCTCCATTTTGGAATGACACTGCATCGTAATTTTCCTTCATCCAAGTCTGACCATCCATTTTTACCTCCGCCACTTTTTCCCGAATACACCGAACACTATAACCATAGTCCGTTTGGGCAATGACCGTGCGACTGATGCCACTTTTGCAGATAAGGACCATCGGATATTCCTGGGTATCGGGGCTGGACCAGATCATGGCGGACGAACCAAACTGGAGCAGAGATCCATTCTTGTCTTCATGGCTCCAATACCCCGAAAGCGGCATTTCTATATTATCTGTGATCTTATAATCATCGATCAGACTTTCAAGGTCTGAAGCAGACGGAAGCGTAAATCCAACCGGGGCAATATTCCTTCGATCGGTGATAGCATACCAGTTGTAAAGTTTCCCATACTTTCGTTGCATGTCCGGATTTTTGGAAGCCCAGCACCAGGCCGGCTTTCTGTTGGCAAGAGCAATCGTCCACTCTTCCACTGTTTTCGCTTCGGGAATCGCATCCCCGTTCCGAAAGGTTGTCACGTTCAGGTTTTTTTCCATCCAATAGTTACTCTTAATACGAATTGTAGGCATAAGCGATCTGTTTTTTGATTGATTACGACGTAAACATTACCTGTAATTAGCTAATGCGTCTTCGAGAATTTGTTTCATCTTTTCGCGAACGACCTCCGGGTGCTTTATCACCACATATTTTCGAAGTCGTAAGATCTCTGTGTAAAACTCGTGGTTTGGAACCAACTCTACGCTGAGCCAGCATTTCCCCGGTTCTACCTCTTCCATGATTTGGGAGTGATGGAGGGGTTTGTTTTTTAACCGATTGATGTAACCTCTGTTTGTGACCTCTAGCGTGATCCCCTGCATTTCCACTCCATCCACCAGAAAGATTCCCATCACCTTGCGAAACTGTTCTCTGGCATCGATACTCGTATCCCGCACAAACGTATTCTCTTTACTTAGTACGTTGCTGCATCGATCCAGCCCATAAACCCGAAACTCCTCTTTGTTAATATCCCTGCCATACAAGTACCAGATCTGATTGTACTCTTTGATGTGATAGGGCTCTACCTCCTTCATCTCCGCTTCCTCATGATCATACTTTCGATAGGCAAAGCCAATTCTTTTACGAGCGGCAATCGCCTTCAGGATTGTGTCGACGTGCTTATATCCGCTTTCGTGATTGTCTTCGGCAGTGGTGATGTAGGATTTCAGCTCGTCGGGATCTTTTGTAATGCTGTCACGCAAGCTCTTCATGGTGGTGATTCGATCCAGGTAACTCTTCGAACCTGCATAATCAAATGATTTTTCCCGATTGATAAAGTAGACTTGTTCTGCCTTGTTGTATTCTATCACAATACCCAGATCCACATGTAAATCTGTTTTGTCTCTTTTAAATGTTCTGCCTTTTATATTGTGATCTCTCTGTCTCAAGCGACTTAAAATGTCCTGCATGGAGAGTTTCGGGTTGGTCTCCAGAATATCCAAGAGTGCTTTCTGTCGTATCAGTTTCATGCTGTTCAGGTTCGATATTGGCTGATATTAAATTTTGCCTGACAGTATAATAAGTGAATAGTTTATTTCAAAGATATTTAGGGCTATATTATAATTACTATCCATTTCCATTAATCATATTATTACAATAACTCTATGAAAACATTTTAACTTTACTACTTCAGGATCATGGTTTTGGTGGAAACTATAACAAGTTCGGAAGAAACGGTCTGCTGGAGCGTATTGCCAGAACGTGCAATGTGTTTCCAGAATGGATCTTGGTAGGGCAGGGTACCGACCCTTGGCATTCCTACAAAGCTGTTCCAGATGTTGAGGGCGACAGGGCAGGTATGCACTATCTGATGCGAGTATTGTATCGCCGAAATCTAATCTGAAGTCCTTTTTTTCTGTTAGGAAAAGGGACACGTTTTGGCACACCTATTTCTCATATTTGATGCTCATTCCGTCTGCTTGAGGATCCACATCAAACCGTAAAATATATGAGGAATGCTTATGAAAAATGACGTACAGTGGTTTCAGATTGATGCTTATGTTGGTAAAGAATTCGAGATGGCAAGCAAGTTAGTTCAGTTGCTGGGTCTGCCAAATTCTCGAAGTGGTGTGTATGCTGTTCGGGTTCCAATGGTGAGTCAGAAAGTTTGGGTAGATGGAATAGAAGAAACTCGGGTTACTGCAAAATTTCCCGGGTGTGTGTTTGTTCGGTGTGATTTGAATCTTGTGTTGATGAATCGGTTGGAAAAGGAGGGGATACGGTTTAGGGGGTTGAATCCAAGAAATCCACAACCCTATCCAATCACAGATGTTGAACTGTTGAACATACTCTCCTCTTCCCCACCCATCCGAAATACGTTAGCTAAGCCGTCTCGCTACAGCAGCTACCCACGCTACTCCCGTTCTAGTAGCTTCT
>PZPG01000087.1 GCA_003045995.1 Bacteroidota bacterium
ATTTCATGAGCATCATCTTATTTCATGAGCAGCATCTTACGCGTTTGTACGAAGTCTGTGGTTTGAAGCCTGTATAGGTAGGTTCCGCTTGCCCAGCGCCCCGCATCCAGTTGTATACAGACTTGCGCTCCCGTTGTTTTCTGTGAACATGGTGGTCGTAATGCTATGGCTATTTGGTATCTGCCCAATCAACCCACCTTCGAGGACAACCGTCTGTACCAGAACGTTACAGTAGTTGTTCCGAAGGATTGCCATATCGCCTGTTCTAAACCGCACTCCCACAACTCCATCACCATGAACCACTACCTTGACGATCCCGTTTGCATAGCTGTTTTGGATGGTTACATTCGAAACCATGTATCCTACTAATCCAACCTACTTCACTTCAACCAGTCACATTTCCAGTCACGAAAACCCGATTGATCATTGCCGGAGTGGCTCTCTCTGCACTGCCCTCCGATTAGGTGATCCCTGTAAGGGCTCCTGTACTGGTACCCACTGTGACGTTCAAATTCGTTAGCGAAAGGTTTTCCACGGTAGCACCTTCCAGAACCATAAACAATTCCACCCCTCCTTAGGCATTTTCCTGATACCCGTTCGGCCTGTTGATCGTAAGTTTGTCAATTATGTCCCCCTGCACGTCCAATGAACCGCTAACCTTCTCCACTTCGTAATACAGGCATTCCCCAAACTCCTCCTCAGCACAAAATTCATTCCCAATGGACTGCCATCCATTACCTTCATTCGTAGCACTACCCGAAAGTGCAACATATCCTTCCGTTGCCTCCGTTAGATCATTGTTGGGCACAAAATGGTACGACATGTGGTTTTTAATCTACTGTAAATGCATATACGTTTCGATCTGAAAGGGATCCGCTTCTTTCCTTGAACCACCGGCACATTGGGCAGAGGCCAAACCAACACTACACGAGACCACACGAAAAAAGAGAACAAGAGGAAAAAATCGACCATACGGTCATACACCCGATAAAAAAAACTTTGTGATGAGCAATATTCAAAGTTAAATCATGCGTTCAGGCCCGGGAAGGTGACTTTTTTGATGTGAAGCAAGTTCGGAACTCCATCACGCATCCCATCACGCGCCTTACCATGGCTACTCACCCACTCCTCCCAGCGCTGCACTTCATCCTCTTGTGCAGTAAAATAAAAAACCTGTCGCCCGGCCCGGCTAATTTCGCACAACGCCCCAATCATCGCCGCAGACCGCTCATCATCGCTATTCGCCAGTAATTCATCTGCAAGAATCGGCAACATCACCCCTTGTTCCGACTCCTCAATAAACGCAAGCCGAACTGCCATCATCAATTGAATTTTGGTGCCTGTGGACAACTCCTCAATCTGTTTTTCGGTCTGATCCCGCCGGTCGATGGCGTAGAATGCACCTTCTCCACTCATCTCTACCCGAAGCTCATATCGCCTCATGGTCACGAGTGAAAACAACTCCTTTGCACGCTCGAATACCGGTGGCATCTCCACGCTGGCCAATTGTTTCCGGAGCAGTTTTACAAGAGTGTCCCCGGCTATACTTCGAAGATCCGACTCAAATTTCTCCTCCAGGGATGCCAGTGCATCGTTTTTTTTCTGCACCAACTCTTGCAACGCGGAACTCTCTCCCGCCCGCTTGATCTGCTCCTGAATTCGCACGATCCGATCGGATACATCCTCAAGTTCCGCCGCTGTTTGCTTTTCTTGCTCGAGAGCCGCTTGAAGCTCCTGCTCATCCAGGGCAAGCCAATCCTCGACAGATCGCCACTCCGGGTACTTCTCCTGCCGTTCTGCATGCCGCTCTGCATGCCACTCTACCTGCTCTCTTGCTTGCCCGGTAAGGATTTTGATTTCGGTTTGATGATTGTGAATCTGTTTCGCGAGTTCCTGGTATTCCGGTAGCATCTTCATCCACCCTTGCAATTGATCCGTCGAAAGCGCCTCTGTTTCGAGTCGTTTTGCCATCCGCCCAATCTCCTGCTGTGCGTTTGTGATCTCTTTTTGCAAGCCCGTAATCGTACCAGATATAAGCGTTTGCTCATGCTTGGCACTTACATAGGCTTGATGTCTTTGCTGCAACGTCTTGAACTTGGCTTGGAACCAATCGGCTCTTTGACGTGAATCGACGCTGCTTGTTGATTGGTTGCCGCCTGTTGAGTCCACACTGCCTATTGTATCCACACTGCCTATTGTATCCACACTGCCTATTGTATCCACAATACTTGTTGAATCCGCCACCTTCTCCAGCTCCTCCCCTCCTAGACATTCCCTCCACTGCTCCTCAAACGTCTTCGCAGCCGATTCGAATGTCTCGCGAAGTTTCCCAGCCTTTTCCATGGCCCCACGGTACTGGCTTCGTTTCTCCTGCCATCGCTGGATCGTTTTGGTGATGTCGTACAGAGCCGTTGGTGAGGCGAAATCGTAGTTTTCGAAGTAGAGTTGCCCGGCAAGCGTTTCCCGTAATGCCCCAATTGCCTCCTCGAGCAGCATCATTTCGCTTTGGAGTTTTTCGATTCGTTTTTCGGTTTGATGGAGTTCTTCTTTGCATGAAACCAACTGTTCGGTTTGCTCGCGATCTTGCAATAGCTGATGGAGCCGTTTGCTAACCGCGCCGGTTTGCCAGGAATCAGGTGGGCGGAGTCCGGTATCCTCAAAGTCTTTCTTTCGGATACTCCGAATTTGTTCGATCTCTTCGTCAGGATTCTGGCCGGCGGCTTCGGTTTGGAAGGATTGGAGGGATTGAAAGAACTTCCATGCGATGAAGGCTGCGGGGGCCAGCCCCAGAAATCCGACGGCTCCCTGGAGATAGGTGAGAATGACCGTGAGTAGCAGAACAACCGTAAGAAGTGAAGCCCATCGGCCTGCGATACGGCCTGTCGTGCGAATCCCATCAACCCGAGAAGAAAAACGGCTTTCGGGCTCCTCGGTTCGAACTGCACTCAACCACTGGCTTAAGGCCTGAATACCCTGAGTGATCGCTTCCGGGGTGTGGCTTTCCGGGGTCTGGCTTTCCGAGGTGTGGCTGGATTGTGAACCGGGCCTGAATTGAGAGATGTGGCGAAGCTTCTCTTTGAGTGCCTCCTTTTTTTCGGTTTCCCAGTGGATAAGGTTTGTTTTTTCGGAAATGGCTCGCCAGGTACTGTCCAAGGCGGTGCGCTCGGCGAGGTTGGGAAGAGCCTCGTTCCAATCGGGGGAGTTACGTTCGAATAGGTCGGTTAGATCGGCAGCTTCTGCGTGGAGGCGATGGCAGTCTTGCTCGGCAGCGGAGATCTGGTCGGAAATTTTCCGAATGGTGGCAGTGGTGGCTTCGAGTTGCAGGAGCGCTTGTGGATCGGGGCCGTTTTCGGTGAATCCAAGGGTTTGCAACTTGCGTTCGGCGGCGCGAAGATTGTCTTGTTCTGTGTGAAGGTCTTTCTGATGCGTTGCAAGATCCTCGGTGAGTGTTGCGAATCTCTGCTCATCCTCGTCGCGGAGGTGTTTCAGGGCGTTTGGGTATTCTTGGATGCGCTTTTGATCGTCCGATTTTTGTTGGTTCCGGGCGAAGATTTGCATCACTTTGTCGAGGATCGAAACGAGTTCGCGGGCAAGGACGGAGCGCTCTTTTTTGCGTTCCAGTTCGGCAAGTGATTGTTGCTGTTGCTGGAGTTTTTTCTGTTCGCTGATGGCTTCTTTGAGCTGCTTGATGGCTTTTTTTGCGTCTCGCGCTTCTCCAAGGTTTGCGGAGGAGAGTTTGTCTTTGTAGCCCAGGTTGCCGGGGATCGCGGTTAGGTCGTATCCGCCGATCGCTTCGCGCCGGATCTGGGCGGCGAGTGAGTTGCCTTCTGCGATGATGAGATCTTGCAGGGAGAGCATGTAATGGCTGCTGGCGGCCGAGGCGGGGAGGTTTTGGAGGGGTTGCTGATGGCCGTTGCGCCGGAGGATACGGTTGTTATCCTGGATGGTGACGGTCCAGGTTTCGGGGGTGATGCCGTGTCCGGTGGATGCTTCCTTGCCATCCATTTTGGATGCCTCATTGGAATTCTCCGAGAAGATGAGAAAGTCGGCGCGGGCTGTGAGGGTGGCTGGTGCGTGGTTTGCGTTGCCAGGTATGCTTTCGTTGCCCGTTCTGTTTGCGTTGCCAGGTTTGCCCGCATCGCCCGACCCTCTTGCATCGCCCGATCTGCCCCCACGTCCTGCGGCGGCTCCCGTATCACCCCACACCATCTCCTGAATTGCGCGGGCGAGGGAGCTTTTTCCGGATGCATTCGGCCCGTGGATGATATTGATGTTGGGGGAAAGTTCGCGAAGTTCCGGTAGGCCACCCGGCATGCCCGGCGAGCGTGTTACGTGGATCTGTTGAAAGTGCAGTGTTCGCGACATCATCCCGCTCTCTTTGCGCCCGATTTGGTTACGAGCGATCCTGGTGTTTGGTTTTCATCATTTCGGACAAGGTTCTGTGGCACTCTTCGATGAGCCACTCTTTGATCTGGCTCTCCTTCTCGAGAGTGGATGCGCCTTGTCCCTCATCGGCAAATCCTTCATCGGCAAACCCTTCATCCGCAAATCCCTCATCCACAAATCCTTCAAAAAGCGTCTTGTAGGTATTGGATTCCCTGGCATCCTGCATCGTGGCAACAATCGATTCTCGCAACTCACTCAGCAAGGGCGACGATCGACCCGCCTCAAGATCGAGGATGGTTTGCGCCAACAGCCCCGCCGGACCCGGTTCATTCGCCAGCAAATCCAGCTGATTTACGCGAAACTTGCAGAGATTGTACACGCGCCGAATCATCACCGGCCGCCCCTCAACCTCACGGGATACCTCGGAAAAATTCTGCTTCGCAAGGTACCGGTTCAGCGCCTCGAGATCGGGCTGATACCCCGTCAAATGTACATCCACCACAACCTCTTTCAAGTCCTCGTAGGCATCGATTCGCTCGTCGAACAGCGCATCCATGGCGTTAGTAATCTGCTCCCGAATGTGCGAAAAATGCTCGGTTTCGGTGATGTCGATGTCGATGTCCTCGTACCGGATACTTGAAAACGGCACGGTTTTCGTTGGGGTGATGCCATGACTACCGAGCTCGAGCAGCTCAAATCCATGCAGACCGGTCTCCTTGGGATTGAGCGCCTGCGGGGTGCCCGGGTAGAACATGCAGGGCGCGGCTTCACGGATGCGCAAGGGCTTATGAATGTGCCCCATCACCCAGAGATCCACTGGCTGGGCTTCGAGGGTTTCCTGCGAAATCGGGGCGTACGGGCTGGTTGGCGCATACTGTTTCAGGTCGCCGTGAACGAGCCCGAGGGTTGGCATATCGGAGCGGACGAGACCTTGTGGCAGACTCTGCGCCGGATCTTTTTCGTGAAAACGATCGGGAAACGACCATCCGATGCATTGGACCTTCATGCCGTTGATCTCGAGCACGCAATCGGACCAGTGCCCCTCTCTGCCAAGCAGGATCATATGATCACGTTCCGTACGCCCGATAAGCTGCGGCAGGACATCGTGGTCGTGGTTTCCGGCGGTCATCACCACAGTAATTCCTGCCTCTGACAGCCTATCGAACCCCTTCTTCAGCGCAGCCGACGCCTCATAATACCGGTTGTCGTGCTCCACCAGATCCCCGGCAATTAGAATCAGATCAATCCCCTCCCGAATGGCGTAATCGACCATGCGAAGCCAGGCATAGCGTGTCGAACCCCATTCGCCAAGGTCGATGCTTTGTGTGGATGTCCGGCCGATGTGCAGGTCGGCGGTGGCAAGAATTCGAATTGGCACGCGTCTCTCCTTCGTTGCTTTGATGCTTCGTTACTTCTTTCTTTTGATACTTTGTTACTTTAATGCTTCGTTACTTCCTTCCTTTGGTACTTCGATCCTTCGTTGCTTTCGCCGGAAATACCACTTTCCTACATTTTTATAATAACGTGTTTTTTTCGGGTTGATGCAAGAGCATTTTCAGCCGAAAAAACCCGGACTGCATGCACTCCAACACCTCGAGTAACGCGCTACCGATATGGCATCTTTCTTCCGAGCCATCTTCACTCCGATGTCGATGCCCTACCTAT
>PZPG01000088.1 GCA_003045995.1 Bacteroidota bacterium
TGGATAAAAGCCGATGATTCGGCCGACCGTGTAGCTTTACCGCCTAGCCAGTGCTGTAACCCGCTGCGAAGTGCCTCGATGACTCGTTTTTCCCCTGCTTCCGTACCATCGCCGTTCTCGATGAGCAGTCCTGCGCAGTCCTGTAGCACAATTCCTGCACCGCCTGTGTGAGTGGCAAGAACTGGCAACCCGGTGGCCGCCGCTTCGAGCAGGGAGACATTGAACCCTTCGGAACGACTCGGAATTGTGTATAGGTCTGCAGCTCGGTAGTACATAGCAAGCTGCTCCCTGGGTACAGGTGGATGCAAAACAGCTTCAACGCTGGCGTGCTTCTCACTTCGTCCTCCTTGCGTCTCCCGATCACCTCGATCTCCCCTCAACTCCTGCGCCAACTCCCGAATCTCCTGCCGATACGCGCCTTGCGCCGGTTGGCCGATCAAATGGAACACAACGCCTCCATCCTGCAACCCATCCCTCAATCCATGCTGCAACCCGATCGCCGCCTTCAACAACCGATCCACCCCTTTCTCGTGCCGGATATTCGCCACCGTAAGCACATGCTTTCTCCCCGGATCCCACCCAAGCGCCGCCTGCGCCTCCTTCTGTGCCACCTCCTGCGCCTCCCCGCGGTCATCCTCCCCCGCCGGCCGAAACAACCCCGTATCGATGTAATTGTACATCACATGAATATGCAATCCCGGATACCTGCGCAAAATCGCCTCTTTCAAATCATCCCCGCTCACACAGATCTGATCGGCAGCCTGCAAAACCGGCCCCACAATCGGCCCAAACCATGGTTTCTTCACCACTTTGTACCAATCGCTCCCGTGAATCATTAAAATCACCCTATAACCAGCCTTTTTCAGCGCCGGAACCGCCATTCCACCCGGATACAGCCAATGAACATGCACTAGCGACTGCTCCGGCGGCGGAAGTTTCGGTATCAAATTTCGCGCAATCTGCCCTGCCACAAACCCGGGCGCCCGTTGCCTCGGCACCGAAATGTAGGGAACTCGCGTCGTACACTCCGGATCCAGCGTGGGCGCCTGCTGATTTTTCCACCGCTCTGTAAACGGCAGCACATGTGGAGAGAGCAAATAAAGTTCTGTTTTATTCGGGTTGATGCGATTCGCTACCCGAACGTGGTCGCGGATGAAGGTTTGCACGTAGGGTTGCCTCTCCGTTGGATAGCTGTGGCTTACAATGCAGATGTGTTTTGGAGGCGTATGTTTTGGCGGCGGCGGCATATGTTCCAATCAGAGTTTGCTATGCGTTCGGGGTCTGGGCTTCGTCGAACTGTTTCGCCCAGGCAAATAAAAATCCGCTGTGAATCAGATAACTGAGGATCTGCCCTCCCACCATCAGCCAGAGCGCAGTAATAAAATCGAAGTAGAGCGCGCCGGTAATGAGTGCAGCCAGCCGAAGGACCAGAGAAAGTACGGAAAAGAGGGGCATCCAGCGCTGCTTTTCCAAAACCAGCATCGATTTGCCGGTTGGCTGCGTAAGAAAAGTAAAAAACAGCATCGGTGCCATAACGGATGCCACAATGCCAGACAGACTCCACTCAGCACCAAACACAAAGGAGAAAACCGGTTGGCCAAACAGAAAGAGTGCGCCAAACGGAAGGATGGCAATCAGGGCAAGGATCCCCCAAATCTGCAGAAGAAACTGTGCAAGTGGCAGACCGTCCGACTTTCTGCGGGCAAATTTCTGGAAGAACACATGACCGACCGAGGTGCCGATGAGGGTGACCGGTGCCATCAGAACACGAAAGGCCAAGCCGTAGTGGCCTAGTTCTTCGTTGCCAAAGAGGGATGTGATGAGCAGTACCGGCAATTCGATGGCGGCAGCGCTTAGCAGGCTGGAAAGAAGTACATAGCGGGGATGATCCTTGTAGAGCGTTGCCACCTGAATGAGCTCACCACGATTCCACCCGCTTAGGAGCTCGCGAAGTTCGCTCCGTTTTTTCCCGAATGCTCCTGTCACAAATGCGATTCGCCCGGCGATGTAGCCTGCGAGCATGCCGATGCTCGTCCAGGATGTGGCGGACAGGCCAGTAGCGGACAGGCCGGCAGCTCCAAATCCAATCTGAACTCCACCCATCGACAAAGCCTGTCCCATTTTGGCAAGGGACATCGTTTTGAAGGAGGTCTGCCTTATGAGCCAGTTGGTGGATATATTGAGGCAGGCGTGTGTGAATACTCCCAACGGCAATAGCATCAAAAAGTGAGTATGCAGGTCAAAAAGTTCGCTGAGCCATGGGGCGAATCCCATCAACCCGAAAAAAAGAAGGGAGGAAAATAGGGCGGATGTAAAGGTTGTGAGTCGAACGAGTTGGCGGGCGGGTTGTTCGTCGCGGGGCAACACGATGGCGTATTCGTAGGTGCCGGTGGCGAGGAAGGAGAGCAGAACGCAAAGCGAATGAAACAGGGAAAAAAGGCCGAATTCCTCGGGTGTGTAGAGGCGCGAGAGGATTGGACTGGCCGCCAGGGTAACAAGATGCGCCGCAAGGGTGCCGGTCCCGAGGTGGGCGACGTGGGCTGCAAAGGGGCTCGTTCGGAGGCGGTTGAAGAGGGTGGTCACGGTTTCTTGGACGTTGCGGTGGATGGCCGAGGGCTACATAATGCTTTGCCCAGGGTTGATGTCTTGGTGGTTGGCAAACGGATGGTTGGTAAACGCTGGGTTGGCAAACGCATGCATTCCGCCGAAAGGTACAAACTATTTCGAAAGATCAGCGGAAAAAGCCAAGCGCACAATGGGGTGGCGGGATGACCGGCAAATGTTACAAAAAATGATTGTATATTCTCGTCGAAATGGCACCGGTTTTTTAACGCAGGATTGGCAACTCCGGTAAGCCAGGGTAACAAAGAATAAATCTTTTCCATTATGTCAAATGGTGACCGTCCATCCGTAAATATTCTGGATCTGCTGCTGCTTATAGCCAGGTATCGGAAGCGGATCTTTCTCATTGTGTTTGGGATTACGCTTGTGGCGCTGGGAGCGAGTCTGGTTTGGCCCAAAACGTATAAATCTACGGTGCGGTTTGCCCAGTACGACAGTGGCGGGGGTGGCATGGCGGGTAGTTTGATTAGCAGCCTGGTGCAGATGCCGTTTTCGTCGGGGCGTGTAAGCGCGGAGCAGTCGACGATTATTTTGCGGAGCCGAACGATGCAGGATGCGGTGATTGATCGGTTTGATTTAGCAGAGGTGTATGGAATTTCGGTGCGCGAGTATGTGCGGGAAGAGCTGGCGAACAATACGATTATCGAAGAAGCCCGCGAGGGTGGGATCGGTTTTAGCCCGATTGTATCGGTGTCGCTTTCGGTGACCGACCGGAGTCCGGAGCGTGCGAAGGAGATCGCCGAATTTTATATGAGTCAGTTGGATTCGATGATGACGGGCATTAACCGAAAAAATGCGGAAATGACGCTTCGAACCTATGAGCGGCGATATCTGCAGAATGTTCAGGAGCTGGAAGAGGCGGAACAGGCGCTTACAGCATTTCAGGAGGAGGCCGGGATTTTGGAGCCGGAGTCACAGCTTCGGGCGATGATGTCGACGATTGGAGAGCTTCGGGCGCAGATGGTGGGGCTGGATGTGCAGATTAACATTGCAAAAGCGACGCTCAGGGATTCTGCGCCTCAGGTGATGGAGCTGGAGAAGCAGCGCGCGGAGGTTGAGAAGGTGTATAATGATTTGATCCGGGATTCGGAGCGGGAGTTTTCGGGGAGTGCGGGCACGGGTTCTGGTGCAGGTTCTGGCACAGGCTCTAGTGTAGGTTCCGATGCTGGCCCTGGCACAGGTTCTCGCACAGGGATGTCCGGCGATCTTTTTCCACCCATGATGGAGATGCCGAAAATGGGCCTCGAGTACGCCCGCCTGTTCCGGGAACGCACCATTCAAGAGAAGATCTATGAGCTAATCTACCCGCAGTACGAGCAGCAGAAAATGCTTTTGGACGATACGAATTCCGGCATCCGCCTTATCGACGAGGCCAACCTGCCCACCTACAAGCACAAACCTAAGCGTGCTCTCATCGTCATCGCAGGATTCCTTTTCAGTATTTTTGTCGCCTTTTTCTCGATCACATTTTCTGAATTTGTAAAGCGCGGGCAAGCCTCCGGCGACGAAAACTATCAGAAATATCTGAAGCTGAAGGAGCAGTTCGGCGACAAATCGTAATCGTTTGGGTTGATGAATACCAGCACAGACAACCATCCCCCGCAAGCACTCCCCTTCCGCCGAACCGGCCTCCTTCACTTTGGTATCGGTCTTGCAGCATTTGCCCTGCTCGGCCTAGCCTCCTTCCGCGTGTTCGGATCGGAATGGATGTTCCTTGCCATGATGACCCTTCCCGCATTCGCCTGGATCGCTCTCAAATCGATCACTTACCCCGGCTGGACCGCCCCCGCCGTGGTCGCTGCCGCCTACCTCGGAGGCGTCTTCTACGCCGCAGAAAACAGCGCCATCCCCCTCACCCCCTTCCAACTCATCTACATCCCCTCCCTCGCCCTCTTTCTTCTGCACAAACTCTTCCGAGGAGACCCTGTTATCAAACTCACCGGCATCGAAAAATGGGTTGCCGCCTTCCTGGCCATCCTCTTCTTCTCCCTCATCTACAGCGACAATCAGCTGGAAGGCCTGTTCCACATCGTCCGGTTCCTCGTCCTCTGCACCCTGGTTATCTACCTCATCAACACGCTGCAAACCCGTCGCGAACTCACCGTCCTGCTCGGAGTCGCCGTTGTTATCGCCACCGGCCTTGCAGCTGCCTCCGCCATCACCACCATCCTTAACCCGGAGATCGCCGCCATGAACTTCCTCTTCGCCGGTCAGCGCTTCGCTGGCCGTGCCGCCATCGGCGACTCCGATCCCAACTTCTTCGCCACCACATTCTTCCTTCCCATCATGCTCACGGCCGCCGCCGCTCATTCTGAAAAACTCTCCCTTCAGATCCGCTCCGCTGCCGTCATCCTCCTGGTCATTCTCCTCGCCGGCCTCGTCTCCACCTATTCCCGCAGCTCCTGGGTCTCCGTCATCCTTGGCGCCGTCATCATTGTACTCTACTACCGCAACTTCAAACTCGCCGCCCTCGGCATCGCCGCCTTCGCACTCCTTCTCATCTTCAGCCCCGGCCTCCGCGTCGCCCTCACCAGCGTTTTTATCCGCTTCCTCGACATCTTTTCCGGCAGCAGCGAAGAATCCGCCGGCATGCGCATCGTTCTTGGCCTCGCTGCCCTCAAAATGTTTTTCGACAGCTATGGCCTCGGCGTTGGGTTCGAATCCTTCTCCTCCACCTTCGACCGCATCAACGAAACCTACGGCATGTTCGGCGTCAACGAACCCCACAACATTGTCTACCAAATTCTGGCAGAAACGGGTGTCGCCGGCATTCTTATTTTTCTCGGGTTGATGGGAATCATCATTCGCGTGGCTTGGCACACGGTTCAGAAAAGCAAAATCCACCCGAACCCCTGGTATGAAGTGATCGCCGTAAGCCTGCTCTGCACCTTTTTAGCATACTTTCTCTTCCATCAATTCATCCCCCGATTCCTCACCAACAACACCATGATGATCACCATCGCCCTCATCTTCCTGATGGCACATGATGGAGACCGGTTGTTCGGGCAGAACACCCCAAACAAACAGGATCATCGAATTTCGAGTACCTGATAGATACGCACGTTCTAACAGATTCCCATCAACCCGTTAAAAAAACACCTTCCTAAGACGCGCCGAAG
>PZPG01000033.1:0-6183 GCA_003045995.1 Bacteroidota bacterium
TTTCCGTTTGTTTTGAAGGCGGTAGAGGCGCATATCGACCGGATTCCGCAGGAGGGCGATCCGGGGCGGCCGGTGCGAACGTTGCTGGAGATTGTGCGGGAGATGCGGGAGGTACTGGAGATGCAGGAGACGCGGGCAGCACAGAAGTCCCGGACAAAGCAGGTGAACTTTGGTGCAGTGTTTCGGGAGTTTCAGCGGCGGGAGGCGATCTATGGGTTTGGAGATTTGCAGGTAAAGCGTTTATTTGATGCGGTGATGGCGGGGCGGTTTTCTTGAGGAGGGATCGTAGGCCAGCCACGGGATATCGTGCGGCCAGCGTTCACCCAGTATTCATAATGTCATAAGGAAGGGATGATGATACAGCGAACGAGTGTAGAGCATTATTTGGCGGAGGGGTGTGGGCGGTGTCCGTTGGGTGGGACGCCGGACTGTAAGGTGCATCGCTGGACGGCGGAGTTGGAGCGGTTGCGGGCGATTGTGCGCGGGGTGGCGGATGGAATGGCGGATGAAGTAGTGGATGGAGTCGTGGATGATGTGTCGATGGGGTCGAAGCCGGAGTTAAAGGAGGAGTTGAAAGAGGAGTTGAAGTGGGGTGTGCCGTGTTATACACTGGAGGGAAAGAATGTGTTGATGGTGAGTGCGTTGAAGGAGGTTTGTTGTGTGAGTTTTTTTAAGGGGTTGTTGCTGAAGGATCCGGAGGGGTTGCTGGTGAAGGCGGGGCCAAATTCGCAGGCGGCGCGGTTGATGAAGTTTCGGTCGATGGAGGAGGTAGCCGAGCGGGAGGGTGCGTTGCGGGTGCTGATTGAGCAGGCGGTGGCCGTGGAGCGGGCGGGGTTGAAGGTGGTGTTGGAGCCGAATCCGGAGCCGGTTCCTGTGGAGTTGGAGCAGGCGTTTGCGGAGGATCCGGCGCTGGCAGCGGCGTTTGAGGCGCTTACGCCCGGTCGGCGGCGGGGGTATATTTTATTTGTTTCGCAACCGAAGCAGGCGAAAACACGAGTTGCGCGGGTCGAAAAGTGCATCCCGATGATTTTGGCCGGAATTGGGTTGCACGATGCGTATCGGGCCGGGCGCGGGAGGGCGTGAGGCGCGGGAAGGGATGATGAGTAAGAGTGAGTCGGGGGGAGGCGTTAGTCGGGGGAAGGGATCAGGAGCAGAAGCGATGAGCTTCGGTGAGCGATGAACTTCGGTGAGCGCTGGTTGTGCTGGTCGTGCGAAGGGCCAGATACAGGCGTGGGTTACGGTGCAGGCCGGGCCGGGGTGCGAGTCCCATCAACCCGAAACAAAAAGAAAATGGCACTGGCCCAGGAAATAAAAACCAACACAAAAAGCAGAGAATACACATGAAAATCGATTTGATTGGGGATGTTCACGGGCACGCGGCGGAGTTGCGGGCATTGTTGGAGAAGTTGGGGTATGAGGAGCGGGATGGGGTGTTTGCGCATGCGGAGCGGAGGGTGCTGTTTGTGGGGGATTATATCGATCGGGGGCCGGCGATTCGGGAGGTGTTGCGGATTGTGCGCGCGATGACGGAGGCGGGGCAGGCGATCGCGTTGATGGGGAATCATGAGTATAATGCGCTCTGTTTTCGTGCGGAGAAGGCGGGGGGCGGGCATCTGCGGGAGCATAGCGTTAAGAACATCGAGCAGCATAAGCGGACGCTGGAGCAGTTTCAGGGGCGGGAGGATGAGTATGATGCGTATCTGGACTGGTTTTTTACGTTGCCGCTGTTTTATGAGGCGGAGGGGTTTCGGGCGGTGCATGCGTGTTGGGATGAGGCGTCGATCGGGTATTTGCGGGGGGTGTTGGAGGATGGTCGGTTGACGGAGGGGTTGTTGGCGGAGTCGGCGCGGGAGGGGTCGGCGTTGTTTGATGCGGTGGAGGTTGTGTTGAAGGGGAAGGAGGTGGCGTTGCCGGCGGGGGTTTCGTACTTGGATACGGGTGGGCATCGGCGCAGGATGATGCGGATGAAGTGGTGGGAGGATCCGGTGGGGATGACGTATCGGGCGCTGAGTGTGGTGCCGATTCCGGGGTTGCCGGATGTGCCGGTGCCGGTGGTGGGGGATGTAGCACGCCATTTTTACGGCCCGAATGAGAAGGCGGTGTTTTTTGGGCACTACTGGCTTACGGGGGAGCCGGCGTTGCATCGGGAGAATGTGTGTTGCCTGGATTACAACGTGGCGCACGGGGGATCGCTAGTGGCGTATCGGTTTGATGGGGAGGCGCGTCTGGCCGGGCGGAATTTTGTGCGGGTGGGAGTGGTGGCCGGGTGAGGTTGGAGGCCGTGTGAGCGAGCCCCTTACTCAATCACCTTCGGCACACGGAAATAATCGCTGTCCGCGTCCGGCGCATTTTTGAGGGCGTCTTCGTGCGAGAGCGGTTCGGCGGGGTTGTCTTTGCGAAGAATGGCGGGCTGCTCGATGACGTGTTCCAGCGGTTCCACATTGGAGGTGTCGAGCTCATTCAACGTTTCCATGTATCCGAGAATATCGTTCAGATCCCCTTGCAGGCGCTCTGCTTCCTCATCGTTTAGTCGAAGCCGCGCGAGATGGGCTACATAAAATACGTCTTGTTTCGATACGCTCATGGGTGTTTCCTATGGGTTGATGAATTGCCGCTGGGTTGATTGGTTGCTGCTGGGTTGATGGTTGCCTCCGGATCGGCATCTGTCGGATCGGCATCTGTAGGGTTGGTGTCCGTCGTTTTGATGAACCCCGCCAGCCGTCGCACGTTCCGTCCAGCCCTTCTGCATCCGCATCAACCCGAACTCTAAAAATAGCATCTTTCGCAGGGAGTTCAAATGCCAAAGGAGAGCAGTTGATGATGCACTGGGAGATGAAACTGATGCCCACAGCACCCAGCCGAGCCTCACGCAAGCATTCTCAAGGAATCGGCCGGCTGAGCCATCGTTCCGGATCGACGTTGCTGCTGCCTTCGCGGATTAAGAAGAAGATGGCTTCGCCAAGGATCGATTGCTGGTCGCCGGAAAGCCCGATCACATCTCCCGCGCGCAGGACTTGGTTGCGCCGCACGTAGATGTTGCTGAGGTTGCCGTACGCTGTGTTGTAATCGCCGTGGTTTACGAATACCACGTCGCCAAAGCCTTGGATGGGCATCACGCGGTAGACCACGCCATCGTTCACGACCCGCACCGAGGAGTTGGGTTCTACCGCAATCTGAATGCCGGGATGATTGGTGCGCGTGCCGATAACGGGATGTACCCGGACGCCGAATTTTTCGGTAATGACGCCGCGGTCGACGGGCCATGGGAGGGAGCCGCGTTTCTGCGCAAAGGTGTTGGTGAACTGCTCCAGCTCCTCGTCAGTGACTCGGTTTTCGCGCACAGTTGGGGTGGAATATCGGGCCACCGCCGCACGCCGCTCTATTTCATTTTCGATCTTTTGTGCCTCGGCCAGGCGCCGCAATCGCTCCTCTTCGGCCCGCCGGATCTCTGCTTCCTCCTCCAGAAGCCGGTCCATCACCCCGTTCAACTCCTGACGCTGGGTTTCGTAGATTTTGAGCTGTTCCTGTACGTTTTCGCGGTCTCGTTGGAGCAGGGTTACGTTTCGTTCGAGCTGCGCCTCCTGGGTTTCGAGCTCTTGCGTCTGGGTTTCGAGCTCCTCTTTCGACTGCTGGTTTTTCGCCTCGGCCTGCGCGAGTTCCTGTTCCCGCGCCTCCAGCTCCGCCTGCGCCTCACGGATGAGGGCGGCCTGCTCTTTCTGGTAACTGTCGAACTGTTCGAGGTAGTAGGAGCGAATGAGCAGCTGGTTGATGGACGACGAGCTCATTAGCAGTGCCAGGTCGGTGGTGCGTCCGTATTTGTAGAGGTAGGTGAGGGTCTGTTTGTAGCGCGTGATGAGGCGTTCGAGCTTGGCTTCTTGCTGCCGGATGGCGTCCTCTACCAGGTCGATCTCCTCGCGAATGAGCGTTCCTTCGCGGCTAATCTGCCGGATGCGCTCCTTTTGCAGGGCGATGAGGCGGGTGAGTTCGGTGTACTCCTCGTAGGTTTGTTCGAACCGCTGGGTGGCGAAGGTGAGGCGCTCGCGATACCGCTGGATCTGCGATTCGAGCGTCTGGATGCGATTTCGTGTGGTGAGCTGTTGCTCGAGCACCCGGTTGCGGCGCTCCTCGAACACGGTTTGCGCGTGGGCGGTTTGTCCGCCAATATACAGTCCAGAAAACAGTCCAGACAGAAGCATTAGGCCCAGCACGGGTATCATCCGGGGCCAACGCCATTTTGTGCCTCTTCCTGTATCGTTCCCTGCAACGTTCCCTGAACATCGCCATGTGGCACTCCCTGCACCTCTCCCCGCGAAGCATCCTGTGCTCTTTTTCATAGGTAGGTTTGTTCGGGTTGATGCGGTTGCCATGCCTGGCTCCATTCAAATCTGGGCGTGAGAGGGTATGTGGGGTTTACGGCCGAATCATGCTGGCTGGATTACGCTGGCTGGATTATGCTGGCCGAATCACCGTAAAATCCGCAGGTATTTCGGGTCGCAAAATTTCAAGGGGACGGTCCTGCCCGTTGATCTCCAGTGAGCGGATCTGCACAAGAATACGGCTCTGACGGGTTTCGTTCAAGATCGATACACGCCTCGGCAGTATCTGGCCATCGATCTCCACAGTCCCCAGATACTCGATCGAATCGGCGATGCTACCCAGGGTTCCTGTGAGATTGTCCCGACGCACCAGGGTGAATGGGTTTTTGCGCTGTTTGCCAGTCATCCTGCCGGGCTGCTTGCTCGCCACGCAGGGTCCACACTTCTCCGGTTTTGAGAGTGAGTTTCCACGTGCCCTCGATGTAGGTCAATGACTGCACTTCGCCAGGCGTCACAGAGGGATGAAGGATGTCGAGCAGGTTTGCAGTGGCTGGCACGGTCCAGGGTTGCCGGGCTGCAAGAGTTGTTGTTGAGGGATCTGCGGAGTCTTCAGTTGCCGCCCGATCCTGCCCCGCCCCTCGATCCTGCCCCGCCCCTCGCGGCACGATCTCTGCATAGGAATCGGCGAGGTTCAAGAGGATGAGGGAGTCTGGATCGGAGTAGATTTCGGCGGCCGGAATTCCCACGGAGGTTTTCAGGCGGATGTGGTTTTTCCCGGCAATTCCAGTGAATTGCATCTGGAGCCGGTCGCTTTGGCCGGGCTCACTGATCTGGAGCAGTGCACTTCCCTGAACAGACCGGACCGCGTTCGGGGCAAATTGTTGGAGCAGTTGCTGTGCGTGTGGGTCGGATAGTGGTACGGGCACGGCCGGCTCTCCTATCAACCCGTTAAAAGAATTGCCGGAACGTGTCGAGGAACTTGTGGCGCAGCTGTTCAGGAGTGGGATGGCCAGCGCAAGGACAACAAAATACCAGCATGCGGCGCGGGAGGTCATGGGCGGGACTCCTCTTCAGAGTTCGCCTGCTCGAGCATGGATTGCGCCCGGTTGATTTTCCGCTGAAGGAGTGCCTCGGTGGTATGACCGGGGTTGGGCTGGGTGCCGAGAGCTTGCTGCCAATGGTCTGGAACTTGCTGCCAATGGTCGAGAGCTTCCTGTAGCAGTTCCTGCTGAGGCTGCCCCGGTTCCGTTTCGAGGGCTTTCAGATAGGCGAGACTGCCCAGCGCGTCGGGATTTCCATCGATGAGGCGAAGGGCTTGTTCGTAATTGCGCCCGGCTTCGCGGAGCATTGCGTCCGTCCAGGGGGTGTTTGTGTGGCGGGTGTCCTGTGAACCATCTGCATCATCCACACGATGCATCAATTCGGCCTCGTTCATCTCTTGCTCCAGCAGCGCGTCGCCAAGCGTGATGTGAATGGTTGCCCGAAGGGTGCGCGGAGCGGGGGAGAAACTGGCTTCTTCCAGCTTTAGGATCGCCTCTGCGGGCTGGTTTAGGTGCAAGTGGGAGGCTCCCGAGAGGTAAAGGAGCTCTGCATTTTCGGGGTGATGGGTCAGCGCTGTGTCCGCAACGGAGATCAGTTCGGAAAACCGGCTTTCGCGGAAGAGGATCCGGAGGCGGTCTTGCCAGGCTTCCTCGTTGTCGGGCATGATGCGATTGACGCGGCTTAGCTGGCGGAGTTCTTCGGTTGCTGCACCGGTTGTGCGGTAAAACTGGCTAAGGAGTTCTTGTGCCGGGCCGTAACTGGGCTCCTCGCTGGCAAACAGCTGAATGAGATTTTGGGTTCGTTCACGGAGCTCGGTGGGGGAGCC
>PZPG01000033.1:6235-7008 GCA_003045995.1 Bacteroidota bacterium
ACGAATTGCACGAGCTCGAGTTTGTCGGAGGGGTAGAAAAACGGATCCCGGATCAGCGTTTCGGCGGCCAGCTCTGCAGCATCCCAATCCTCCTGAAACAGATGAAATTCCACCAGCATGAGCATGGTTTGGATGTCACGTGCGTTGCGGTTTTTCAGTTCCGTGAGGATAGTGAGCGCCTGGTCCATCTGACCGGTTTCCATATAGAGGGAAGCCATCAGGCGAAGATTGGGCAGGTTGTCCGGCTCGATGGCGCGAATGGACTGGAGTTCGGCAAGCGCCTCATCGGTTCGGCCGAGCGCCCGAAAGTTCCAGTACTTATTCATGTGGATTTGGGACGTGCCACCGCGTTTCGCCAGGATTTGATCGTACGTTTCATTGGCACGGAGCAACTCCCCGAACTGCATGTAAGCCTCCGCCAGCTGCTCGAGCAGGTGAAGATCGTTGGGGTGAATAGCGAGCGCATTTCGATAGGTGTCCAGAACGGCATCGGGCCGGGCCTCATCCTCGTAGATTTTGGCCAGGGCTTGATGATACCAGACGTTGTCAGGCGCAAGGCTGACGGCAATTTTCGCATAATACTCGGCATTCATACTATCCCCGAGGCCACGGTACGCATCGGAAAGCGCATGGTTGAAGGCCGGTTCGTCGGGAAGCAGGGTGTGTGCCGCCTGAAAATCCTCCAGCGCATCATTGTAGGCCTGATTCTCCAGATGAAACAGCCCACGGATGTACGATTCACGCGCGGAGGACTCCTTACTGGCTGGCGTTGC
>PZPG01000033.1:7075-8208 GCA_003045995.1 Bacteroidota bacterium
GGCAGATCCGGAGGCCGGATGGTATCGGTGTCACGGAGCGTGTCGGGCACAACTTGCAGAGGTGTCGGGGTGATGGGAATCGCACTCGCCGGTGCCACCCATCCCGATATCACAGAAGCCGGAAGCCCTCCTATCAACACGATAAATATGGATAGTACTATACATTTCATAGGAACAAATATACGCTCTTTTTCACCTTTCTACTCCCGAATATCAGGACGGTTTACCTCCGTTTCCACGTCTCTCTTCCACCTCCCTGCGAAATCCAGCCATCGATTCAAACCCCAGCTTCATACGCGAGCCGTACCAACTGGTCCACTCGCCGTCGATCAACCGGACCATCGTATCGGGCAGCTGTTCGGCCAGCTGCTCGGCCAGCATCGCCCGGTGCGACTCCTTAAACGGATAGGGTTCGCTACTCAGAAGCAGGCAATCCGGGCGCAGACGCCGGATCTCCTCGAGCGTTACGGCCGGATAGCGCGTACGCCCACCGAAGAGATTACGAAATCCCCACTCCTCCAGAACGGAATGGATGTAGGTATCGTGCCCGATCGTCATCCATGGATCTTTCCAAATAAGGTACACGGTAGAAATGGAGCTTGGACGGGCGGCGCCATGTTGGAATGTGTTGTCGGGTTGATGGGAGGTGCCCGCGGACTTCGGGATAGCGCCTCTTCCAGGCCGGCACTCTTCGATGTCGGAGACCCAGCGCCTCGCTTCCGCTTCTCTGCCGCACCGAATACCGATCCGGATCATCTCCTGTAGCGCCTGATCGATGGTTTGGATGTCGGTGACCAGGATTTCTGCACCCATTGCGGGTTTTATCCCGGCATTTGGCAACAAGCGAGCTAGCGCATCGATATCCTCTTTGCGGTTCTCTTCCCGGTTAGCGATGATGAGATCGGGTTTCAGGGCGACGATTCTCGCGTGGTTTGGATTTTTGGTGCCGCCGACAATGGCGGCCCTATCAACCCGACCCCTTGGATGAATGCAAAAGCGGGTACGCCCGACAATCTGCTCATCGAGGCCAAGATCGAACAGGAATTCGGTGAGGGACGGAACGAGGGAAACAATTCGCATGGGGTGTCTTATGTATGGGGTTTTGGACATTCGTGGGGTTTCGGGAGTTCGCG
>PZPG01000033.1:8218-8940 GCA_003045995.1 Bacteroidota bacterium
AGTTCGCGAGGTTTGATCGTTTACGGGGTTTCGGGTTAGTAGGTTTTGAGCAGGGCAGCGGCGGAGTGGGCGTAACTGCCGCCGAAGAGGTTAACGTGGACGAGGAGCGGGTAGAGGTTGTAGAGTTCTGCGCGGCGGGGGAATCCGGGGGGAAGGGGCCGGATCTCTTCGTAGGCGCGGGTGAATTCGGGGGGAAATCCGCCGAACATGCGGGTCATGGCGAGGTCGGTTTCGGGATGGGATGCAGCGACGGCGGGGTCGATGAGCACGGGTTCACCGACGGAGTCGATTATGACGTTGCCGCTCCAGAGGTCGCCGTGGGTGAGGGCAGGGTGGGTGTCGGGGAAGATGGAGGGGAGTTCACGCTGAAGGCGGCTCCAGTGGGGTTGCAGGGTGGCTGGAAGGCGGCCGGTGTCGATGGCGAGGCGGAGTTGGGGCTCGATGCGTTGGCGGATGAAGAAATCGGGGAAGGTTTCGCAGGGCTGGTTGGATTGCGGAAGGCGTCCGATGAAGTTGTTGCGGTGCCAGCCGAAGTGGGGTTGATGCTGTTGGTGCAGGCGGGCGAGGCCGTGGCCCAGCTTGCGGAAGGATTCGGCGCGGGATAGGGTTGGGGTGTGAGGTGCGGTTTCGATATACTCGAGCAGAAGATAGCGGTCTGGGTCGAAGGCGATGATGTCGGGGATTCGAAGGGATGCCGGATTGTGAGGCGGATCGTGAGGCGG
>PZPG01000033.1:8950-10842 GCA_003045995.1 Bacteroidota bacterium
GTGAGGCGGATCGTGAGGCGGGTTGGCGGTCGAGCCCGAATGCTCTTGCATCACCCCGCGCAACGCTTCAAGGCCATCGGCTTCGGCGGCAAACATTCCCGGCACCGGATCGGGCTGAAACTTGAGGAAGAGGTCGCGATCGGTTGTGTGGAGCCGGTAGCTCTGGTTGATGTCCCCGCCACTCACAGGATTTGTTCCCTTTGTGTCGATCCCGTACACTTCCCGAAGCTCGTCGAGGATGGCGGAAAGCGAAACGCGGGATGGTTGGGATGCGGTCATGGGGTGATGGTATTGTGCTGATGGTATTGTGCTGGTTCACTGTAGAATTGAAAAAAACCGAAACTTTTTCAACTTGTTTGTAACCTTTTTGCGCCGGGCTGCATCTAATATACACAAGGCTGATGAACACCAATGCTGAAGATTCCAATGTGGCGTTCATCAACCAAGTATCAACCAAGTATCAACTACATCATCAACCAAAACAACGAAAAGGACAACGATTATGGAAGGAGTTATCGCAGTTTTTATCCCGATTGTGTTTTTGCTGGCCACGGCGGGCACAATTGCATTTTATATTTATTCACGAAGCAAGGAGCGCGCGCTGATGATCGAGAAGGGGATTCCGCTGCCGGAGCCGAAGGACGAGGAGTCGAAACCGCGGCGGACGTGGCTGAAGCTTGGGATTTTGGCGATTTTTGTTGCGCTGGGTGGCGTGATTTCGAACCTGATTCCGAATTTTTTGATCAATGACATCTATTTGATCGTGCTGTTTGGCGGGATTGGGCTGGTCGTCGGCCACTTGTGGGAGAAGAAGGAGCTGGCGAAGGAATTGGAGAACGAGATGAAGAACGAGATGCGGAGTAGAACTGGAAACGAAGGGGAAGCGCTGTGATTTTGTTTTTTACATTGTTGATTAGTTATTTGATTGGCCGGTTGATGCCGGTCTAATCCCCAAGAAACTCAAAAAAACCACGAACGGCGGGAGCGGATGGATCTTTCGGATATCATCGATCGAGTGCAGCGAGGCGACAAGCAGGCCTACCGGCAGGTGGTTTCCGGGTATCAGAATCTCGCCTTTAATGTGGCGGTTTCGGTGCTTCAGGATGAGTTTTTGGCGAAGGATGCTGTGCAGAATGCATTTGTGAAGGCATACCTCAAGCTCGGCACCTTTCGCGGGGATGCGTCCTTCAAAACCTGGTTCACGAGCATTTTGATCCGGGAGGCGTACCAGCTGTTGCGGAAGAATCGAAGGAATGTTCGGGTGGATGCGGATGCGATGCTGGCCGGAGAGGGGACTTGGGAGGTTAGCGCCTCCACAGAACATCAAGAAGACCAAAAGGCGCATCAGTCGTGGGTGGTTCAGCAGGCGTTTCGCAAGTTGCCCGCAGATGATGCTCTGGTGCTGAAGTTGTTTTATATGGAGGATTTTTCGCTGCACGAGATTCGCGAGGCCTCCGGGTGGTCGGATTCGGCCGTGAAAGTGAAACTTCACCGAGCCAGAAAGAAGATGAAGACATTGCTGTCGGAAAATATGAACCTAAGCAAAGAGGATGTACTGGTATGAGCAGAGACGACAAACATAGTGGACGGGAACTGACCCGCAACCTCGCAAGCGACCAGGCATTCCGCGACCTATTGATGCTGGGCGCCGAGGAGATGCCTTTCCCCGGCCTGGATGAGGATGTGATGCAACGAATCGAGGTGGAGGAAGCCCTGCTGGAGCAGAAGCCGGCGATCTGGGCGCGATTGTCTTCACTGGTGTCTCTGTTGATCGGTGTGTTTGCCGGGTTTTTCATCGCTGGGTATGTGGGTGGCATCGAGCACCTGTTCATCTTTTCCGGCCAACAACTGAGCACGGTGATTCAAGTTGTAATTGTCTTGGTGATGTTACT
>PZPG01000033.1:11094-21893 GCA_003045995.1 Bacteroidota bacterium
TGACTGGACTAACCGGGATGACTGGGCTGACTGCGTATGCATCCGTTTCCCCCACAAGCGATGTGCTGGACATGGAGCAGGATCGGTCGGATGCGTATCAGACGGATCGGTTTGAGGTGAAGGGGAATCCGCTGGTCGAGGTGTATTTGAATGGCGGATCGATCGAGTTTGAGGGTCGCGAAACCGACGAGGTGGTGATCGATACGTTTGTACGGCAGGATGGCCGGTATGTGAATCAGCAGAATTTTGAGGGCAAGTTGAAGCTGGAGCTGTCCCAAAATGGGGATAAGATTGTGTTGAGGGGCGGTGTGGAAGGGAAAAAGGGTTGGTTTGGTTGGTTTGATGGGAATACCTCCCTGCATATTCGTGTAACCGGGCCGGCAAAGTCGTCGGTGAATTTTACGACCAGTGGCGGGGAGCTGGAGGTGAAGAACCTGCATTCGATTGCGACGCTGAAAACGTCGGGTGGAGATATCGACCTGGAAGATGTGAGTGGCAAGTTTGATTTGCAGACGAGTGGGGGCAGCATCGATATCGAGCAGGCTAGCGGGACATTTACGGGACGGACGAGTGGTGGCTCGATCGATCTGGAGGATACGGACGGGTCGTTTGAGTTGCGAACAAGTGGCGGGTCGATTGATGTCGAGAATGCGACCGGGACGTATGTGCTGAGGACGAGTGGCGGTTCGATAGATGTGGATAAAGGGCGCGGAGAGTTTTCGCTGAAGACGAGCGCCGGAAATATCGATGTGGATGAGCTATGGGGATCGGTGGATGCGGCCACAAGTGCCGGGAATGTGGATGTGAAGGTGATGGATCTGTTGGGGGATATTTTACTGAAGACGAGCGCCGGGAATATCGATGTGTATCTGCCGGTGGATGCAGAGTTTTCGTTTGAGTTGAAGGGGATGGAAACTGAGGCGGCATTGCAGGGGTTTTCGGCGTCAAATGTGCAGATTCTGCAAGAGGAGAAAAAGATTATGAATCAGTATGTGACCGGGGAAGTGGGCGGCGCGGTGTACAAAGTGAATGCGCGGACGTCAGCCGGGGCGGTTACGCTCATGAGTTTGGATTGATTTGAATCGGGGGTGTCACTCCACGTTCTGCACCTGTGATGCCCCCCGAATCCATGCACGTTCTGCACCTGCGATGCCCCCCCGAATCCATGCACGTTCTGTTCCTGTGATGCCCCCCGAATCCATGCACGTTCTGCACCTGTGATGCAACTCCTAATCACTCCACGTTCTGTTCCAGCAGATCCAGGAGGCGGGCGGAGCTTCGCTGCAGCACATCAAACACATTCTGAAACCCGTCCATGCCGCCGAAGTAGGGGTCGGGAACACTGGGGTCGTCGGGTTGCGGGTCGAAATCCCGCATCATTCGAACTTTGTGCTGATATGTGCCGCGGGGGTCGAGGGACAGGATATCTTCGTGGTTTTGCTTGTCCATCGCCAGGATAAGATCAAACTCTTCCAGGTCTCTGGCGTCGAATGCCCGGGCGCGGGACAGTAGTTTTACTCCGTGTTTGTTGGCGATTTGCTGGCTTTTGCTGTTCGCCGGCTCCCCCACGTGCCAGGCGGATGTCCCCGCAGAATCAATGAAAAACCGATCTTGAAGGCCTCTCTCGTATACCATGTGCTGAAAAATCCCCTCGGCGGTTGGGCTTCGGCAGATGTTCCCCAGGCATACAAAACAGATGCGCATTGGGGTTTCGCGTGTGATGCGTACGTTGGAAAACAGCGGATCACTAGGCATCATAGTGTGATTCGGGTTAATTCGGGTTGATTTGGGTTGATTTTCCTGTTCTTCAATCCTAAAGAATGATTTCGTATCTTCGGGGCTTATTTGAAAACGTGTTTTTTGGACTTGTAAAAACATCTAAAAGCGAACGCTCATTCCCATGAGGAAATCATTTAAAGAGGTCAAGCAACTATCGTATGCCGATGCAGAGGTGAAAGTTCTTGCCTGGTGGAAAGAAAATAACATTTTTCAGGAAACTCTGAAGAGCCGGGAGGATGGAATCCCATTCACCTTTTACGAGGGGCCGCCGACGGCCAACGGGAAACCGGGGATTCATCACGTGATGGCCCGTACCGTGAAGGATCTATTCTGCCGCTACAAGAGTTTGAAGGGATACAAGGTGGAGCGCAAGGGCGGATGGGATACGCATGGGCTTCCGGTAGAGATTGAGGTGGAGAAAGCACTTGGGCTGGAGGGGCGTGCGCAGGTGGAGGAGTATGGAGTTGCTAAGTACAATGCACAGTGTCGAGAGAGTGTGCTCAAGTACAAGGATTTGTGGGATGATCTCACGCGGCGCATGGGGTACTGGGTGGATCTGGATCAACCCTACATCACATTCAAAAATGAGTATATCGAGTCGGTCTGGTGGGCGATTCGCGAGCTGTACGACAAGGGGCTGATCTACAGAGGACACAAAATTCAATGGTATTCGCCGGGTAACGGGACGGTGTTGTCGTCGCATGAGGTGAGTTTGGGCTACAAAAATACCCAGGATCCGTCGATCTACGTCAAATTCCCGGTGGACGGGGAGCCGGACACCTACTTTTTAGCCTGGACGACGACTCCTTGGACGATCGTTTCGAACATGGCGCTGGCGGTAAATCCCGATCTAACGTATGTGAAAGTACGGGTTTCGGGTGGCACGGGTGCTGGCACAGGTTCTGGTGCTGGCGCAGGTTCTGGTGCTGGCGCGGGAGAGGGTGCAGGCACGGGTGACAGTACAGGCAATGGCTCTGGCGCAGGTTCTGGTGCTGGCGCAGGCGACGCGGCGGAACCCATCAACCAGTACATTCTTGCAGAGGGTTGCCTTGCACGAACGCTTCAGGGGGAAGTCGAGGTGGTCGAGCGGATGCAGGGTCGCGATCTGCTGGGCAAAACGTACACGCCGATTTTTGAATATGCATCGGCCGGGATTCCGAAAGAGCAGGCCTGGCGTGTGGTGGAAGCCGATTTTGTAACGCTGGATGAGGGGACGGGGATTGTGCACATGGCCCCGGCGTATGGCGCGGACGATCATCGGATCTGTATGCGCGAGGAGATTCCGATGTTTAATCCGATCGATCGGGATGGCTGTTTTACCGGGCAGGTTCCGGAGGTGGAGGGCGTCTGGTTTAAGGAAGCCGACAAAGAGATTGCCAAAATGATCAAAGAGCGCGGGTTGATGTTGCGGCATGAAACCTACATGCACAATTATCCGTTCGACTGGCGAAAAGGGACGCCGCTGATGTCCTATCCGGTGGATTCCTGGTTTGTTCGGACAACGGCTGTGAAGGATAAGATGGTGGAGCTGAACAAAACGATTCAGTGGAAGCCTGCCAGCACGGGGTCCGGCCGGTTTGGGCAGTGGCTGGAAAACAATGTGGACTGGGCGATCTCGCGGCAGCGCTATTGGGGTACGCCGATTCCGATCTGGGTAAGCGACAAGGATCCCGATTATATTGAATGTATCGGTAGTGTGGAGGAGTTGAAGCGCAAAGCAGGTCTTCCGGAGGACAGGGAGCTGGATCTTCACCGGCCGTATATCGATGAGATCACCTGGCCGGGTCCTGATGGAAGTACGATGCGACGGATCCCCGATCTGCTGGATGTATGGTTCGATTCCGGGTCGATGCCCTGGGCGCAGTGGCACTATCCTTTCGAGAACAAAGACAAGTTTACGGAGCAGTTTCCGGCCGATTTTATCGCAGAAGGGGTGGATCAGACGCGCGGCTGGTTCTACACGCTGCACGCGCTTGCTACGATGCTGTTTGATAAGCCGGCCTATCTGAATGTGGTGTCCAACGGGTTGGTGCTCGACGAGAATGGCGAGAAGATGAGCAAGTCGAAGGGCAACACGGTGGATCCCTTCAAGATGATTCAGACCTATGGTGCCGATGTTGTGCGCTGGTACATGATGAGTAACTCATCCCCCTGGGAAAACCTGAAATTCAGTGAAACCGGACTGCAGGAAACCCAGCGGAAGTTTTTTAACACCATCGTGAATACGTATTCGTTCTTTGCGCTCTATGCGAATATCGACGAGTTTACGTACGCAGGTACTAAGCTGGCCACCAGCGAGCGTCCTGAGATGGACCGGTGGATTATTTCGCGGCTGAATACGACGATTCAGCAGGTGGATCTTTTTCTGGAGGAGTATGAGCCGACGCGGGCAGCCCGCGAAATCGAGCAGTTTGTGGAGGAGTTGAGCAACTGGTATGTACGGCGGAACCGGCGGCGTTTCTGGAAAGAGGGCAAAAGCCTAGACAAAACGTCGGCCTATCAAACCTTGTATGAATGCTTGCAGGCTCTTGCGAAATTGATGAGTCCCATCGCCCCGTTCTTTGGTGAGTGGCTGTTCTATCGTTTGAATGAGGTGAGCGGCAAAGGGGAGCGTTCGGTGCATCTGTCCTTCTATCCAACCGTGGAGGAAACGGCGATCGATAAGGAGCTGGAGGAGCGGATGAATCTGGCGCGGACGATTTCGTCGATGGTGTTGCGGATTCGGAATCAGATCGATATTAATGTTCGGCAGCCGCTGGGACGTCTGATTTTGCCGATGAATGAACAGGAGCGGGAGCAGGTGCTTGCTGTGAAGGAGATTATTCTGGATGAGGTAAACATCAAACAGATCGAATTTGTGGATGATGAGTCCGGAATTGTGAGCAAGACGGCTAAACCCAACTTCCCGGTGCTTGGCAAACGGCTCGGAAAGCAGATGAAAGAGGTGTCGGCGATCATCAAAACGTTTGGAAATGAGGAGATTAGCGAGTTCGAAAAAAATCAAAACATTCAGTGCACATTAGATTCCGGAGAAATTGTTATCTTAGGCGCGAACGATCTTGAGATTTTACGTACGGGTCTCGAAGGCTGGTCTGTAGAGACGGAGCAAGGTGTTACAGTTGCGGTGGACACCGAAATAACCGATGAGTTGCGCAAAGAGGGTCTTGCACGGGAGTTCATGAATCGGGTCCAGAATATGAGAAAGGACGCGAATTATGAGGTGACAGACCGGATTAAGATCGGGTACCGTGCGGAAGGCGAGATGCTGGATGCCATTGAGTCTAGAGCGGAGAGCATCAAGGCAGAAACATTGGCAGAGGAGCTGGAGGGTGTGCTTCCGGCGACTGCCGACTACACCAAGACGTGGGATATCGAAGGGGTTGCATGTGAGATATCCATTGAGCGGTTGATGAATCATTAGCGACAATCACACGAACGACATTCACACGAGTGACATTCACACGAGTCACACTCACACGAATGACATTCACACACGAACGACAGGAACACACGAATGACAAAATCCATCAAAGAGAAAGAAACATCGGCGGAGCGAATTTCACCATACAGCGATGAGGAGTTGGAGTATTTTCGCGGGATTATTCTGGAGAAACGTGACGATGCCGAAAAAGAGCTGAATATTTTGCAAAGTTCTTTGCGAGAAAGCATGGAAAATTCGACCGATGAGTCTGCGTATTCGCTGCATATGGCCGACGCCGGAACGGATGCTCAGGAGCGGGAGAAAACGTATATGCTGTTCAATCGCACCAAAAAGTTTATCAAGTACTTGGACAAAGCGCTCGAGCGGATCGATAACAAGACGTACGGAGTGTGTAAGGTGACCGGTAAGAAGATTGCCAAGGGGCGGCTTGAAGCAGTGCCACACACGCAGCTCAGTATCGAAGCCAAACTGAAACGATAACTGTGATCTCAGGCCGTTACCGTTGAGCGACCGTCAAAAAAAATGGTTCACTTTTCTTTCGCCCGCATTGCTCGTTGTGGTGCTGGATCAATGGTCGAAGTTTGTGATTCGCACAACGCCGGAGTTGCACCGCGAAACGTTGATTGAAGGGTGGCTCTCCTTTACATTTACCAAAAATCCGGGAATGGCGATGGGGATCGATCTGTTGCCGACGCCGGTGATCAGTGTGATTGCGGTTCTGGCCACCATTGCGATAACGGCGTATGTTTGGTGGTATATCGACCGGTCGAATCTCCTCTATCTTACCTGTATGGGGCTTGTTGTGGGCGGGGCACTGGGTAACATTCTCGACCGGATTTTTATGGGGTTGATTGGCGGGTATGGCGGGATTTTTGATGGGCATGTGGTGGATTTTATCCACTTTACGCTGGAGATCGCAGACCGGCCCGTCTTTCCGTACATTTTTAATGTGGCCGACATCGCGATCTCGGTGTCGATTATTTTGATGCTACTCTTTCACAAGACGATTTTGCCGGATGTGAATGAGGGGGAGGGTGATGGCGGGCCTGTGAACGGCAGTGAGGGTGAGGGCGCGCCTGTGAACGGCAGTGAGGGCGAGTTGGTCGATGGTAAGTAGGGCGGGTCTGTGCGAAGGCAATAGGGCAGGCCTGTGAATGGCAACTAGAGCGAGCCGGCCATCGAAGCGTTTCTCATCACTCCAGTATTAACTTTTTCAGGAATCCGCCGTGATGCTCCGGCCGGTCTAGTTTTTCGTCGGGATGATCGGTATCGAACCGGTCTATCGGAATCGCAACCTCCTCTACCATCTCGAGGCCGAAACTTTTTAGTCCGACTCGTTTCACCGGATTGTTGGTGAGCAGCCGCAGTTTTCGCACCCCGAGGGTTCGTAAAATTTGCGCCCCGACCCCGTAATCACGGGCGTCCATCTTCTTGCCCAGCGCGTGCCGGATCTCCGTTTTCGAGAGGCCGTCTTCCTGCAATTTGATCGCAGTGATCTGGTCCAGAACGCTGTACTCATGGCTCATTTGGTTCATGTACAGCACTACTCCCATGCCCTCCTTCTCAATCAGGGTGAGGCTTTGCTGCAATAATGCGGTCTTATCACTCCGTTTACTCCCAAAAATATCGGCCAGCGGATTCGCAGCGTGTACCCGAACCAGTACCTCGGATTCGTCATCCCACTCTCCTTTCGTGAACGCCAGGTGATGTTCGCCGGTGAGTTTTTCCATGAATACCTGAAGCTGGAAATCGCCGTAAATGGTGGGCATATCCACGCTCATAATGTTCGTGACCAGCGAGTCGTGCTTCATCTGATAGGCGATGAGGTCTTTGATGCTGATGAGCTTGAGGTCAAACTCTTCCGACATGCGTGCCAACTCCGGCAAATGCGCCATCCGGCCGTCGTCCTGCATGATTTCGCAGATAATTCCGGCGGGTTCGCATCCTGAAAGGCGCGCCAGGTCGATGGCAGCTTCGGTGTGTCCCGCTCGTCGCAGTACGCCCCCGTTTACCCCGATGAGTGGAAATACGTGCCCGGGTCTGCGGAAATCTTCGGGTTTTGCGTTCGGGTTGATGATTTCGCGAATGGTTGCTGCTCGGTCCTGCGCGGATATGCCCGTGGTGGTGAGCGTTTTGTGATCGATGGAGATGGTGAAGGCAGCCTCGTCGGGATCGGCGCCGTCCGTGACCATGAAGTCGAGATTCAGTTCCGCTGCCCGCTCTTTGGTGATGGGAATGCAGATGAGACCCCGCCCGTATTTGGCCATGAAGTTCACAGCTTCCGGCGTGACTTTGTCGGCAGCCATGAGGAAATCTCCCTCGTTTTCCCGGTCTTCATCATCCACGACGATGATCATTTTTCCGGCGCGGATATCCTCGATGGCTTCTTCGATGCTGTGGAACTGGATCCGGCTCATGGAGTTATTTTCCGGGGTTCACATCGGTGATAGCACTCTTTTGGAATCGGGCTTTTACGTTGCTGTCGATCTCGACCAGAACGGTGTCGTCGCTGATGGAATGGATGGTTCCGATCATCCCTCCGTTGGTGACCACTTTGTCGCCTTTTTTCATGGCTTCGACCTTTTTCTGAATCTCTTTTTGGCGTTTGCTTTGCGGGCGGATCAAAAAGAAGTAGAACACGAAGATGATGAGGGCAAAAAAGATGAGGTTGATGAGCCCGCCGTCGGCACCGCCACCGCTTGGGGGAGCCATCAGAAATATTGAAGATGCAAATATAGTCATGGAGTTTGTGAACCTAAGGTTTGATGAATGTGATGAGTGTGCCCGGAATCTTCATTTTGATGATTGCGGACTGTTAAGTACGGTTTGTTACAAATCTATTAAAAATAGGGTTTTCTGCAGGCTCCTGCAAAGGAGAAGGTTGGTTATTCGTGGCCCGAATCTGTTGATGCCCGAACCAGCCGGTAGCCGATCCAGATGGTTCCGCTCACGATGGCGGCGGTAGCTACGAAGGGGATGGCATAGGCCAGGGCAAACATGGCGCCACCCCAGGAGGGCCCGATCATTCGGCCGAGTCCCGAAAGGCCCTGCGCTGTTCCCATAACTGCGCCGACGTCGGATTCATTGGCTTGCTGCGAAATGAGGCTGGTCATGGTGGGCGTGTTGAGGCTTTTTCCGATGGCCATCACGCTCAAGGCTACGGCAAGTTGTGTCATCGATCCGGCAAGAGGGATGACGGCGAGTCCGATGACCATCAACCCGTTCCCAACCATAAAAATGCGTTCTTCGGGGAAGCGGTTTGTGAGCGGTTTGATGAGAAAGCCCTGGATGACGACCGCAATAATTCCGATGAAGAAGAATTGAACGCCGACCTGTTCTGCGGTGAGGTTGAGGAGTTCGGAGGCGAATAGCGGGAAGGCGCTGTAAAGGCTGGATTCGCCGAACGAGAGGAGGAAAAAGGCGATCATGAGGAGCAAAAGTAGCGGGATGCCGTTGCTGGTTTCGGTGGTATCGAGCAGGCGACGCCAAAAGCGCAGGGTGAAGACGCCGGCTCTTGCACTGGTTCGTGTAATTGGTCGTGCACTGGTTCCCGTATTCATCCTGGCCCCGGTCCTGGTGCCGATGCCTAAACCGATTACCTCGCCGAGCCCCGCACCCCGCTGAACGGCTACCGTTTCGGGGAGCTTCAACATCACCATGAGAAAACTGCACAATGACAAGAAAGAGGCAAAAAATCCGGGCAGGGCAAACCGGTGATCACTCATCCAGACAGCGAGTTGTTCCGCTCCGAGGCTGCCGATGAAACTGTGAAACGCCGGGTGGATCATGAGGGTTGCCGAGGCCGGGCCGATTACAAATCCAATTCCGAACGCGGCTCCGATGAGGCCCATTCCGCGTGCCCGGTCCTCTTTTGTGGTCACGTCTGCGATGTATGCCTGCGCGGTTGAGATATTTCCGCCCATCCCGCCGGCCAGAATCCGGGACAGGAAGAGGATGCCCAGGGTTTCTGCAAATCCAAAGAGAAGGTATGCCATGGATGCGCCGAACGTACTAAGTAGCATGATGGGCCGGCGCCCGATGCGGTCCGACAATCCGCCCCACAAAGGCGAAAAGATGAGCTGCATGAAGGAGTACACGCTGTAGAGAAGCCCGATGGTGAGGGGTGTGGCGGCGAACTCTTTGGCGTAAAACGGTAGCAGTGGTAAAACGATGCCGAATCCGAGAAGGTCGATCATCACCACAAGAAATACGGTGGCAAGTGCTGCTCGGTTGGATGCCGTAGGTTGGTTAGGCGATACAGATCGGTTGGCGGGCTGGGATTCGGGTTGAGACTCGGGTTGAGACTCGGGTTGAGCCTGGGGTTGAGCCTGGGGTTGAGACTCGGGTTGAGACTCGGGTTGAGACTGGGATTTAGATCGGCGCGAGGTCATGGGGCAGGATCTTTTGATGGCGACAATTCACGGATCAGAGAGGTTAGCAGTTCCACTTCATAATTGGCTCCGCCCGAACCCGTCGTGTACCCATCCACATTTCCCTCCCGATCGATCACCACTTTAAATGGAATCCCTCGAATTCCAAGTTTCGGTGCCACCCCACTCCCGTCCACAAAATAGAACGAATAATCGTGCCGGCCGATAAACTCGAGTGCGGTTTCCCGGTCATCGCGACTTCCCAGCGTTGCCGCAAGAATCACAAGGTCGTCGGGGTATTCGTCCAGCACCTGCTGAAACCCCGGAAAGGCATTCAAACAAGGGCTGCACCACGTCTCCCAAAAATCCACAATCACGATTTTCCCGCGAAAATCCGACACGCGCACCGGTTGCCCGTCCCAGTCCCGAAATGTGTAGTTGAGTATGGCCTCCTGCTGATGCGGTTTCAGGTTCGGGCGCTCTGCGGATGGGGTCGGTGACGGCTTGCACGACTGGAGTAGCACAAGGGGCATCAACATCAAGCCGACAAAAATGACCAGAAGGGGGCGTTTTGGAACGGATCGAGGGAAAAACATACTGGCCGGGAATGAATCGGTTTTCTTTTCGGGTTGATGGAAATACTCAAAAGCCACTAGAATATACTTTAATTCGCAAACAATTGGCAGATGGTTCCGCACTGGATCTGGTCTTTGTTTGATGGCGCAAAAACGGTACTTTCGTTTTTCATTGAAAAGAAGGAGCAAGCAGATCAGATGATTCAGGATTATCTCAATTCGGTCGATAAATTTATTGTGATCGGGGATCGCGTTCTCATCAAACCGAGAGAATTTGAAACCCGGACGAAGAGTGGGCTGGTGCTTCCGGTGACCGTGCAGGAGAAGGAGGAGATTCAGAGCGGGTACATTATTAAAACGGGGCCGGGTTATCCGATTCCGTCGCAGGATATCGACGAGTCGTGGAAAGAGAGTTCATCGGAGCCTAAGTATATGGGTATGCAGGCGGAGGAGGGGGATTTGGCGATCTTTTTGAAAAGCCGCGCGTACGATATTGAGTTTGAGGATGTGAGTTACCTTATTGTGCCACACAGTGCCATTTTGCTGCTGATTCGGGATGATCACGAGTTGGAGTGATGTTGTAGCGGGGTTTCATATATACCCTTCACGGGGTGGGCTTGAAAAATGGGTATT
>PZPG01000089.1 GCA_003045995.1 Bacteroidota bacterium
TGGATGTGTGCGCCTTGTTTTACTTTGATTTCGCTGACGGGGATCGTGAGATACACATTCCCGGCTGGCCCTACATGATCCTCCACGATGGTGAGATCGGAGCTCTCCTCGGCCACCACCAACAATCGCGGCGTCGCAACAAATGGCTTGTCTGCATCGGTGTAGTAGTGAAGTACCTGAATCGGTGCACCGGCTGCCGCACCCTCTTTTACGTGAATGAACGCGCCATCGGATACCATTGCGCCGTTGTACTCTGCAAATGCATCCTGCTCGTAGTTCACCAGCTTGTTCAGGTAGGTTTTTACCGCTTCATGCTCTGCAAAATCTGCCAAATTTCCGGCTGTAACCCCTTCTCCTACGCCCTCCAGCGAGGAGAGTTCGGGTTGATAGTGTCCGTTTACGAACACCAGTCGGCTTTGCGCTGATTCGGGGATAAAATAGGTACGGATATCGTCGGCATTTGCCTGCTGAAGACTCGCTTCAGCTTGTGAGACAAACTCCGTTCGGTAGAGTGGCTTCAGGTTCAAAAACAGCCAGTCCTCCATCCGGGAATGTGGCAGTGGGATAGCGCTCAGTTTTGCCGCCGACTCTTCGCGGATCGCAGCAAATGGGACCTCAGACCCCGCAACCGCAGGCACCCCTTGCGTACTTAATTGATATAAAAACGTAGATTCCATGATTCAATCACTCTTTTTCATTTCGTTTTAATGTGTGCACAAACGCGCTCGTGTCCAGATGCAGATGGGTGCGCAAACTTCCGCAAGCCCCTGGACCCGAGTTACGCAGGCTGCCCGTTCAGGTTGGCCTCTGCATACAGCCAGTCGTACCCTCGCTCCTCCAGCTCCAGCGCCAGCGACTTATCTCCGGACTTCACAATCCGTCCGTTCATCATCACATGCACAAAATCTGGTTGAATGTAGTTCAACAGTCGCTGATAGTGCGTCACAAGCACCACGGCATCCTCCTCGCCGTGTAACGTATTGATCCCGTTCGATACAATTTTCAGCGCATCGATATCCAGCCCGGAATCGGTCTCATCCAAAAACGAAATCTGCGGTTGCAGTACGGCCATCTGGAAGATCTCATTCCGTTTCTTCTCCCCTCCGGAAAATCCGGTATTCACACTTCGATCCAGAAACTCCGGATTCATCTCTACCAGCTTCAGCTTATCCTGGATATAATCATCAAACTCCAACGGATCCAGCTCCTCCCGTCCACGCGATGCTGCGATCGTATTGTACGACTCGCGAAGCAGTGTCTTGTTGGTTACGCCGGGTACTTCGACCGGATACTGAAACGCCAGGAAAATTCCCGCGTGCGCCCGCTCGTCCGGATCCAGTTCTAGAATACTCTCACCGTTGTAGAGAATGTCCCCGCCCGTCACTTCATACTCCGGATGGCCGGCCACTACCTTCGACAGCGTACTCTTGCCACTTCCATTCGGGCCCATGATCGCATGGATCTCGCCTTTGTTAATCGTGAGGTTTACGCCTTTGAGGATCTTGATACCTTCGCCCTCAACTTCTGCATGTAAATTTTTGATTTCTAACACGTCGGTTCTGTTTTGTTTTGGGTTAATTTGATGTTGGGTTAACTTGGATATAGGGTCAATCTTTGAGTCTATTTTTGACTTCCATGCGGGTGTGCCACTTTGTCATAGCTGCATTTTCGAACCCTCAAGCGTGCAACCTTAAAAAGTTAAGCGGATTATAATTATTTTAACCAACGCTTCCTTCTAGCTTGATTCCCAATAACTTATTGGCTTCTACTGCAAACTCCATCGGCAGTTCTTTGAGCACTTCCTTGGCGAAACCGTTCACGATCATCGAGATCGCATCCTGCTCGCTGATACCCCGCTGCTGGAGGTAAAAGATCTGATCCTCACCCACCCGCGAGGTGGTTGCTTCGTGCTCAATCTTGGCCGTTGGGTTGGCGGACTCAATGTAGGGAAACGTGTGTGCCCCGCACTTCTGACCGATCAGCATCGAGTCGCACTGCGAGTAGTTCCGGGCGTTGGTTGCCTTCTTGCTGATCTTCACCGCACCCCGGTAACTGTTATCCGATTCACCAGCCGAGATCCCTTTCGAAATGATGGTACTCTTGGTGTTCTTTCCGATGTGGATCATCTTGGTCCCGGTGTCGGCTTGCTGTCGTTTGCTGGTCACCGCCACGGAGTAAAACTCACCGATCGAGTGATCGCCCTGCATAATCACACTCGGGTATTTTAGGGTTACGGCCGATCCGGTTTCGAGCTGCGTCCAAGAGATTTTCGAGTACTCCCCTTTGCAGATCCCTCGCTTGGTGACGAAGTTATAGATCCCTCCTACCCCCTCCTCGTTTCCGGAGTACCAGTTCTGGATCGTGGAGTATTTGATCTCGGCATGATCCAGCGCGACGAGTTCCACCACGGCCGCATGCAGCTGGTTTTCGTCGTACATCGGAGCGGTACATCCTTCGAGGTAGCTCACATAACTGTGGTCATCGGCGATGATTAACGTGCGCTCGAATTGCCCGGAATTCATATTGTTAATCCGGAAGTAGGTGGAGAGCTCCATCGGGCTGACGGTGTTTTTCGGCACGTAGCAGAAAGAGCCATCAGAAAATACCGCGGAGTTGAGCGCTGCATAGAAATTGTCCCGCGCAGGCACTACCGATCCCAGGTATTTTTTCACGAGTTCGGGGTGATTTTTCACCGCTTCGGAGATAGAGCAGAAAATGACTCCAGCCTCCGCTAATTTCTCTTTAAACGTCGTGAAGATCGAAACACTATCGAACACGGCGTCTACAGCCACACCGGAAAGCATCTTTTGCTCCTCAAGTGGGATTCCAAGCTTGTCGTAGGTCTCCTTAATTTTCGGGTCGATGTCGTCCAAACTTTCGACTTTCGGCCGGTTTTTCGGCGAAGAGTAGTACTGGATTTCATCAAACTTCGGCTTTTTGTAGGTGGCATTGAACCACTCCGGCTCCTCCATCGTTAGCCAGTCGCGGTACGCCTTGAGTCGAAACTCCAACAACCACTCCGGCTCCTCCTTGATGGCGGAAAGCTGACGAATAATATCTTCGTTCAGGCCCTTGGGAAAATCTTCATATTCAACATCGGTGGAGAACCCATATTTGTACTCCTCTCCGATCATCGATTCCAGTTCTTGTGCTTGGGTCATTTCTTCCATTGCGCTGCTTCTATAATGCGTTTGAAGGTTAACTGTTTTGTGTATTGTAGTGTACAATTCTGTAATGGTTTTGCTGCCCGGATGTTGCAAGCGTACTCCTAACATGCTTTCAATCTGCTTCCAACGTAGTACAAATCATTGCACCAACGTTCCGTAATCAATTCCGACTCTCTTGGATCGGGTGCAGACCCTTTGGGATAGCAACCTTTTCGGGACAGCATCGAAGATACGAATTATGTCTATTTAGATTAAATCAAAATAAACATGCTGCATTCTGCCATCAAAAACGAAGAAATGTGAGATGCCGTTCCGAAGATTTCTCCCTTTTTTTGATGCTCCTTGTCGTATTTAGACATTGGTGGTATTTGGACACTGGTGGTATTTGGACACTGGTGGTATTTGGATATTGCTGGCTCTGTTCACAATGCCTGTAAATGGGGACCCAGCAACTCTTGCAGATCATGCAGCGTTTCATATTCAATCTGTACCACGCTTCGGTTCCCTCCGATCATCGCCGACAAATGCCGGCCCGAAGATGGACGAAAAAGTGCAAACACCTGTTTTCCAAGAGACTCCGCCAAACCGATCTCATAACCAACCCCAAGCGACGGTGTTGTAACCTCGGCAACCACCACATCCGACTCACAAATCCACGCCACATCACGCTCATAAATATAAATGTCCGTTCTCTGCTCACCTGCTTCCCCCCTCTCCGTGAGCTTCGAATCCCCGACGTGCTCCGTCAACACCGTGCCAAACGAGCGCAAGTATTCGATCAGGTCCGCATACAATGCCTGATCATCTCTTCCTCCCCGAATCGATCCCGCAAAATAGATCTTCAATTCTTTCCTCATTCCGTTGTACCCGTTTCGATTGTATCTCTTTTGGTTGAATGGCTGATTTCGCCACCGCACAAACATCCGACTTTTTTGGCAAGAATCATAATAACGGTATCTCATAACGATACCTCATCAAGACATCCACGAAAAGCCGCCCGCTAATCCACACTTGGAAACCATCGCCAGATTTCCCATTTTCATATTCGAAACCTCCATGCGAGTTCACGCCCGTCAGTACCCCCCGTCAGTACCCTGAGAACTCCCATTAGCAATTTTAGAACAACCCTGCGACACTACGAAGAACCTGGCAATTCCCCAAGGGCACCCGCTCCCGACATGAGTACGAACCCCGATTCACATACCCTCTACCTGCAGACGCTCGACGACATCCGGCTCTCGGAGCGTATGATCTCTCTTTTTCGGGAGGATACGACCATCCACCCCGGCCCGGACGAACCAATATACATCATCGGGGCTGGCAAAGCTTCTACGGACATGGCGTTGGCACTCGAATCGATCCTTGGACCTCGCATTTCCGGCGGACTCGTTATCGACACCTCAAGCCGCCCCATCAAACCGAAAAAAATAACCGTTCTCCAGGGAATGCACCCGCTTCCCAACCAGTCGGGCCTGGATGCTACCAACGTTCTGCTCGAATTTTGTGCTGGAATTCCCAAAGGCGCAACCGTCTACTTTCTTGCGTCCGGCGGCATGTCGGCGCTGCTGGTGAACCCGCTGGAACCCATCACCCTGCCCGATCTTCTAACGCTCTATGCCCTCCTCATCAAATGCGGAGCGAGCATTCATGAGATCAACACCGTGCGAAAATCCGTTTCCTCGGTGAAAGGCGGCCGGTTATTGGCACGGCTACGCCATGTGCGGCTCATCGACCTCATCGTTTCGGACATCCCGGACAACGACCTTTCGATGGTGGGAAGCGGCCCAACCGTTGCACAAACGTTCTCCCCTGCCCAGGCAATCGAAATTTGCCAGCGGCGCGAAATCTGGGAGCAGCTGCCGGATAGCGTTCGCGAGGTGCTTTTGCGTGAAGCGGAGCGGGGTGATGTAACGACTGCGGAAATTCAGCAGCATCTGATGGTACAGCTCCTCTCGGCACAGGTCATGGCCCAGGCGGCGGCAATGCAGGCACACTCGATGGGGTATCAGGTGTGGCTTCGCCGGTCTCCATTTTCCGGCCCGATGGAACTGCTGGAGCGCGAAATCCTGGAAATTCTGGCCTGGATGATACCGGGTCTGGCTGGGCTCGAGAGCCGCTCATCCGATCCGTTTGCCAATTTCGAATCCTTTCTCGGGGTGATGGGGATGCACACAGACCCCGGAGAACCCGTGGGGGGAAACAAAGGAAGTGATCCCGGAGGCACTTCTGGAGAAAACCACGGAGAAAACCATGCAAAACACATGGGGGATCGCGGGTATGCCTTCATCTTCTATGGCGAATGCACACTTACGGTCACTGGCGA
>PZPG01000090.1 GCA_003045995.1 Bacteroidota bacterium
ATGAAGACCATGAAGACCATGAAGACCATGAAGACCATGAGGATCACGGATATAGGACAGATTCAGCTACAGATGCAGATGGGGGTACTGGCGCGGATGCGGACTACATGGACTTCACAGACGATTCTTCGAGTGCTTCCAGTTTTGGGGTTGATTGTTTTTTTGATGGCCTTCGCACAAAATCGAATGGTTCATGCGACAATATTGCCAGAAACAAATCCGCAAGAAAAAACTCCACAAGAGGTCACGCTACGGGCCATGACGTTCAACGTTCGATTCGATAACCCGGCCGACGGCGAAAACCGATGGGAGCTTCGACGCGATTTCGCCGCAGATCTCATCCGGAACTCCGGCGCATCCATCATTGGTACGCAAGAGGGCCTCGTTCATCAACTCGATTTTCTCGACGAAGCCCTGTCCGATTTCCGATACGTAGGCGTGGGCAGGGACGACGGAGCGAAAGCAGGCGAGTTTACGGCCATTTTTGTAGATACGACCCAATTTACAATCCGGGATAGTGGCACATTCTGGCTTTCGGAAACCCCGGAACGCCCGTCGGTGGGATGGGACGCATCTATGGAGCGCATTGCGACTTACGCTGTGGTAGTTCCCGCTGTGCAACGTGTGGTCTCGTCAAGTACGACCAATCCGGAACCATTCCTCGTCATCAACGCCCATTTCGATCATATCGGGGAGCAAGCCAGGCTCGAATCGGCCCGTCTCATCATGCAGAAAGCACAGGAACTAAGCCAGTCGCCCCGCATGCCCATGCCGGTGATCCTGATGGGGGATTTTAACGCATCAACCCGAACCCCACCCATACAGGCCTTTCTCGAACACTACCGGGACGCCTTCGAGATCTCGAAAAGCCTGCCGGAAGGACCTGTGAGTACGTTTACCGGCTTCATTATAAAGGAATCGGGGTACCGCGAACCGGAGGGCAGGATCGATTATGTGTTTGTGAATGAGCGGGTTGATGTAATGTCGTACCGGGCCATGGACGAAATTCGGGAGGGCAGATACGTTTCGGATCATTTTCCCGTTTTGGTAGAGGTCGTTTGGTAGAGGTCGTTTAGCAGGCTTTTTTTTCATTGCCGAAAGCCTTATTTTTGTGGTCTTGCATGCGCCCGTAGCTCAACCGGATAGAGCGTCTGACTTCGGATCAGAAGGTTGAGGGTTCGAATCCTTCCGGGCGTACGTTTTCAAAAGCGGCTGAAAAATGGCGTAAAAAACCATCTTTCAGGCGTTTTTTTTGTTTTTGGCGATTTCCCCCTTCTTTTCCTATTTGTGGGCAATGTATGGGTAGTGTGCGAGCAATGTGGGGCAGGAAGTGTGATGATTCTGGACAAATTTTCGGTCTTACCTGGAAAATCAAATGTGCCCTGACGATTCCAAATGGATAGTGGCACCTCTAACTATACCCGAAAAGGTATAAAATCTTTAATGATTGCTTTTTTATACCCGAAGAGGTATAATTGCAGGAAATGGTCTAAATTTATACCCGATAAGGTATATTATGAGTGCAACAGATGAACTTATCAACTTTGTGAAAAGGCGACGGGAACAGTTGGGACTCACCCAGCAGGAACTTGCTCTACGGGCGGGTGTTGGACTTCGGTTTGTCCGCGACCTGGAGCAGGGTAAACAGAGCCTTCGACTGGACAAAGTGAACCAAGTACTTGTTCTTTTTGGCCATAAAATGGGACCGATCGAAATAGAGGATCGTGATGAGCTATAGAAAAGCCGACATCTATGTTCATGAAACAAAAGCCGGAGTGCTTAAGGAGACAGAAACGGGCTACCGATTTCAGTATGAATCAACATATGCATCACAAAAAAATGCAGAACCGGTGAGCCTGACTCTGCCACTGCGACAAGAGCCTTATGAATCTCGTATACTCTTTCCCTTTTTTGACGGGTTGATACCAGAAGGATGGCTTCTTGATGTGGTTGAAGAAACCTGGAAGGTGAACTCGAACGACCGTATGGGACTTCTGCTGGTAAGTTGTCGTGATACCATTGGGCATGTAAGTGTGAGGGAAGCATGAACAAATGCCTAATCTGTGCAAATCCGGTCGATCATGGAGACGAGTATCACACCAAGTGCCTGCAGGTTCTGTTTGGTAGTAAAGAAAGGCCGGTTTTAGACGTCACATTTGATCAGTTAAACGAACTGGCAAAGAGATCTGTACATCAGCGTATAACCGTACCGGGTGTTCAAACCAAGCTTTCTCTGACAATGGATCGCAAGGCGGATTCTGTAGATAAACTGACGATTGTTGGTTTGTGGGGACGATTTATCCTGAAGCCTCCATCCAATCGATGGCCGGAGTTACCGGCTAATGAGCACTGTACCATGATGCTCGCGGAAGCAGCCGGACTCGAAACAGTCCCTTTTGGTTTAATACATCTTGCATCAGGGGAATTGGCCTATATCACAAAACGAATTGATCGCGATGATAGTGGAAATAAATTTGCCATGGAAGATATGTGTCAGCTCACGGGCCGACTAACGGAAGACAAGTACAAGGGCTCGCACGAACAAATTGCAAAAACCATCAAGGAGCATTCAGCCAATCCACTATTTGACTTGACGCGTTTCTATGAACTCGTACTATTCTCCTTTTTGACGGGTAATGGAGATATGCACCTGAAAAACTTCTCACTGATTCATGACCCCATCGTTGGCTGGAAGTTGGCTCCTGGTTACGATCTGCTCAATACCCGGCTGGTTATTGCTAAGGAGAAGGATTCGGATGAACTCGCACTAACCATTAGCGGCAAGAAAAGCAATTTCAACCCAGAATCATTTGATCAATTTGGACAAACCATCGGCTTGCTTACTAAACAAATTCATAACATTAACCAGAGTTTGTTCAAGAAACGGGACTTGTTTCTGCAAACCATCAGAAAATCATTTTTATCGGATGAGATGAAGGATCTATACATTGGGATTTTGGAAGAAAGGTTCATGGTTCTGCAAAAGTAGGAGATAGGGTTGTTTTATGGCGAGTATGGTTTTGTGGAAAGGAGTGTCAATCACCCGTTCTTTTGCACATATTGCTTTTACTCAGGTACTCAAATCCCGGCTTCCCTTTGGTTTTTGTGCCGTAACCGCTGCAACGGAAATTTCAGGAACTAGTTAAATTCTTTTTATTGATGCACGTAAGTTGGGACATTTGATTAACCGCCGAACCAAAGTGCTTTCTTATGAAGATATTGACCAGATTGCAGACACTTACCATAACGGGCGAAACCCAGGCGTAAATTATTAAAAATGTAAAGGGCTTCTGTGCTTCTGCCCTAAAAAAGAGGGTAGCCGAACTGGACTATGTACTCACACCCAGCCGATACGTAGGTTTGGCAGAGGAAGAGGATGACATTGACTTTGCAGAACGTTTCACACGCCTAAAAGCCAATTTTGAAGCACAGCTAAAGGAAGAAGCGGAACTGAATGAGCGAGTCTTTACCATTGGTAGCCAATAGGTAATGCTTGATAGTGATTTGGCTGAAGTATATCATGTATAAGTCAAACGCTTGAATGAACAAGTAAAACGTAATAGTGATCGCTTGCCCGATCGCTTTATATTTCAACTTTATTTTATGACAGGGAAAGGATGAACTGGTCGCAAATGGCGGCCGCTAATTAACTGGCATGAATTATGGGCCATCAACTGAAAAAATATAATCAAGAAGAAATTGCACATCGGATTTATTCTATTCGGGGTGTTCAAGTAATGCTTGATAAAGATTTAGCTACCTTTTATGAAATAAAGCCCATTCGATTACGAGAACAAGTAAAAAGAAACCCCAATCGTTTTCCGTCTGACTTTGTTTTTCAGCTAAGTGACAACGAAGTTGAACTAATGGTGTCGCAAAATGCGATACCTTCAAAACAAAGCCTTGGAGGTTATCTTCCATATGTGTTTACGGAACAGGGAGTAGCCGCAGTATCTGGTGTGATAAAAAGTGATAAAGCGGATGAAATGAGTGTAGCTATAGCACGGACTTTTGTCCAAATGCGTAAGTATATCGCCAACAATGCGGGGCTCTTTCAAAGACTGGACAGTATGGAGCAACGCCAATTCCAGTTTCAGATGACTACAGACCAACGCTTCGAGCAGGTTTTTAAGGCACTGGAAGCCAAAAGCGAACTGCCTGATCAGGGCATTTTCTTCAATGGGCAGATGTATGATGCCTACGCTTTTACGGCAGAACTTATTCGGAAGGCCAATAAATCTATCATTTTGATTGATAACTACGTGGATGACGCTGTGCTTACCCTGCTCAGTAAACGAAACAAGAACGTGGCCGCCACCATTTTCACAAAAACTATTAGCAAGCAATTCCTGCTGGATGTAAAGAAACACAACAGCCAATACCCGGAGATTAAAGTTGTTGAGTTTAAGGACGCCCACGACCGCTTTTTGATTTTGGATGAAAAAGACCTTTACCACTTTGGTGCTTCGTTGAAGGATTTAGGCAAGAAGTGGTTTGCTTTTTCGAAGATGGGTACTATGACGAAAGCAGTCTTAAACCAATTAAGTAAAGTCAAGCCCTGATGAAAGCCATCTTAGACAATAATGTCATTATTCCCAGCGAAGCCGGACAGGTGGCCAATCAGGTTATTGAAAAAATCTCAATACCAGCACGGTTTATGCATTTAAAATTCAAGATGGACAGCTATCAGTAGTTGCTTTCAACGTATCTCCTTTTATCAATACAACAAACCCTAATACACAGCGTACTTTTTTATTACGATGGGTGCATTTTTGAGGGAGTAGGTCATCAACCCCTAAAAGAGCAATAAAATGCACTATTGATTGATTATTGTTGGGAATTGTTCTATTATCACCAAAAAAGAGCAATATAATGCACAATACAGATCTCATTTCTACCCTCAAGCAAAGACGTGAAACCTTACAAGTAACACAGGAGCAGTTAGCAGATATATCCGGTGTTGGTTTACGCACACTCAAGCAACTAGAAAGTGGCAAGGGAAATCCAACTCTCAAAACGTTGCTTACATTGACAGATGCTCTTGGTTTAACGATTACTCTGGAAGTAAAAAATTTGCATAGCTAAACAATAGAAAAGGGTATGAGAAAAGCGATCGTTTTTTACAAAAAGGAACCTGCCGCAGAATTATACCAGCTCGATGACGGGAGTTTCGTCTTCAAGTATTGTGCAGAATGGCTTCTCGATAGTAGCAAGCCTGGTATCAGTCTGACGCTGAGGAAAAAGCAGCAAGAGTTCCGGTCTGATTCGTTGTTTCCGTTCTTCTACCACATGCTTCCGGAAGGTTCAAATAAGCGAATTATCTGTCACCAGCATCGAATCGATGAAGATGATGCTTTTGGATTACTGTTGATCACGGCGACTCATGATACGATTGGCGCTGTAACTATTGCGAGAGATGAAACCGATGAGAGAGATGGAACCATTGCGAGAGATGAAACCGATGAT
>PZPG01000034.1:0-16165 GCA_003045995.1 Bacteroidota bacterium
AAGCAGAAATTCATTTCAACAGAGAAATGCCCAAATCTTCATTTTTTTCGGGTTGATGCGATTCGCACCCCGCACGATGGGAGAATCCATACGCTGGCGGGAATCTTTGGGCCAATGATTCTGGGGCACCGGAGATTTTGCGATGGCGCCGATCCTGCGATGCTGGTACTCCCCACACCGCTTATCCTGTGATGCTGGTACTCCCAGTACCGCTGATCCCGGCACGCAAGTAGTCTCCGTACCGCCGATCCCAGCACGCCCGGCAGGTGGTTTGGCCCGCGCAGCATCCGCATCACCCCGAGTAAAGAATGGAAAGAAATGGAAGATTAATTGGAAGATTCGTATATTCCGTGCTGTCCGGTAAGCGGCATTTAGGTGCATTTGCGGGCAATGTGAAGCAGTGAAAATAGAATGAGAAGTACAAGCAGAGTAAGGAACGGACGTATTCTTAAACAGTACATAAAGACTAACATAAAGATAAACTCAAAGACAAGGCAGACTTATGGCAAAGATTAAAGTTGGGATTAACGGTTTTGGACGGATTGGACGACTGGTAACCCGCGCGATTTTGAATCATCACGCCGACGAGATCGAGGTAGTGGGGATTAATGATTTGACGAATGCAAAGACGCTGGCGTTTCTTTTTAAGAATGATTCTGTGCAGGGTCGTTTTGATGGCGAAGTGAGTGCCGATGGGGATGACCTGGTGATTAATGGTGCACGCATCGGGATTACGGCGGAGCGGGATCCGGCGAATCTGAAGTGGGGAGAGCTTGGGGTGGATGTAGTTGTGGAATCGACCGGAATTTTCCGTGATAAGGCGGGTGCATCGAAGCATATTGCTGCAGGTGCGAAGAAGGTGATTATTAGTGCACCGGCGAAGGGCGATATTCAGACGATTGTGCTGGGTGTGAATGATCATGAGCTGGATAAGTCGAATGATATTTTCTCGAATGCAAGTTGTACAACGAACTGTCTTGCACCGATGGTGAAGGTGTTGGATGAGGCGTATGGCATCGAAAAAGGGTTTATGACTACGATTCATGCGTACACGGGAGATCAGCAGTTGGTGGATGGCCCGCATTCGGATTTGCGACGTGCACGGGCTGCGGCTGTGAATATTGTGCCGACGACGACCGGTGCTGCGGCCGCGGTTGGACTGGTGCTTCCGCACTTGAATGGCAAGCTGGATGGCGGCGCGGTGCGTGTGCCGGTGGCAACGGGATCGCTGACCGATTTTACGGCGGTTGTGAAGACAGAAACCACAGCGGAAGCGGTGCTGGAGGAGTTCAAGAAGGCAGCGGCCGGTTCTCTGAAGGGCATCCTGGAGTATAGCGACGATCCGCTGGTGTCGACCGATATTATCGGCAACCCGCACTCCTGTATTTTCGATAGCGGCACGATTAAGGTAGAGGGCAACCTCGTGAAAGTGATCGGCTGGTACGACAATGAGGCGGGGTATTCTGCCCGAACGGCGGAGCTGATTAAGCGTGTTGTTTGATTTGGTTTGATTTGTTTTGATTGTGATGAAGAAGTCCGGTGTCTTGCGATGCTGGACTTTTTTTTTGCGCATGTTTTTTTCGATATTTGGCGTGGGTTAACGAAAGCGCTTTCATTTTTGGGTGCTTTTGGGTGCAAGTCCATCAACCCGAAATAAAAGAGAACTCATTGAACGTGCATAGCGCACACAAAAAATTGAATGATGATGATGAAGAATGTTGATGTTTTTGACGCGTTGAGAGGATTGGTTGGATCGATGAAATCTTCGCTGCTGGCGATGTTTGCTGTGTTGATGGCGGCCGGTGCGTGGGTGGGGATGGCGCCTGGTGTGGCTTTTGGGCAGGCCGTTGAGAAGTCCGTGGAGAAGGCCGTGGAGATTGAGCGCCTGGAGCCGGCGAACTGGTGGGTTGGGTTTTCGAATCCGGAGTTGGAGTTGCTGGTGTATGGCGAGGATTTGACAGATGTGGGTTTGGAGGTGGAGTACCCGGGGGTGCGTGTGACGGAGGTGTATCGGCCGGAGAATTCGAACTATCTGTTTGTGACGCTTGAGCTTGCGGAGGATACGGAGCCGGGGACGATGGAGTTGCGGTTTGTGCGGGAGGGTGCGGATCTCATCATCCCGTATGAATTAAAAGAGCGTAACTCAGATGGGCTGCGGCACGAGGGTATGGATGCGTCGGATGTGATCTACTTGCTGATGCCGGATCGGTTTGCGAATGGGGATCCGTCGAATGATACGATTGAGGGGATGCTGGAGGCGATGGATCGGTCGAAGCCGGGCGGGCGGCATGGCGGGGATTTGCAGGGGTTGGCGGATCGGCTTGGGTATATTCAGGATTTGGGGATGACGGCGGTGTGGTTTACGCCGACGTTCGAGAACGATATGCCGGCGGAGTATGGGGCGTATCATGGATATGCAGCGACCGATATGTACAAGGTGGATCGGCGGTTTGGTACGAATGAGGAGTATCGCGCACTGGTGGAGGCGGCGCACGATCGCGGGATGAAGGTGATTATGGATATGATTCACAATCACGTGGGCACGCATCATTGGCTGACAATGGACCCGCCTGAGGACGACTGGATTCACGATCTGGAGGAGGTGGGAACGACCAATTTTCGAACGTCGACGGTGAGCGATCCGTACCACTCGGAGCTGGATCGGAATGCTACGGTGCAGGGCTGGTTTGTGGTGGATATGCCGGATCTGGATCAGCGGAATGAGCGGGTGGCAAATTATCTGGTGCAGAATTCGCTGTGGTGGGTGGAGTACTCGGGGATCAATGGTATCCGGATGGATACGTATCCCTATCCCTACAAGGAGTACATGGCGGAGTGGAGCCGACGGGTGATGGCGGAGTATCCGGATTTGACAATTGTGGCGGAGACGTGGGTGCCGAATACGCCGAGCCTGGCGTACTGGCAGAAGGGGTTTGATGCACCGGACGGCTATGAAAGCCCGGTGTTGAGCTTGACCGATTTTCCGCTGTATGAGGCGGTGAAGCGCGGCCTGAATGAGGAGGAGTCGTGGGAGACGGGGATTTCGCGGCTCTATTTTACGCTGAGTCAGGATTTTCTGTTCGATCATCCCGGCGAGCTGGTGATCTTTCCGGGTAATCACGATCTGAACCGGATCTTTACGGAGATGGGCGAGTCGTTTGGTAAGTTCCGGATTACGATGAGTTTTTTCCTAACGACGCGCGGGATTCCGCAGCTCTACTACGGCGACGAGATTCTGATGACAGGCGGCGGGTACGACGGGTTTAAGCGGCACGATTTTCCGGGTGGATGGGAGGAGGATCCGATCGATGCGTTTACTGCGGAGGGGCGGGAAGCATTGGCCGAGCAGACGGGGCATCCGGTGGCGGAGGCGCATGAGTTTTTGACACGGCTGGCGAATTGGCGTCAGGGGAGTTCGGCGGTGCACAGCGGGGAGCTTACGCATTTCATCCCGGAGAACAATGTGTATGTGTATGTTCGGCATGATGCGGATGCTCGTGTGATGGTGATTCTGAACGGGCGGGATGCGGAGAATCCGCTCGATATGGCTCGGTTCCGCGAGGTGACGGACGGGTTTACGCGGGGCGTGGATGTAACGACCGGCCGCGAGGTGATGCTGTCGGGCGAGTTGATGCTGCAGCCGTTTGATGCGCTGGTGCTGGAGTTGGAGTAACGGAGTAAAGAAGTAAGGGAGGGCTCTCACGCCCGACGCTGGTTGCGTGCCCGGTGTTGGTTGCTTGCGTATCCGGCGTTGGTTGCTCACACACTTGGCTCTTACGCCCGGCTGCTTTTTGGGCCGGGGTGCGGGTCGCATCAACCCGAAACAAAAAACTCCACTTGAATCCTGTGCAGAATCTCTTATTTTCATGAGCATCGTGATCGGCGACTGGCATGATCGTTGAGTGGCATGATCGGTGCCGGCATGATCTGGGATGGGACATGCAACTGATTACGATCGTGGCATGGATTCATCTGTGACTATGGATCTTGTCTGCGGGTATCTATGGCAGTACGAATGTAGATCTCGCCTGCGACCACGAACCGAACCTGACTATTAACCTAATCTGACTACCTGTGGCTAAGCAAAACAGCTCTGACTCTGCGCCGGACGATGTGATGGAGTCGAAATCTTCTCTTTTTGATCGTTTTTTGAATGGAATTGAGGTGGCCGGGAATAAGCTTCCGGATCCTGCGATTCTTTTTTTCCTGTTGATGGTGATTGTATGGGTCTTTTCGGCGATCCTGGCACCGATCGATTTTGGGTTGAATCATCCGCTGACGGGCGAGCCGTTGACGGTGACGAATCAGTTGTCGGGGCCGGCGTTTGCTGAGTTTTTGGCGTCGATGGTGAATACATTTGTGTTGTTTGCGCCGCTGGGGATTGTGCTGGTGGCGATGCTGGGTGTGGGGGTTGCCGAGCATTCGGGGTGGATTGATGCGGGGCTGAAGAAGTTGCTTGGGTTTACGCCGAAGGCACTGCTTACGCCGATGTTAATTTTGATTGCGATTGTGAGCCATACGGCGGCAGATGCGGGGTATGTGCTGGTGATTCCATTGGGGGGTGTGATCTTTTATGCGGCGGGGCGGCATCCGCTGGCGGGGATTGCGGCTGCGTTTGCCGGGGTGAGCGGGGGTTTTTCGGCGAACTTTATTCCGTCGGCGATCGATCCGCTGTTGATGAGTTTTACGTTGGAGGCGGCGAAGATTCTGGATCCTGCGATTGCGCTGAATCCGTTGAATAATATCTACTTTACGGCTGCGTCCAGTGTGTTGATTGTGACGGTGGGCTGGTTTGTGACGGATAAGATTGTGGAGCCGCGCCTGCAACATGTGAAGGTAGATGCGGATGCGGCGGATCTGCCGGTGATGGAGACGGTGACGGAGCGCGAGAGCCGGGCATTCTGGTTGGGCTTCTTTGCGATGATCGCCGGGATTGTGGGGTTGATTTTGTGGGCGCTGCCGGCGGATTCTGCGTTGCGCGGTCCGGATATGATTAACCCGGATGTGAAGACCCTGGTGTCGTTTAATGCACCGCTGATGCGTGCGATTGTGCCATTGATTTTTGTGTTGCTGCTGATTCCGGGTCTGGTGTATGGGTTTGCGTCTGGCCGGTACAAGAGCTCGAAGGATATGATCGACAATATGACCAAGTCGATGCAGAGTATGGGGTATTATATTGTGATGGCGTTCTTTTGTGCGCTGTTTATTGATGCGTTTAGCAAGTCGGGGATTGGGTTGCTGGTGGCGCTGAAGGGGGCGAATTTCCTGTATGCGCTGAATCTGCCTGGTCAGGTTACGATTGTGGGGATTATTTTACTGAGTGCCACGGTGAACTTGCTGGTGGGATCGGCTTCGGCCAAGTGGGCGCTGATCGCTCCGATCTTTGTACCGATGTTGATGCAACTGGGCATCTCTCCGGATTTGACACAAGCGGCGTATCGTGTAGGGGATTCTGTGTCGAACATTTTGACACCGCTCTTGCCGTACTTCCCGCTGGTGGTGGTGTTCTGTCAGCGTTATGTGAAAAAAACGGGGATTGGAACACTGATCTCGATGATGTTGCCGTTTTCGATCATTTTCCTGGTTACGTGGACGGCATTTTTGCTGATCTACTGGGCAATTGGCATCCCGCTGAGTTTTGAGGCGAGCTATGAGTACATCCTGAACGCGCCGGCACCGTAACGTGCCGGCACTGGGGGTTGGGGGGGCACTTACACACTGGTCGTACTCCTCGTACTGGTCTTATCGAAATGTTGGGTTGCATTTTAATTAAGGTCCTTCCTTATTTAAATTTTTTGCGATTTTCTTAAATTAGCTTCTTGCTTAATCAAAGAAAGTATGAAAGACTTTAATGCGGGTACCTACGTCAATCAAGGAACTTACAAAGGTTTTATTCCGGCCGAGATCAACAAGTCATGGCAACTAGAAAACATGGAAGTCATAGACCTACTGAGCAAAGCAGACAGGCAACTCGGAAGACTTGACATGTACTCTGAATATACCCCAAACATTGATTTATTCATTAGAATGCATGTAATCAAGGAAGCGACAAAATCCAGCAAAATTGAAGGGACGCAAACTAACATTGAAGAAGCTCTTCAGGATCTTGAAGAAATTGCCGAAGAAAAAAGAGATGATTGGGAAGAGGTTCAGAATTATGTGCACGCTCTAAATTCAGCTATAAAGCGATTAGAAGAGCTTCCAATCTCGTCAAGGTTGATAAAAGAAGTTCATAGTATCCTATTACAAGGAGTTCGTGGAAAACATAAACTCCCCGGAGAATTCAGAACGAGCCAGAACTGGATTGGTGGCGCATCTATTGCTGATGCAACATTTGTCCCGCCTCCTTCTAGTGAAGTCCCTCGATTAATGAGCGATCTGGAAAGGTTCGTTCATAATGAGGCTACTAAAGTGCCCGAACTGTTAAAAATCGCACTGATACACTACCAATTTGAAACCATTCACCCATTTCTGGATGGAAATGGGCGTGTAGGAAGACTTATTATCACTCTATACTTGGTAGAGAAGGGAATTCTAAAAAAGCCCATTTTATACCTTTCCGATTTTTTTGAGAGAAATAGGTCAATTTATTACGACAACTTAATGAAGGTCAGGGAGAAAAGTGATCTTGACCAATGGCTAAAATTCTTTCTTGTCGGTATAATTGAAACTGCAAAGGCTAGTATTGAAACTTTTGATCAAATTATGAAGCTTCAAAAACGAGTAGACTCTCAACTTCAAAAGCTCGGACCAAGGACTAATAACGCAAGAAAAGTAGTTAACCAACTATATATAAAACCATTGATCAATGCTCAATTGGTCGCTCAAATAACAAATTCTTCTTTACCCACTTCGTACACGCTAATTAACGAATTAGAGGAGCTAGGAATATTGAAGGAAATCACCGGTGCAAAGAGAGGTCGCCAATATTGGTTCCAGGAGTATGTTCATTTATTTTCACAATAACGCAACCCAACAGCGCGCAAAGCCAAGCGCTCCAATTCTCCTACTCTCAAGTCCTCGCCAAAACTACTGAGCTTTACTATCTTGTCATCAACTGTGTGAGGCGCCTGTCCTTGCACGCAAACCGGTCTTACTCGTCGTATTGGTCGTACTCCTCGTATTGGTCTTACTCGTCGCCGGCTGCGACACGTACTCGCTTGGCGATTTCGAGGAAGTTCTGAAGGATGTGTGATCCGGCCGCCCCGGATTTCTCCGGGTGGAATTGCGTTCCCATGATGTTGTCTTTCGCAATGATGGCGGCAAAATCTTTGATGTAGCAGCTTGTGGCCAGCGTGTATTCGTTGCGGATCGCGTACTCGTCGTGGATATAGTAGAGAAATTGCTTTTGGTTCAGCCCTTTGGTGAGTGGGTGACGACCATGAAACTCCAGCCGCTTCCAGCCCATGTGGGGGATCTTGGCATCGTCGGGATGAAACTTCTTCAGTGTGCCCGGCATGAGGCCGAGGCCTTTGAACTGCTCCGGTACGATTGGAACTGTCGCTCCGGTGGTTGCCGCCTCCCCATTTTTTGCTACCTCTCCATTTGCTTGCCCACTGTTTCGAATCTCCGGCGCCGCATCGGGGTCGCAAATGGTTTCATACAGCAGGTGCATTCCCATGCAGATGGCCAGCACCGGTTTTCGGGTGGATGTAAGCCAGGCATCAAGGTCGTTGCTTCTGAGTTCATCCATCGAGTATGCCGCATTCTTGTAGCCGGTAAGAATGACCCCTTCGCACTGCTCCAGCTCGTCTGCAGAGTTCGTAACAATCGGGCCCGCATTCAAACGCTCCAGCGCCTGAACCAGTTCTGTGGCATCGCTGCCCGGATATGTGATCACACCTATCATTGAGTTACACCTGTCGTTAAATCTCTTGGTTTGTTGCCCTGAATAGTTCTCTTTTTGATGCTCATTGACACTTACAAATACTGATGCTGCAAAGGCCACTTGGTCCGATATGAATTCCGATATGGATCATGCCCCGCATTCGCTTGTTGCAAACGCCTCTCTCATGGTTTCCGTTCATTTTTGTGGGTATTTACCGTTAAGCCAAGATTTCTTTTAGCGAGCACGGGTTTAGTTGCGAGATTTGGTCGCTGCATTTTGTTGCAGGATACCGGTGTGGGGTACGCTGTGTGCCGGGGTGGGATGGCTCTCCTATCAACCCGAAAAAAAACCGTGATGCGCATTGTAAAGATGAGGTTCTTTGGAAATACGAAAGGGAATGATGTTTCGTTAAAAAGCGTATATTTGCGTGCGTTCCGGCGTTGTAGGAATGGAGGGGAATTGCGTAGACCTGGCGCAGAATGGGTGTGAACCTGGCGCACATCTTGCGTACATCTGGCATGAAACGAGTTTAACATTTAGAGTAGAGTAGAATTGATGTCGAACATTCGGAATTTTTGCATTATTGCTCATATTGATCATGGGAAGTCTACGCTGGCGGATCGGTTGCTGGAGCGGACGGGGACGATTAGCAGTCGGGAGATGCAGGAGCAGATTCTGGATAATATGGATTTGGAGCGGGAGCGGGGGATTACGATTAAGAGTCATGCGATTCGGATGGTGTATGCTGGGAAGGGCGGCGAGTATATTTTTAATTTGATTGACACGCCGGGGCACGTGGATTTTGCGTATGAGGTTTCGCGGGCGCTGAAGGCGTGTGAAGGGGCGCTTTTGATTGTGGATGCGTCGCAAGGTGTGGAGGCGCAGACGATTTCGAATTTGTATCAGGCGATTGAGCAGGGGCTGGAGATTATTCCGGTGTTGAATAAGATCGATTTGCCGGGGGCGGAACCGGAGGAGGCCGCGCAGCAGATTATCGATTTGCTGGGGTGTGAGCGGGAGGAGATTTTGGCGGTGTCGGGGAAGACGGGCGAGGGGGTGGATGAGTTGCTGGAGGCGATTGTGGAGCGGATTCCGGCGCCGGCACAGGAGGTGGGAAAGCCGTTGCGTGCACTGATTTTTGATTCGGTGTTTAATACGTATCGGGGGTCGGTGGCGTATGTGCGGGTGATGGAGGGGGAGGTGAAGAAGGGGGATGAGATTCTGTTTATGGCGTCCGGGAAGCGGTATATGGCGGAGGAGATCGGGTTTTTGAAGCTGAAGCAGGAGCCGGCGTCGGTGTTGAGGGCGGGGGATGTTGGGTATGTGATTGGGAGTGTGAAGAGTTTGCAGGATGTGCGGGTGGGGGATACGATTACGCATGTGAAGGGCGGGGCGGCGGAGCCGATTCCGGGGTATCAGGAGTCGAAGCCGATGGTGTTTAGCGGGATTTTCCCGACGAATTCGGAGGATTTTGAGGATTTGCGATCGGCGTTGGAGAAGTTGCAGCTGAATGATGCGTCGCTGAGTTATCAGCCGGAGACGTCGAAGGCGCTTGGGTTCGGGTTCCGGGCGGGGTTTTTGGGGTTGTTGCATATGGAGATTGTGCAGGAGCGACTCGACCGGGAGTTTAACATTGATATCATCACGACGGTGCCGAACGTGCAGTATGAGGTGGTGGTGACGGAGCGCGGTCAGCAGGTGCGTAAACGGGTGGATAATCCGAGTGAAATGCCGGATGTGGGGAAGGTGGATGAGGTGTGGGAGCCGTACATCAAGGCGAGCATTATTACGCCGGCGGAGTATATCGGGCCGATTATGGCGCTTTGCCAGGACCGGCGCGGGGTGTATGTGAATCAGGTGTTTATGCAGGGGAATCGGGTGGAGATTACGTATGAGCTTCCGATGGCGGAGGTGGTGTTCGATTTCTATGATAAGCTGAAGAGCGGGACGCGGGGGTATGCGTCGCTGGATTATGAACTGTTGGAGTACCGGCGCGGGGACTTGGTGCGGCTGGATATTTTGCTGAACGGGGATCCGGTGGATGCGTTGTCGAGTATTTCGCATCGGGACAAGGCGTATGACCAGGGGCGGAAGATTTGTGCGAAGTTGAAGAATCTGATTCCACGGCAGCAGTTTGAGGTGGCGATTCAGGCGGCGATCGGGGCGCGGGTAATTTCTCGGGATACGATTCGGGCGTTGCGGAAGGATGTGACGGCGAAGTGTTATGGCGGGGACATCACGCGGAAGCGGAAGCTGATTGAGAAGCAGAAGGAGGGGAAGAAGCGGATGAAGCAGGTGGGGACGGTGGAGATTCCGCAGGAGGCGTTCTTGGCGGTGCTTTCGATGGATGACGAGAAGTGAGGGGGCGGGTGCCTGGTCCTTGGTGGTTGCGGGTGCTCGGGTGTTCGGGTGTTTGGATGTTCGGGTGTTCGGGTGTTCGGGGCGCGAGTGTAGTTGTTAACGTTAAAACTGGTAGATGTTATGAGGAAGTTGGTGATGAATGATTTGAGGATGGGTGTGTTTGTGGTTGCTCTCGGGGTCTTTGCAGGGTTGCTGGTTCCGGCGCAGAAAGCGTTCGCCCAGTTTGAGGAGCCGCAAATTCGGAAGATCGACCAATCGGAGCGGGATCGGTTTGAGCAGCGCTTCGAGAATATCAAATGGACCGGGCAGGGATTGTACAACCCGACGGTGATCGATCGTATCCCGACGATGGAGTTGCGCTCTCGTATTCAGGCGGTGTTTGGTGATCCTACGCAGAAAATTGAGCAGTTGTTTGGCAAAAAGAACTACCGTCCCGGGAAGGCGATTCAGTTTGAGTATTGGTTTGTAGTGGACGGGGAGATGCCGCTGATGGTGCTGGATCTGGATGGGCCTTTTGAAAATGGGCTGGTGTATGTGGGGGCGAGTCAGTTTATCGATCGGATGCCGCAGGTGAAGCGGACGTTTACCAAAATGCTGATGGAAGAAGGCCTTGAATTTGCCCCCTATTCCGATTACTTTTTTTCGCCCGAACGCGAGCAGTGGTATGAGGTTCGGTATGATGGAGTCGACTTTACGCGGGAGGCGCTGAAGAAGGCACCGGTGTTTCGGTGAGGGTGATTGCAGTTGCTGCCGGATTGGTTCGCTAGTGACCGTAATTGCAGGCATCGTTGGGCAGCAAGCGATGGGTTTTTAACCGTTAAATGGAGAAATTTTTGAGTAAGCGACGATCAGCGGGCCGTTCAGCAGGCCGAAACCGGGGTGGAAAAGGGGGATCATTATCATCTGGGCGGGCTTTAGGGCAAAGGGAAAGGGGGGTGACAGAGGACGGGCAACCGGTATCGACGCTTCGTGAATGGCTGAATGCGCTGGTTTGGGCGGCGGTGATTGCGATTGTGCTGCGGACGTTTTTCTTTGGCGCGTACCGGATTCCGACGCCTTCGATGGAAAATTCGCTGATGACGGGGGATTTTTTGATTGTGACGAAGATGGCGTATGGCCCGCGTACGCCGATGACGGTGACGGTGCCGTTTACGCAGATCTATCTGCCGGGGGTGACGTTGCCGTGGACGAGGTTGCCGGGGTACGCCGATATTGAACGGGATGATATTATTGTGTTTAACTATCCGATCGACATTGGGCCGATTTCAGGGAAGACGAATTACATTAAGCGGGCGGTGGCAATTGCGGGGGATACGTTGCAGATTGATGGGAAGCAGTTGCGGGTGAATGGGGAGGATCGGCCGTTGTGGGATACAATGATGCAGCACTATCGGGTGGAAACGACGGAGCGGGTGCAGCTGAGTGCCGGGAAGGTGCGGGAGGCTGGCGGGCAGTTGCTGGATCGTGCCGGAAATCTGGCTGTGGTGAATGTGACGCCGGTGTTGGCGGAAGAGATGCGGGGCTGGGCGGAAGTGGTTTCGGTGGTGCCGAACGTGTTGCCGGCGACGTCGGTGAATGGCGGACAGGGGCGGTTTGCGTTTTCATCGGGATTTGCGAATCCGGATCACATGGGGCCGTTTGTGGTGCCGTTTGAGGGGCAGCAGGTGGAGTTAACCGAGGCAAACTGGCATCTGTATCGCGATATTGTGGAGCGTTATGAGCGGAATGATGTGACGCGCCAGGGCGATCGGTTTGTGATTAACGGGGAGGAGACAAATTTGTACACGATTCAGCAGGATTACTATTTTGCGATGGGCGACAACCGGGACAATAGCGAGGATAGCCGGTACTGGGGGTTTGTGCCGGATGATCATATTATTGGGAAGGCGGGGATTATCTATTTTTCATGGGATAAGGAGCGGAATCGCCCGCGGTTTGGGCGGGTGTTTGATGTGATTCACGATTGATTTGCGTTGTGGTGGGTGGTGTGCACTGTGATGAATGATGTGTAGTGTGGGCGCACACGTAGTGTAGTGTGGTGCATGATGTGCATTTCGGTGGGTGATGTGCGCTGTAGTGTGTGCAGTGCTGGTGCACAAGATAGGTTACTTACGCCGGCGCCAGGGATTTTCCTCGGGGTGCATTCTCGCGGATGGCCAACTGTCCGCATCCCGCATCGATGTCGTCCCCGCGGCTTCGTCGCACGGTGGCAATGACCCGCTCGTCTGCCAGGATTTTCATGAATCGGTTTAGCCGGTCCTCACGCGATCGCTTCAGCGTTACGCCGGCCACCTGGTTGTACATAATAACATTCACCTTGGACGGCACCCAGCGAGCAATCCGGACTAGCCGTTTGGCATCTTCGGGCGAGTCGTTAAACTCATCAAACAGAAGATATTCATAGGTAAGCCGATTACCGGTGGTTTCGTGATAGTATTTGACGGCCTCCCGGAGTTTTTCGAGGTTGAGCGACTCGTTGATCGGCATGATTTCGTTGCGTTTGGTGTCGTCGGCCGCATGCAAAGAGATCGCCAGCTGCACCCCGAGGTTGAGATCGGCGAGTTGCCGGATCTGTTTGGTTAGGCCCACCGTCGAAATGGTGATCCGGCGTGGAGAGAGCTCGAGGCTGAGCGGATCGCTGATGATTTTGGCTGATTCGGTTACGGCGCGGAAGTTGTGCAACGGTTCGCCCATCCCCATGTACACGATATTGGTGATCTTCTTGCCGTATGTTTCCAGCGCGATGTCGTTGATGATCCGCACCTGATCGACGATTTCGCCATGGGTGAGGTTGCGGAAAAAACCCATCCTGCCCGTGGCGCAGAAAGCACATCCAAACATGCATCCCACTTGGGAGGAGACGCATACGGTGAGGCGGTTGGGTGCACCGTCCGGGTAAAAATCGGGAATGAGAACGGCTTCTATTTTTTGGGAGGGAGGGGCACTTTTTGTGCCATTTTGGGTTGTGCCCTCCGCCGACGTGCCCGATCCGGCAGCCTCAGCATCCGCATCAAGCCGAAACAAAAACTTGATGGTACCGTCTGCGGATTGCTGTTGCCGATCGATGTGGATGGTTCGAATGACGGCCTTTTGCGCGAGTTCTGCCCGTAGTTTTTTGGACAGGTTGGTCATATCGTCGAACGACCTTGCGCCTTTTTGGTAGAGCCACTGAAAGACCTGGTCAGCGCGATAGGAGTGAAGATCAAACCCGGCGAGCCACTCGTTGAGCTGCTCTTTGGTGAGTGATTTGAGATCCGTGAGTGGTTTGTGATCTGTTGAGGTATGGTTTTGTCGGGTTGATGTCATGCGCGAAAGATACGTTGAACTACCGGAAACCGAAACGTCTATGAATGTCCGGTTATTGCACGTGGGGCCTCGGCGATGGTATGTGGTTCCTCGGCGATGGTATGTGATTTTTGCGACAGGGGGTGCCGAAATCCCGAGAAAAAATAAGCTTAGCACCCATCGAATGTGTAACTCAACCGAGACATGTCGAAAATCACAAATGAAAAGAACTATGTTCAAAAAGGAGATTCACTGCGTGAACAAAGTCGGGAAGTGCCTGAATTTCCGGGGTATACTACATCCTTCGATTGGCGAACGGCAAGATCGATCTTGTGTACATCGGCAAATCAGGAGGAGTTCTTCAGAACGGTACATTCAACAGCCAATGGTTCAAAGACCACTCGAACAATGAGCAGGAGGGATTATCCAACGTTATTTTGATATATACGGATGTTTGCCGCCTTGGAATTAAGAGTTCTAGATATGGCAAAAGAATTTATAAAAGGACAGAAATACTCGCATGAAGAAAACATGCAGCTTTCCATGGAAGAAATGCGAAGGTGTCTTGGTGAGCATAAAGAAAAAACGGACCCAAAAGTAGGAGGAGGTCAAGGTGGAAGTTTTTCCAATTGAAAATGTGGTGCATTTTGTCCCATATTCTTTTTATTTGTCCCAAAAATACAAATTATGGTACTGAAAGCTTCCCTTACTTAGCTCCAGTCTTACGTGGGAAAAGGTAGTCGAATCTACATCTGCAATGTTGGAAAAGCGCCAGGGTCCGGGCGAACCACTCTGCACATTAGATCAGCTAAACAGTTTCGGATTACCTAAGCCTACGTTCACGATGGAAAACGGTACATTGAAAGCAACGCTATATCGTGATGTAAATCCGGCCAAACAGAAAGTTTAAAGTAACACAACAAGAATCACTGCTTACCCATCGCCTGCTGAACATCACGTATCAAACAGCTTCAAAAACTCCGCCTCGTGTTTCGGAGAGCCGATAAGGATAAGCTCCTGTCCTTTTTCGAGGCGATGCGTAGGGTCGGGGCTGATTTTCATCCCATCTTCGGGACACTGGATCGCAACAATCGTACACTCTGTTTTTTGACGAATGCCGGAGTTGAGAATGGTTTTTCCGGCCAGCGAGTTGGACTCGATGCGATGGTTAAAGATGTTCATCCCTTCGGCGAGTACAATTACATCCTGCCCTTCGAGAATGTTGAAAATAGCGTTGGAGCTCATGGACGAGTAGGACATCACAAAATCGGAGCCTGCGCGTTGCATCGTATCGACGTTTCGTTCGAAACTAGACCGGCTAATAATCTGAATGCCCGGGTTCAATTTGCGGCAGTAGATGGTGAGATAGATATTCATGTCGTCATCATGCGTGGTGATGAGTACCGTATGGGCCTCACGAATACCTGCCTGGAGCAACACATCTCGGTCTGCGGCATCCCCGGTGATATGACGTTGATCGTCCTTGTAGAGTGCCGGATTTTTGTCCACTATTCGATAGTCGACCTGGCGTTCGGAAAGCGCTCTGGCTGCCGCACGCCCCACCCGGCCGCCACCAATAATGATCACGGGTTCATCCGACGCATGATAGATGCTGAACAGTTCGTCGTACTTGCGCATCTGAGCGACCGACCCGGCAATCACCAGCACCGTACGATCGTCGATCACGGTTTCTGGTTTCGGCACACAAAATTTCCCATTCTGCCAGACTCCCACCACCGACGTGCCCGTATTCTCACGAAGCCGACTTTCAGCCAATGTTTTCCCAACCAGTGGTGTATCCTGCGCCATCGCCTCCCCGATCACCAACTTGTCGATATGGCCAATTACATGCACCCGCGCGTTTCCGCCAAGCGTCCTGCGAGCCATTGCCCGCCCTAGAATCTCCGCAACCTGAATCACCCGGTTGGCACCTGCCAGCTGCAAAATATCCACCGAATCCTCATGATTCGCCATCGCGATAATCTTCACATCTTTGTGCTTTACCCGCGCCGTAAACGTCACATTCGTATTCACAGTATCCGGCCCGGACGCCACCACCATGGCCGCCTCCTTCAGATTTAGCCTATCGTAGGTCTCCTCCACAGTCGGATCCAGATTCAGCACCTTGTACTCCTTTTGATCGGCCATATCAAGCGCCTTATTGAGGTCCGGTTCCAGAATCACATACTCGATATGGTGCATTTGAAGCTTATTGATCAGCTGCTCAATGTTCGGTTCGTAATGACTAATCACCACATGCCCCGTCACTTTATCCCCAAGCTCTTTCGGCGCCCGTACCTGGTTCATCGCCTCCAGCCACGGCTGATAGAAAAACTCAATAAACGTAAATGGCAGCAAGATGAGCAGGAAAAATACCCCGGAAAAGAGCACCACCATCGAAAACAACTTCCCCAGATCGCTCGTAAACACAATATCGCCAAACCCGAGCGTAGACATCGTCACGAGTGTCCAGTAAAACCCCGTAAGCCAGGAAAAATTTCTACCCTCGTACTCGGCAATGTAGTGGAACAGCAAACTGTACGAAACATACATCACCACCAAAACCAACAAAAACCACATCAACTTTCTTGCGTTGATCTGGGTGCGGCGCGTGTTGAAAAAAACCGAAAACTGCGAAGCCAGAAATTTCACAGACGTGCGTGTGTTGACAGGTTAACGGGTTGCGGGTTG
>PZPG01000034.1:16175-17093 GCA_003045995.1 Bacteroidota bacterium
CGGGTTGATGCAGGTCGTTCAGGCACCCTGGGGTTGTGTCGGGTTGATGCAAAACCTCTCCCGGCTGGTGGATCAAATCGCACGCAAAATACAAAAAAGAAAATACATTCTTGCAGGTGGGTTATTGCGTCGTCCAGCCTCCATCGACTGCAATAGCCTGTCCTGTGATGAAGCCAGCGCCGTCGGTACAGAGAAATACAACGGTTTCTGCGATCTCTTCCGGACGTCCCAGGCGGCCGATCGGCTCGCCAGCCTCCAGCATTAGGCGCAGATCCGGGTTGTCTTCGGTTGCCCGATCGATCATCGGCGTGTCGATCACCCCGGGACAAACAGCATTCACACGGATGCCTTGTTGGGCCAGGTCTAGCGCCGCATTCTTGGTAAGCCCGACTACCCCATGCTTGGACGCCACATACGCGGGCGCCCCCTGAAACCCTACCAGCCCTGCCACGGATGCATTGTTGACAATCACCCCGCTTCCCTGCTGTTGCATCACGGGAATTTGAGCTTTCATGCAGTAGAATACCCCTGTTAGGTTGATGCCGATCACCCGGTGCCAGTTCTCTTCCGTGCTATGAGGAAGTGGCATCGACCCGCCCTCCACGCCGGCATTGTTGAATGCAAAATCCAGCCGTCCGTACGTTTCGATGGTTTTGTCGATGAGCGCCTGTACTTGAGCTGCGTCTGACACATCACACTTTACAAATATTGCGTCCGATCCAGCTTTTTGAACCTCATCGCCGGTAGACCCCGCTGTAAACTCGTCGTCGATCACATCCGACAACACCAATTTCGCTCCCCGCTTCGCAAATGCAATGGCGGTTGCTTTTCCAATTCCAAATGTACTGCCCGTGACTAGTGCTACCTTCCCTTCAAAAATACGATCCATAGTTCTCCTGTTTTTTGATGTTAGACGTA
>PZPG01000034.1:17103-20562 GCA_003045995.1 Bacteroidota bacterium
ACCTTCCCTTCAAAAATACGATCCATAGTTCTCCTGTTTTTTGATGTTAGACGTAAAAAGCATCTTCTTTAATATCGTTTTTTTTGCCGACTTGTTGTAAAGAAAATGTGACCCGTCAGCGCTTCCAGAACACCGGCGTAAAGATCACCAAAATCGTAAACAATTCGAGGCGGCCGATCAGCATCAGCATCAACAAGAGCCACTTGCCCCCCGCAGGTACATGCGCATAGCTTTCGGAAGGCCCGAAATCACCCCAGCCAGGGCCAACATTCCCGAGTGAGGCGATGCTGGCACCCATAGAAGAGAGCAGGTCGTATCCCATCAGGCTCATCCCGAGTGCGCCAAGGAAGAAAATGATCACATACACGACCGCAAAACTGAGGATCGATTTAAGAATGGACGGGTCGATCGCTTTATCTCCCAGGCGAACCGGGAGCGCTGCCTTCGGATGCATGAGCTGTTTAAACTCCCGCCCGGCATTTTTGAGGACGATAAGGATGCGGATGGTTTTGACGCCACCCCCGGTGGATCCCGCCATGCCACCGGTGAAAAAGAGCAGAAAGAGGAAAAACGCGGCGAAGGAACTCCAGAGTGCGTAATCGTCGGTGCCGAAACCGGTCGTGGTTATGATAGAAACCACCTGGAAACTGCCGTAGCGGAGGGCATCGGCCAGGGAGTAGTTGTCGAATCCCCAGAGGCCAAGCGTCACGATGAAAATGCTTATTGCAATCAGTAGCGTGTAGAAGCGGAGTTCCCGGTGGCTCAGGAAGTCGCGGGCGTGGCCGGTGAAAAGTCGGTAATGGAGCGCGAAATTGATACCGGCCAGGAACATGAACAGCGTAGTGATGCCGTCGATGTATGCGGAGGAGTAGTCGGCGAGGGATCCGTTCCGTGTGGAGAAGCCGCCGGTCGCGAGGGTGGAGAATGCGTGGTTGAGGGCGTCGAACCAGTCCATCGAGGGATGCACCCAGAGAAGTAGGAACTGGGCTGCGGTGAGGCCGGCGTACACGGTCCAGAGCAGCATGGCGGTTTTCTGCACGCGAGGCGTAAGTTTGTCGCGCTTGGATCCGGAGTATTCGGCTTGATAGAGTTGCATCCCGCCCACGCCGAGTAACGGGAGGAGGGCGAGCGACAGAATGATGATGCCCATACCGCCGATCCAGTGGGTAAGCGAGCGCCAAAAGAGGAGGCTTTTGTCGAGATCTTCGATGAGCGGGGTGATGGGAGACGTGAGGGTGGTGGTGACGCCGGTGGCGATGTGGGGTATTGCGCCGGTGGCGTGAGTGGCCGCGGCGGTGCTGGTGACGATGTGGGATGTTGTGCCGGTGGCGTGAGTGGCCGCGGCACTTCCGTGGACTGCTTCGGGCATCACCTGGAAGATGGTAGCGCCGGTAGTGGTGAGCCCGCTCATGGTTTCGAAGACCGCATCGGTAAAGCCCGTGAAGGTGGCGGGGAGGGCGCCGGACACCATGAAAGGGACCGCCCCGATAAGGGATCCGACGAGCCAGGTGAGGGATACGATGAGGAAGGCTTCGCGGGGGCGGAGTTCGTCGCGGGGGCGGAAGAGAAAGAAGAGTCCGGCGCCTGCTGCCATGGCCGGCATTGCCGTTATCAGAAATGCGCTAAAACTGGCTTCTCCATAGAGGAGCGCCACGGCCGCGGGAAGCAATAACATCACCCCGAAAAAAAGAATAAGAAGTCCGAGTACGCCGGTGATGAGTTTAACATCGATGAATGGGCGGTTGCTTCGGCCGAGTCCACCATTAAGTCCAAGTCCGCCGCCAAGTCCAAGTCCCGACCCTCCGAGGCCAAGTCCACCTCCACCAAAAGCCCCACCAAGTTTGCCAGGTTGTGAGGGTTTGTTTCGCATCCGCATCACCCCGCTCCTTTAAAATAAATTTTCAACGTCGGTAATCGCACTCGGAAGCGCAAAAATAATGATATGATCGCCTGTTTCGATGACGCTCGCCCCCGTAGCGATCTGCGCCTTGCCGTTGCGAACGATCGCCCCAATGACCATGCCGTTCGGAAATTTGAGGTCCTGGATGGGTCGTCCCCGCATTTTGCACCGGTCGCCGGCCTCCACCTCCACAATTTCGGCGCGAATGCCCGGCAGCGCCTTCACGGTGAACATCATCACCTGGCGGATCTGGCGGTGGATCTCATCGGCGGCCGACGACTTGATATTCACAATGGCATCGATCCCGATCGTTTGGCCAAGCGGGATGTACTGGGTTTTCGACACCAGCGCCACGGTTTTTTTCACGCCCAGGTGCTTGGCGATGAGGCTGAGAATAATGTTGGACTCCTCGTCGTCGCTCACCGAAACGAACGCGTCCATGTCTTGCAGGCCCTCGCTCACGAGCAGGTTGATGTCGTTTGCCGCACCCTTCATCACCAGCGATTCCGGGATCTCGACGGCGAGCTGGTCGGCTTGTTCGCTGTTCGGCTCGGCGACTTTAATGTCCCATCGCTTCGTATCGGCGTGGAGTTTTCGCACGAGGCGGCGGCTGAGGTCGGTTCCGCCGGTAATCATCACCCGGCGCAGTGGTTTTTCGTCGTGGCCCGCGGCCAGGATCAGGCGTTTTACATGCTCGGTTTTGGCTACGATAAACACATGGTCGAGGGGCAGTAGTTTGTTAAATCCTCTCGGGATGATGGTTCGCCCGCGCCGCGAAATCGCAACCACACGAAACTCGAAATCGCTGATAACCTCGTGTAGCCCGGATAGCGTTTGACCGGCGAGTTCGGCTCCCTCCTCAACCCGAACCCCGATAAGCTGTACGGTTCCCTCGGCGAGTTCCACAACATCGGTGGCGGAGGCGCGCTTGAGCTGCTGAAAAATGTCGTTTGCGGCGGTTTCCTCGGGGTGGATCATGACGTCGATGCCGAGTTCTTCCGGGGTGATGGGGGAGGATTCGCGGGTGAGTTCGTCGTTTCGGACGCGTGCGATCACTTTCCGGGCGCCAAGTTTTTTGGCCATCATGGAGGCGATGATGTTTACCTCGTCCACGCTTGTCACGGCGACCATGAGATCGGCGTTGCGTACTCCGGCATCGACCAGGGTGTTGGCCGAGGTGGCGTTGCCTTCAATGCTGATGACATCGAGCTGTTCTTCGACGCGGGCGATGCAGTTGGGGCGTTCGTCTATAATAATAACGTCGTGGTTCTCCTCTGAGAGAATTCTCCCGAGTTCAAACCCAACTTCACCCGCTCCGGCGATCACAATTTTCATACGATTGGTATCCCATCTGGTATCCCATCAAAAAAGTACTTCAAAAGTAGCGAATTTTTCCCTTATGTTCAGCAGGGTGTTTGTCCGGGAACTGGGGGAAACTTGGGGGGTGTTTTCGGGTTGATGCGGAAGCTTGGTTGGCCGGGTACAGGTTGGCAGGCTTGTTCGGGTTGATGGTTTGCGCACTGGAACATCTGAGGAATAAGAGTAACAAGGAGTAATTA
>PZPG01000035.1:0-7114 GCA_003045995.1 Bacteroidota bacterium
CTAGCATGCGTGCAGTGGCAGAGCATGGCAGAATGTTGCAAGTACCCATCAATTATGGGGAGTTTGGAGTGGGAAGGGATGGAAATCAGTCGGAGCGGGATACCGATCTTGTGCGAGAGTATTATCGAACGGTGGTGCAGACCGCTTTAGCAGAGGGTATGTCCAGCACGGTTTGGGATGATCGTGGATGGTTTGGGTTGGTAGAGCAAGATGGCACCAACACATTCCGATTCAAATTTGACATTGTGCCTTATATGTTGGCGGAAGATTGATCGGCGGAAGATTGATCGCTGGAGGATTAAACAGTGGAGGATGGATCGGTGGCGGATGAGTGAGTGCGGTTGTTTTTTCTACGAAAAAGAATCATCCAACTAAAAAGCACGACGGACACTGCGCAACAAATAGCAATGAACACGAGAGAGGATTGAGTTAACGGGATGAGCCATAACGTTGAAATCAACTCAACGGCAATGAGAGTTAATAGGAAAAAGAGTAGCTGATCCCGTTTAATTTTGCTGCACACCCAGGCTTCCAGTGGGGCGCCGATCACCACTACGGGAACGGCACTTAGCCAGTACTTCCAGAGTTGTGGCGTGATGGCCCCGGGTTGTATTGCGTACAGAACAAAGCCGGCAACCGATAGATTCGGGTGGAGGATTTCACTTGTGTAATTCTTAATGGACTCTAAGCTGCTTCGGCAACCTCTGCATCGATCTCTTTCTGCTCCCAGAATGTGAAGAAGAACAATCCTGCGATAGCAAGGGCGATGAGTGCCGGCATTCCCCAAAATGAGAAGGCGCCATCCATCCAGCCCACTTGCGTAGAGCCGTCGAGAGCAATTCTATCACCCCACCACCCCAAAATGTAGTTTCCAATGAGCATGCCAGCGCCGTACGTGAGAAGGGCAAACAACCCTTGAGCACTCGCGCGAATATCCTTGGGAGCTTTTCGGTCTACATAGAGCTGACCCGTTACAAAAAAGAAATCATAACAGACCCCGTGGAGGGCAATTCCGAATACCAGCATCGCAGCAGATTCGGGGAAGGTTGCAAACACAAAATAGCGCAGCGTCCAGGCCAGCATCCCAATGAGCAACATCCACTTCACGCCCAGCCGAAGTAAAAAGAATGGCATAAAGAGCATAAAGATTACTTCGCTCATCTGTCCGATTGCCATGAAGGATGCGGAGGTATCACCAAAGGCCATGGCAGCTACAAAGTCGTTGGTTCGTGCATAGTAAAACGCCAGAGGAATGCTGATTAAAAAACTACACAGGGCAAAGATTCCAAAGTTTCTCTCTTTCATGAGACCAATGGCATCGAGGCCGAGGGCTTCTCGTAAGCTAAATGCCTTACCCTTCGATTGTGGTGGAGCCGCCGGAAGCGTGAAACTATAGATTCCGTAGATCAGTGAAACCAGTGCGCACATCTTGAGGGGGATATTCGTGATCTGTGCATTTTCAACACCGGTTAGTGACCCAAGTAGCGGGATTCCGACAAAACCGAGTACGGTTTGCGCCACCACAAATCCGGCCAGAATCCATCCGATGGTACCCCATACTCGAATGACCGGAAACTCTTTATCCGCATTACCTATGTTGGCAAATGCAATCGCATTCACAAGTGCCAGGGTAGGCATGTATAGCATGAAATATCCGAACATCACCCAAACAAACGTTCCTGGATCGGTAATGGAGGCCGCATACCAGAGCAAGCCGGCCCCCAGCAGATGACAGATCGCATTCACCCTTTCGGCATTCATGTACCGGTCGGCAATCAAACCGACAAACAGTGGAGCAAATAGTGCTGCCCAGTTGTGTGTAGCATAGGCCTGCCCGATGAGCGAGTTAATTCCATCCGTGTCACGAAATGCTTCCAACAGGTAACTACCCATCGTGACAAAAAATCCGCCCCAGATAAAAAACTGGAGAAACATCATGAGACTTAGTCGAACTTTTACTGAAGTGTTGGTTTCCATAGATCCTTTTTTGGTTTGGTGAATTGCCATCGGAATTTGTCCTAATATTTCCATTTCTGCAAATGGATTTTTCCCGATTCGGTGATCAGGTGGTATATTATATCATAGCCCCGAAAGATGTCGAAAATTGCGATTATATTCGGGAAAAGCGGTTCTTTTTTTCGGGCCCAGACTTTATGTTAGGGTTGAAAAATACTACTTTCAGGGTTTGTGGTGATGGGTTTGCATCATCTTAGAATTGTCTTAGCTTTATCACCAAAACGTCATAAATAACCTCACAACCAAAGAAATCCTCACAACCTGAACGCAATGAAAAAAATTAAACTTGGCATGGTTGGCGGAGGGAGCGGTTCCTTTATTGGAGCGGTCCATCGCAATGCGGCCTGGATCGACGGTGCTTTCGAACTCACCGCAGGCGCATTCAGCAGTAACCCGGAACGCTCAAAGACGAGCGGAGCAGAACTTGGGATTGCACCCGAAAGGGTTTACAGTTCCTATCGCGAGATGATCGAAATTGAGTCTCAGATGGATCCCGAGGAGCGTATTCACGCGGTGGCCATTGTTACGCCCAATCATGTGCATTTTGAGCCTGCAATGATGGCATTGGAACACGGGTTTCATGTAATCATCGACAAACCGATTGCGTTTGATGTAGATGAAGCAGTAAAACTACGCGATAAAGTGAATGAAACAGGCAACATCCTAGGTCTCACACACACCTACACGGGGTACCCGATGATCAAGGAAGCACGCCATCGAATTGCAGCCGGGGAAATTGGAGCGCTTCGAAAAATCTTTGTCGAGTACCCACAGGGATGGCTCTCCACATTCCTCGAAAAGGATGGACATAAACAGGCGAGCTGGCGAACCGACCCTTCACGGTCCGGAGCCGGAGGTTCAGTAGGTGATATTGGCACACACGCGGCAAACCTTGCTGAGTATCTTTCCGGTTTGATGATTACTGAAATTTGTGCCGAATTGAATATCGTAGTGGATGGACGCCTTCTGGATGACGATGCCTCTGCCCTTCTCCATTTTGAAAATGGAGTGACTGGCGTACTCATTGCTACACAGGTCGCTGCGGGTGTAGAGAACAATCTTTCGATTCGCGTGTATGGAGAACATGGAGGTTTTGAATGGAGCCATACAGACCCGAATACACTGATTCATCGGCGCAATGAAGGGCCGGATCAGATTCTGCGTGCAGGCACTGAGTACTTGTGCGAAGACGCTCAACGCGCGACACGGCTTCCTGCCGGTCATCCCGAGGGGTACATTGAGGCATTTGCCAATATCTATCTTGAGATCGCTCGTGCTATTCGGGATCATGAGGAGATGGGTTACAAAGATGGAGAATATGATTTTCCCGGGGCGGAGGATGGTGTACGAGGGATGGCATTTGTTCAGACAATGATCGAATCTGCACGTTCAAAAGAGAAATGGACCCCTTTCCAGCTTCCGTAATTCAGGAATAATGATTCAGTTGTTTTGGCTTGGTATGCAATTCCATCAACCCGAAAAAAAAGAATATACAACCACGGATACGAAACCTACAGGAATAAGAAACTCACTGGAATAAAAAATCCACAGAAATACGAATAAAACCCACTTACACTATGAAGACGATAAAAGGACCGGCCGTATTTTTAGCTCAGTTTGTGCATGATGAAGAACCATTTCATTCGCTGGAGTCGATCTGCAAGTGGGCAGCAGATTTGGGGTACAAAGGGGTTCAGATTCCTACGTGGGAACCGTCATTGATCGATCTGGACAAAGTGGCCGAGAGTAAAACGTATGCCGATGAGTATCGCGGACGAGTAGAGGAAACCGGTGTAGTGATTACCGAATTGTCGACGCATCTGCAAGGGCAGTTGGTGGCGGTTCATCCGGCGTATGATGCGATGTTTGATGGATTTGCTCCGGAGGCGTTGCGCGGGAAGCCGAAGGAAAGAACAGCGTGGGCGGTGGAGACGGTAAAAAAAGCGGCCAAAGCCAGTAGGAATTTGGGTTTGAAGGTGCATGCTTCATTTACCGGGGCACTCTTGTGGCATACGCACTATCCGTGGCCTCAGCGTCCGGCCGGGCTGGTGGAGGAGGGATTTGCGGAGTTGGGCAGGCGATGGACACCGATTCTGGATGAGTTTGACCGTAATGGAGTGGATATCTGTTATGAGGTGCATGCGGGTGAGGATGTTCATGATGGAGTTACCTACGAGCGATTCCTGGAAGCAACCGGTAATCATGCACGGAATCGGCTGCTGTTTGATCCAAGCCATTTTGTGTTGCAACAGATGGATTACTTGCAGTTTATCGACATCTATCATGAGAAGATTGGAATGTTCCATGTGAAGGATGCGGAGTTTCATCCGTCCGGGCGAAGTGGTGTGTATGGCGGATTTCAGTCGTGGGTGGATCGACCCGGGAGGTTTCGCTCGCTGGGTGACGGACAGGTGGATTTTCGAGGTGTATTTAGCAAGCTGTCTCAATATGGATATGATGGATGGGCCGTGCTGGAGTGGGAATGTTGCATCAAAAGTCCGGAACAAGGTGCGGCGGAGGGGGCACCATTCATCCGGGAACATATCATTGAGGTGACAGAACGCGCATTTGATGATTTTGCAGCGACGGCACCGGATAAAAAGCTTAATCGCCATATTTTGGGATTGTGATGCGTATGATTGTGATGCGAACGAATGTGCGGCCGCCAAGGTAGTAGTCTTTTGCGGATGTTTGTCCTTTGGACAAGTAGACACTGAGCAGAATAAGTCCGGTGGCATAGAGGGTTACCACCGCCCAGTCTAACGTACTCATTAGGTTGCCCAGGTTTTACCAACCTCCTCAAATGGCATACAAGGCTCATATTTGCCGGGTGTCTGCATGTATCTTAACAACGAATTGGCACCTTGTTCGGACAAGCAGAAACCGGTCAGGCACAGATCCCGGAAAATCAGAATAAAGGCAAGCTCCTCATTGTATGTATTAAGGGCAGTCTCGGTTACCGATTTCATGTATTGGATCTGATTGGATTCATCCAGTTCGGTAAACGGTTTGGAGTAAGCTCCTACCGCCCCATCATCAAACGAAGTAAGACCCTCTGCAAATTTCGTACGGTTATCCGGTGAATAGACCTCTCCTACCATTCGGTCTATAAAAGCAGGTACACCTGCATCAAGGGCACCCGGAGTGGCCGTTGAGGGAATTAGTAGATCACACATTCGGGTGAGTAGTTCCATTTGACTGCCCGAGAAAAATACAGTTCCTTGTGTGCCGGCAGGTGTACATCCTTTGAAGAACCCCGCAAAGGCGGGTGCTATAAAGATTCCACCAACCCAAAGGCCTGTTCGTTTGATGGCTTCTCGCCGATTTATCCCCGTTTTTTTCGTATCCATACGATCCGTCTATAAGTTTCCTTTTTTTAGCTCTTTTACTGCATAATCAGCTGCCCGAGCGGTCATTGCCATGTAGGTTAGGGAGGGATTTTGGCAACCCGCCGAAGTCATGCAAGCTCCATCTGTTACAAATACATTCTTACATGCATGGACCTGATTCCACCGGTTTAATACAGATGTTTTCGGATCCCGTCCCATTCTTGCAGTTCCCATCTCATGAATACCGAGCCCCATAGCTCCAGGATCATCGTAGGTAGTAACATTTTTAAATCCAGCCTCCTCAAGCATTTCAGCCGCATCGTTTTTCATGTCCACGCGCATTTTGTATTCATTCTCCTTAAACTCGCAATCCATGACAAGTGTTGGTTGTCCCCATTTATCGCGCTTCTCAAAATTTAACTTTACATGATTGGAATGATCGGGTAGCACCTCACCAAATGCAAGAAGCCCCATCGTCCAGCTTCCAGGCACAGAGATGATATTCTTTAGTTCAGCGCCAACAGCCAGTTCACGGATTCCACGTGTCCAGTTCTCTCTGCTTCCACCTCCTTGATACCCAAAGCCGCGCAAATAGTTACGCTTATCACTTCCAATGTTTCGATACCTTGGAATGTAGATTCCTGTGGGTCGTTTACCCCAGTAGTACCGGTCATTAAACTGGTCGATGGATCCGTTGGCTCCTACGCGAAAATGATGATCCATTACATTGTGTCCCAGTTCGCCGGAATCATTACCCAATCCCTCAGGAAAACGCCGGCTCCGTGAGTTCATCATGATGAGCGTTGTATTCATGCAAGAGGCATTCAGAAAGATGATTTTGGAGTAGTATTCCTGTACCTCAAGAGTATTTGCGTCGATAACCCGTACCCCAACGGCTTTGCCTTTCTCCTCATCATAAATCACAGAATCAACAACCGAGTGTGGGCGCAGGGTCATATTTCCCGTTGCTTTAGCAGCGGGCAACGTTGCAGAATTGCTGCTAAAGTAACCTGCATACGGGCAACCCCGGATACAAAGATCCCGATATTGACAAGGACCCCGGCCATTATGAGCACGAGAAAGGTTGGCCGTGCGTCCAATCGTCAAAACACGGTTAAATTTCTTTGCCATGGAATCCCGCAGGTACTCCTCTACACAGTTGAGTTCCATAGGAGGTAAAAATTCGCTATCGGGAAGCTGAGGCAATCCAAGAGCCTCTCCACTGATACCTGCAAACTTCTCTACATGACTGTACCAAGGTGCCAGGTCCTCATATCGAATGGGCCAGTCGACCGCAATGCCCTCTTTTGCATTGGCTTCGAAATCCATCGGAGAAAGGCGATAAGACTGTCTTCCCCACATGATAGAGCGCCCACCAACATGATATCCACGGATCCAGTCGAATCGCTTCACTTCTTCGTAGGGCTGATCGGTGTCTTTGACCCACCAGTGCTTCGTAGACTCCCGTACCGTGTATCCCGTTCGAAGTTGTTTTTCGTAATGTTGCTGCTCTTCGTAGGAGATCTTGTCATTGTTGGGCAGTTCCCAGGGTTCCTTAAACATGGTAGGATAATCCTTGACATGCTCAACATCCCGTCCCCGCTCCAAAACCAAAGTATTTAAACCCTTCTCGGTGAGTTCCTTGGCTGCCCATCCACCGCTAATACCAGTTCCTACAACAATTGCATCATAGGTGTTTTCCTGTTTGGCTTTCGTATTCAGATTCATTCTGTACTCCGTCTCATGCGTTTAAATCAGTCGTTTTCAAT
>PZPG01000035.1:7139-20353 GCA_003045995.1 Bacteroidota bacterium
TTTAAAGTCTTCGGATTCGGATATTCCGGTACTTTACCAGGTCACCGTGATCCTGAAGTCCAATATGCCCCTCCCGCATCGCACCAAACTCATTGTGCTCCCTGAATTTGGAGTTTCGCAGCATTTTGAACCACTCGGGGGTGAATCGTTCGAATTCCAGAACCTTCTCTCCATTCATCCAATGCTCTACATGATTTCCATCCGATATAATTCGAACCTGATTCCACTCTCCGTGAGGCTTTGTATTTTGCGGTTTTGCTGGAATGAGGTCATACAAGGATCCTGCTTTTCGATTTCCATCTTTCCCCATGTTTGCGTCTGGATGGTTTTCATTATCAAGTACCTGCATCTCAAGGGCAGACCAGTAAATAGCTTCTTCGGGCTGTTCAAGAATGTGATAGAAAATGCCACTATTTCCACCCTTGCTCACCATCCACTCCATTTCAAGTTCAAAGTCACCATATTTTTCTTTTGTGATGATGTCCAGTCCGGATGTCCAGTCGCCTCGGTCCGATGGTTCAAAAACAAGTTCTCCGTCCATTATCTTCCATCCGTTTTTCGGGAATTCATCCATATTGTAGCCTCTCCAGGCGTCCGTGCTGGTTCCATCAAACAGGTTTTCCCATCCCTGTTCAGAGGACGTATGAGAATGATCAGAAGATTGAGCAGCAGCCATTTGAAATGCGGGTAACAGAAGAGCAAAGGATAGTACAAGGGATAAAAAAGAGAGAGCGGACGGAGTCATGGGTTTAGGGTACATTCTATGAGTCATTATTATCGATGATTGGCGGATCATATCTCGGAAAGAAACAAAAAAAAACGTTACAGACCAATGGAAAATCGCTTACATGAAAGAATTATCTAATGTCTCTTCCATCACCTTTTTCTGAATATCAAATGGCACGGCAACATACTCATGAAATTCCTGAGAGTAGGTAGCACTGCCTTGAGTAAGGGACTTCAGGGTCGTTGTGTAGCGATCTAGTTCGGAAAGTGGAACTAGTGCACGAATCTTTTGAAGAGTTCCGTCACTATCCATGCCTAGAATTTGGCCACGCCTTGTACTCAGGTCACTCATTACATCACCGGTGTAATCTCCGGGCAACGTGATCTCAATATTGTAGATTGGTTCCAGAAGTTTCGGAGAAGCCTCCAGAAACCCCTGTTTAAAAGCCATCAATGAAGCTGTTTTAAAAGCCGCTTCGTTTGAATCTACACTGTGCATAGATCCGTCAACCACCGAAACACGTATATCCATGGCACGGCAACCACTCATTGGACCAGACTGCATCTTCTCCATCACTCCTTTCAGGATCGCCGGCATAAACCGGTTATCGATCACTCCTCCAACAATACAATTTTGAAATACTAACTTCCCGCCCCACTCCAGGTCAATCTCCTCTACATTACGAACATTCAGATCATCCCGATCCGGAACTCCTTCATACCATGGCTCGATTGAAAGATATACCTCCGCAAACTGGCCAGCACCCCCACTCTGTTTTTTATGCTTGTAATGTGCCTCCACCCGTTTTTGAATGGTTTCACGGTATGGGATTGCGGGCTTGGTAGAAACAATATCCAATCCGAAACGTTCTTTCATCTGATGCTGTATAACACGAAGATGCTCCTCTCCCATACCATGAAGTAAGGTCTGCTGAAGTTCCTGACTGTGTTCAACTCGCACAGACGGATCTTCCAGCTGGATTTGACTGAGTGCCTGGCTGAGTTTGTCCTCCTCTCCCTCCCGCTCAGTTTCTATTGCAACCCGATTGGTAGGATTGGGATAGTGAATTTTTGCACATTCAAAGGGATCAGAGGGTGATGTGAGCGTCGCACCTGCGTGGACTCCTTTCAATTTTACAGCCACTCCAATATCACCAGCCAAAAGACCGGGTACTTCCGTCCGCAACTTGCCCTGCGGAACAAAAATCGAGCCAATACGCACATGATCCCCATCCCCCTGCCGAATAAGATCCAATCCTGAATGGATTTCACCACCAGTAACCTTAAAATAGCTGAGTTCACCGACATGCGCTTCCGATTCGGAACGAAATACAAACATAGAAGGGCTATGGTCTTGTGATATGCTCCGTTCCCCTCCATCGCTGAGTTTCAGAGGTTTGTCCACCGGGCCTGGCACCACATTTCCCATAAATCCCATGATACGGCCACTTCCCATATTACGATCTGCGACCGTACAAAACAGTGGAAAAATCTCCCGTTTCAGCATGGAGTCATGCAAACCACTCTGCATCTCGTACTCACCAAGTTGTCCGTTTTCGAAATACAGATCCAACAGTGATTCGTCATTTTCTGCGATGGTTTCAACGAGTTCATTGTGATACAACTCCGCTCGAGCCTGCATCGATTTTGGAATGGGCAGCTTGTCGGGTTTTCCTCCGTTTTCCGGGAATTCATACATCCTCATTTTTAAGACATCAATGATGGCATGAAAATCATCTCCCTCACTGTAGGGAAACTGCACCACGACAACTCCCCTCCCAAAATGCTCTTTCGCTGCATCTACGGCAGCATCAAAATCTGATCGGGAGGAATCCAGTTTATTCACAACAAAAAAAGATGGCAGGTTGGCCCGCTCCGCCATTCTCCAGAAAGCTTCTGTACCAACCTCGACTCCTTTTTCACTGTCTATGACAAAAAGAGCACTGTCTGCTATAAAGAGTGACGCTGGAACACGACCCCAAAAATCGGATGAGCCAGGTGTATCAAGCAGATTTACTTTTGTGCCACGCCAGTCAAAATGAGTTACCGACGGATATACAGATTTCAATTTTTCGACCTCAATCGGGTGGAAATCCGAGACTGTATTATGATCTTTTACGGACCCTCTTCGCCGGATTGTACCCGACTCGTATAGCATCGTTTCCACAAGAGAGGTTTTTCCGGAACCAGTGTGACCCAATAAAACGATATTTTTTACTGAAGAAGTGTTTTTTGCTTTCATAGGTATCCCATCCTTTTTCAATTGTTTCCCTCTTTACTTTACTCTTTTTCAGCAAAAAATTCAAGCGTGAAACGAGTTATTTAAAACGTATACCGGTAGAAAAGCGAACCAATATGAAGAACAAAAACGAACAATTAATCCAAGAGACCTGAATAACTATCCGTCCTTCTATCTCTAAGGAATGGCCAAGTCAAACGAACCTGCTCTACTTGGGACCGGTCAATATCTGCCATAAGAATGCACTCCTGTTCGTCTGCCTCTGCCAATAGGGTTCCAAACGGTGAACAAATGAAGGAACCGCCCCAAAACGAAGTACCATCCTCTATACCGGTTCGGTTCACTCCAGCCACGAACACACCGTTCGAAATGGCATGCCCTCTCTGAATGGTTCTCCAGGCATCCCGAAACGCTGCTCGTTCCTCAGATGTTTCATGTTCCAAGGTTCCGATTGCAGTTGGATATAGAATCAGTTCTGCCCCCATCAATGCGGTTAATCGGGCTGCCTCCGGAAACCATTGATCCCAGCAGATAAGCGTTCCAATTTTACCAACGGAGGTATCAAACACTTTATACCCCAAATTCCCCCTTCGGAAATAAAACTTCTCATGGAAACCGGGATCATCGGGAATGTGCATTTTCCTGTATGTGCCTAACAGCGACCCATCCCGGTCAATCACCACCAAAGAGTTGTAGTACACACCCGGAAGAGAACGCTCAACGAATGGAGCCACGAGCACTACTTTCAACTCCCTTGCCAGTTTGCAAAGTTTGTCTGTGTAGGGTCCTGGAATCGTTTCAGCCAGAGAAGGGATGTCCGTCTTATGATCCTTGCAAAAATAGAGCGTATTGGAAAGTTCCTGGAGGCATATGACGGTGGCTCCTTTCCTCGCAGCTTCTCGGATTCGATCCAATAAAAGTTCTTCCTGGACATTTTTTTGTTCGTTTGCAGTCATCTGAAGTAATGCAAGTGTGTACGTCATGATTTTTTATCTTCAAATAAAGGGAAGGAACTTGTATCTTCGAATAGTTAATAAAATAGGTATCTACCATACATACGGATTACATAAGGAGCTAAAGATAACGCAGATTTCTGTGAGAAAATAGAAGGTTCTTGCGCAGAAGCGTCGTTTATATAATACGAACATTACCAGGAGATGGATATGGATTATGATTATCACCAAAGACCAAAAAGTAGTGTAGGATTGGATGTAGCAGGTATTAAAAACCACAATCAAACGTATTGGAATTTAACACCACCGCAACTGTATGAACATGCCATCATGAATGGAGAGGCGGTATTAACCGATAAAATGGCATTTCGGATTCTGACCGGCAAATATACGGGCCGTTCACCGTTAGACAAATTTACAGTAGATGAGGAAACCTCCAGGGACGACATCGACTGGGGAGAAGTCAATCAGCCTATTTCAGAAGAGGTTTTTGATCGTCTTCATAAAAAAGTGGCAGACTACCTTGCTGACAAAACAATATACGTGAAAGACTTGTATGCGGGCGCGGATCAGGACTATCGTTTGAATGTGAGGATCATTAGTGAGGTCGCCTACCATGCGCTATTTTCTGACAACATGTTTATTGTACCAGATGATGATGAGTTATCTCATCATGTACCCGGCTTTACGGTACTTGCTGCCCCCCATTTCAGAGCCGATCCGGAGGTAGACGGAACCAGATCGGGAACTTTCATTTTGTGCAATTTTAAAAAGAAAATGATTCTCATTGGCGGTTCGCTTTACTCCGGTGAAGTCAAAAAAGGGATCTTTTCTGTGATGAATTATCTGCTTCCGAAACAAGGGGTCATGGCGATGCACTGTTCTGCTAATTCGGATCATGAGGGGAACGCGGCTGTTTTTTTTGGTCTTTCAGGAACGGGGAAAACAACACTCTCTGCCGACTCGGAAAAGATACTGATTGGGGATGATGAACATGGATGGAGTGATAATGGAATCTTCAATTTTGAAGGGGGATGCTATGCCAAAACCATCCATCTTTCGGAAGAGGAGGAACCGGAGATCTACGCAACCACTCAAATGCCGGGTACTATCTTGGAGAATGTAGTTCTTGACGAGCACAGAAGACCCGATTTTAACGATGGCTCTCTCACTCAAAATACACGGTGTTCCTATCCAATCCATTACATACCCAACGCTAGCAAAACGGGACATGGAGGGCATCCGAAAAACATCATTTTCCTCACGGCTGACGCGTTTGGGATCCTGCCGCCAATCGCAAGGCTTACACCCGGCCAGGCTATGTATCATTTTATAAGCGGTTATACAGCCAAAGTTGCTGGGACCGAGCGTGGCGTTACCGATCCGGAAGCAACGTTTTCGGCCTGTTTTGGATCTCCATTTATGCCTCTCCATCCAACGGTCTATGCCACCTTACTTGCCGAGAAGATTCGCAAACATGGATCTAGTGTGTGGCTTGTAAACACCGGATGGACTGGCGGCCCGTACGGGGTGGGTTCAAGGATGTCGTTAAAGTACACTCGCCGTCTATTGGATGAAGCAATCTCCGGCAATTTGGATCAAGTGGAATATGAGAATGATCCTGTGTTTGGTCTTTCCATTCCAAAAGAGGTTAATGGGGTTCCTTCAGCGATTCTGATTCCCCGCAACACCTGGGAAGACAAACATGCATACGATAAAAAGGCCAATCAGCTTGCTTCTATGTTTGTTGAAAATTTTAAGCAGTTCGAAGAGAAGGCCAGCCGTGAAATTCTCGATGCAGCACCGTATGTTTCAGAATAAATGTTGAATAACCACCAATATTACGTAAGTACTTTATATGAACATGGATTTTCATGAGCGGTATCCGATTGATGAAGTAGGGGTTACCGAACGAGTAGACCGGCTAAACCGGAGAAGTATTAAAAAAGAGTCCAAGCTTTCCGGATTGAAGTTGGCGCTTAGCATGATTGATCACACCACGTTGGAGGGGAGCGACTCTCCAGGCAAAGTGATCCAATTGTGTAGCAAAGCGAGAACTCCCTTTGCTCCGATGCCAGATCTTCCAACCCTTGCCGCAGTTTGCGTATATCCTACGATGGTGCCGGTAGCTGTTAAAGCATTGGAGGGAAGTGGAGTTCATGTGGCCAGTGTTGCTACCGCTTTTCCAAGTGGTCTGGCTCCTCTTAGCGTAAAACTGGAAGACACTAAGTATGCTGTGGAGCATGGAGCAACCGAAATTGATATGGTGATCTCCCGAGGTAAATTTTTATCCGGCGAATTTCAGTATGTGTTTGACGAGATCGCACAGATCAAAGAAGCGTGTGGTTTGGCCCATCTGAAAGTGATTCTGGAAACAGGAGAATTACAAACGCTGGAAAATGTTCGAAAAGCCAGTATACTAGCGATGATGGCGGGTGCGGATTTCATCAAAACTTCGACTGGAAAAGTTCAGCCGGCCGCCACACAACCAGTGACTCTTGTGATGCTCGAGGCGATCCGTGATTTTCATCAATCAACCGGGAAAAAAATAGGGATGAAACCTGCAGGCGGAATCCGGAAGGCAAAACAGGCCCTTCAATATCTTGTAATGGTACATGAAACACTGGGTTTGGATTGGTTGCATAAAGATATGTTTCGATTTGGTGCCAGCTCTCTCACAAACGATATTCTCATGCAAATTGTAAAACAAACGGACGGTGTATATCAAAGCTCAGCGTATTTCTCCAATGATTAACATGGAGGAACATTCCACGACGAAGTAATAAAGTAGTAAGAAAGAAGTACTAAAAAGTCTAAGTGCAACTATGAAACCAAAATCGTCACAAACACCGGATCCTTCAATGGCGGAAACTTTTCTGAAGTATGCCGCTGCTCCGGAAAGTACCCGCCAGATACGTCTGCGGGATCAATACGGACTCTTCATCGACGGTACATTTCGCAAGCCGGAATCAGGCCAGTGGATGGACTCTTTGAATCCGGCCAATGAATCGTTACTTGCCAAAGTTGCGGTTGCCAGTGAGCAGGATGTTCACAGGGCCGTACAGGCTGCCGGAAAAGCGCAAAAAAAATGGCAAAAAATGCCGGCAAGAGAGCGAGGAAAAGTGCTATATCGCCTTGCACGATTGATCCAAGAGCGCTCCCGGGAATTATCTGTGATCGAATCGATGGACGGAGGGAAACCGATTCGCGAGTCCCGGGATGTAGACATTCCGCTGGTCGCTGCCTGGTTTTTCTACTACGCCGGTTGGGCTGATAAACTGCAATACGCATTTCCGGGACGCGAAACTACACCCGTTGGAGTATGCGGTCAGATCATCCCCTGGAACTTTCCTCTTCTGATGTTGGCCTGGAAAATTGCTCCCGCACTCGCAGCGGGGAATACCGTTGTGTTGAAACCGGCGGAAACCACATCCCTGACAGCTTTGGTCTTTGCAGATATCTGCCGAGATGCGGATGTGCCCCCCGGTGTCATCAATATCATCACCGGAGCAGCTGCTACAGGGCAGGCGCTAGTCCATCACCCCGAAATAAAAAAGATCGCATTTACCGGTTCTACCGCGGTTGGCAAATGGATTCAAAAAGCGATAGCCGGAACAGGGAAAAAATACTCCCTCGAACTGGGTGGCAAAGGAGCGAATATCATATTTGAAGATGCACCATTGGATCAGGCAGTCGAGGGGGTTATCAATGCGATATTTTTCAATCAGGGACACGTTTGCTGTGCTGGTGCACGATTATTGGTACAGGAGAGTGTTTCCGAGTCATTTCTTCGTAAGCTTAAGCATCGCATGTCACACCTTATTGTGGGGGATCCGCTCGATAAAAACACCGATATCGGGGCTATTAACTCAGCATCGCAATTGCAGCGAATCAAGGAGTACATAAATATTGGCCTGGCAGAGGGAGCTCAGATGTACCAGAGCCACGAAACCGTACCGTCTAAAGGGTATTTCTGTAGTCCTACACTCTTTACCGATGTATCACAAAGTAATACAGTGGTGCAAGAGGAAATATTTGGTCCCGTCCTTACGGTGCAAACATTTCGAACCCCTTCCGAAGCTTTAGAAAAAGCCAACAACACACCTTACGGGCTCTCCGGAGGCGTTTGGACCGACAAAGGATCCAAAATATTCCAGGCTGGTAGTGAGATTCAAGCCGGGGTATTATGGTCAAACACGTTCAACAAATTTGATCCCACATCGCCGTTTGGGGGAGTCAAGGAGAGTGGAGTGGGACGAGAAGGAGGACTACACGGACTCTACCCTTACATTAATCTTCGGTAGGAGGAACAGCAAGAAATGAATAAGCGACTGAACGTACGAAAAACCTACAAAAACTTCATTGGCGGCGCGTTTGTGCGAAGTGAATCGGGACATGTATACGGGGTGACAGGCCTGAGTATCCCCCCGGACATGAACACAGCACAAGAAAAGGCTAACCCTATTCTTGCACAGGCCTGCCGATCTACACGCAAAGACATCCGGGAAGCGGTCGTTCATGCGAGAAAAGCACAAAACGGCTGGGCCTCCAAAACCGCCTATCTCCGTGGGCAGATCATCTACCGCATTGCGGAGATGCTTGAAGACCGAAAAGCAAATTTTACGGAAGAACTTACCTGGGCTGGCATCTCCAAACGAGCTGCGGCAAAGCAGGTTGAAACCTCCATCGATCGTCTCGTCTACTACGCCGGGTGGACCGACAAACTGAGCCAGGTATTTGGCTCTGTAAACCCCGTTGCCACCCCTCACTTCAATTTCAGTACCCCGGAACCACTTGGAGTGGTCGCCATTTTCTGTGCAGACGAATCCCCTCTTTTAAGTGCCGTTACCGCCGTTGCGGCCATTTGCACCGGCGGTAACAGTGCCGTATTGATCCCTTCCCAAGCGTACCCCCTCAGTGCACTCAGTTTTGGAGAAGTTCTTCACTCCTCGGATGTACCTCCTGGCGTTGTAAACATCCTTTCCGGTATTCATAACGAAATCATGGATCCGCTAGCAAGCCACATGGACGTCAACGGAATCTGCAACTGGACCGATCATCCAGCCAGCCAGGCATTGCTGGACGAACACGCGGCCCGCAATATCAAACGCATTACCCATCAATCCTGGGGCGACGGAACATCCGATGAATTTGAAAGCCCCTACCTGATGATGCAGTTTCAGGAAATCAAAACCACTTGGCATCCCGTAGGATACTAAAGTTGGATATTAACTACGTTGTCGCCTAATCAACCATATCAAAACTCATCCTGCGCATACATGCGAACACGTACTTACCTTCTTTTCTTGTGGTTCGGGTTGATAGGGCTCGGCTTTGGTTGCCTCACTACACAGCTTGTACAAAACGAGCAAACGAGCGATGAAAACGGCGTGCAGGAGCAAACTGCCACATCTGAAGCCAAAAGTACCTTACACGAAGATACTGCTACCACATCCGGTATCACTTTGCTGGATCAAACACGAAGTTCCCTGAAAGATCAGTTTCCCAAAGAGGGACTCACTGTTCCTGAACCTTACACCCTGGAAATTCCAGGAACAAGCATAGAGGAAGCTGATCCGTTTGCCGGTTTTCGGGTACAGATTTACTCCACAAGACAAGTGCTGGAAGCCGATTCCGTCAAAGATCAATTCCGGGTTCTTTCCGATTCTCTTTTCACCGGTTATCAGCCGGAAGCCTACATACGTTTTCGCTCCCCCTACTACCGGGTTCGTGTAGGAGATTTTTCCTCCAGGGAGCGGGCGATTACCCTTTCCGGCCTGCTAAAATCATGGTACCCGGATGCCTGGGTAGTGTATGAGCAGATCGAACCATCACGGGTGCCGGCCGATTCTGTGGCCATCCGTTTACGAACACCCAGCACACCGTGAACCCCTAGTTTACTATGCAGTTATCAAACAGCAAACGAAAACTTACACGTTGAAGCGAAAAAGCATAATATCCCCATCCTTCACTACGTACTCTTTCCCCTCCTGTTTCATGACTCCCGCCTCTTTTGCCGCTTTTTCAGACCCATAGGCCACATAATCCTCAAATGATATGGTCTCCGCACGAATAAAACCCCGCTCAAAATCGGTGTGTATAACACCGGCCGCCTGCGGAGCCTTGGTCCCTCTGCGAATCGTCCATGCACGAACCTCTTTCGGGCCTGCTGTAAAATAGGTGATCAGCCCCAAACCCTTATATGCAGACTGTATAAGCCTGTCCAGACCAGACTCTTTCAGTCCGAGCTCCTCCAAAAACATCAGCTTCTCCTCCTCATCCAATTCCGAGATCTCCTCCTCAATTTTCGCGCAAAAGGAAACGACTTCATCACCAAACTCCCCGGCCACAGATTCCACTTCCCTCGTAAACTCATTTCCAGTCTCTATGTCATCCTCCGACACATTGCAGGCATATAAGACGGGCTTATCGGTTAGCAAAAAAAGATCGCGGTACACAAGTTTCTGTTCCGGCGAATGAGCTAACGTGCGAACGGTTTGGCCACTCTCCAGGTGTGCACGCAACTCATCTACAATGTCAACCTCCCTTTGAATCTTTTTGTCACCGCTCTTTGCCTGCTTCTGGAGATTCCCTAACCGTTTCTCAACCGATTCGAGATCCTTCAGGATCAGCTCATCATCAATAATATGAATATCGCGTTCCGGATGGACCCCACCCTCCACATGAATAATATCATCATCCACAAAACAGCGTACCACATGAATAATCAGATCCACCTCCCGAATATGAGACAGAAATGCATTGCCTTTTCCTTTCCCCTCTGAGGCTCCTTTCACCAGGCCGGCGATATCCACGAATTCGATCGTAGCCGGTACCAGAGAAGCGGGCTTCACCAGATCGGATAGAGTATTCAGCCTCGAATCCGGTACGGGAACCATCCCCACATTCGGATCGATTGTACAAAATGGAAAATTTGCTGATTCGGCCCCGGCACTACTAAGCGCATTAAACAAGGTGGATTTTCCCACATTGGGTAGTCCAACAATTCCGCAACGTAAACTCATAAGGTAAATAGATAAATTGAGTGGTTTGATTCGCTTGGTTTGAGCAACAATTTATGGCGACCGTTTCAATGCATACGTCTGATCGAGTGAGAACTGCTGAATAAACGTCATCTCCGGAAGCACAACGGCCGTTAACTTTCCCAGACCTGGTGCATCATAGACACATCCGGTATCAATTCCCAGCATTTTCTCTTTTCGGATCGGATATGCCCGTGCTGTATGACCAAATATTACTGTTTTTTCCCATGACGTTTCAAACACGTTCAAATGCTCGCGGTCCCATAGCATGTAATCGCGGAACTTGTCCGACTGCATCACTTCAGCGATTGTTGTATCATGTGGAATTCCTGCATGTACCACAAAAAACGAGGGTAGGTCGCAGTACAATCCAGTTTGTTCAAAAAAAGAAAGATGGTTTGATGGGAGGTCTTGTACCGACGAAGGATACCCGTACGACCTCATAGTTGCCTTTCCTCCATTTCGCAACCAGAGCTCAAATCGGTCCGAATCGGTAGCATTCAGAAGCATCTCTTCATGATTTCCCCGCAAGAATACACAGGTTCGCTGATCTCGTACAGACAGCAAAAATTCGACCACCCCTTTGGAGTCCTCTCCCCGATCGATATAATCTCCCACAAAAATATGAAGTCGGTCCTTGTATGGTTCCAGTTTTTCCCAAAGACTCCTCAGGGATCTGCTGCAACCGTGAATATCACCGATCACAACGGCCTCATCCGTGTCAAAATGATATTTCAATACTCCCTCTTCCAGTTTTGTGAAGTTTGTTATTCTCCTTCAACTCCTTCGAAATGGCGTCCAGAATGCCATTTACAAAATTCCCACTCTTGGATGTAGAAAACTTTTTAGCAAGGTCAATCGCCTCGTTGATCGTTACTTTAACCGGAATATCCTCAAAATGAAGAAATTCCACGATCGCCATACGCAATATTAATTTATCGATGAGAGCCAGCCGGTTCAATTCGTAATTTTTTAACTGTTTGATGATTTGGCTGTCACACTCTGTTCGATGCTCTACGGTTTGATAGAAGAGCTTTTCCGCAAAATGGATCTCCTCGCTAGTTTCGAGTTTGGGTTTGATCCAATCTGAAAAGATCCCTGCCGTCTCATTGTCACTGATCTCTTTAGAGTAAAGTGCCTGTAAAACGAGTTCCCGTGATTCCCGACGATTCGACATACGATGGTTGCTTCTGTGCTCTATTTCCCAAACGCTGCAAAGGTACGAAGGATACCAATGCGCTGAAAGTTTCTTTTTGCATTGATAATGACACTCTATCTTGCCTATCTTTCATGTTGACCGGGTTCATAGCTCAGTTGGTTAGAGCGCTACGTTGACATCGTAGAGGTCGGCAGTTCGAATCTGCCTGAACCCACTCCTATTCATGCATGATCACGTTTCCTCTGAATGTCCAATCAAGAAGTTCACTTAACATTTCCCGATGGCCAAAAAAGGGACTATCCGTTCGGTATAACCGGTTTGGATGTTGCCCTGTCGATCTCTGAAGGTCTGGCACGAAACGCATTTAGTTACACTCTCAATGGAGAGATCCGTGATCTAAATCGCTCTGTTACGGAAGACGGGAGTTTTACAATTAATACTTGGGATACGGAGGATGGGCAATATACATTCTGGCACTCATCCGCCCATCTGTTGGCTGAAGCAGTTCAGTCTTTGTACCCAAGCGCGAAGTTTGCTATCGGTCCTCCTATCGAGAACGGTTTCTACTACGACATTGATTTTGGGGAGGTAGAGTTTTCTCAGCAAGATCTGGCACGGGTAGAAGAGAAGATGCTTGAACTGGCCCGGAACAAGAGTGACTTTGTACGAAGTGAAGTTTCTGCAGAGGAAGCGTCTGAATTTTATCGGTCACGATCCAATGAGTACAAAGAAGAACTTATCCGGGATCTGCACGATCAAACCATCACCTTCTATACGCAAGGCGAATTCACAGATCTCTGCAGGGGACCTCATATTCCCAATACCGGTGTAATCAAGGCCGTAAAGTTGCTCAGTATTGCTGGGGCCTATTGGCGCGGAGATGTAACCAGGAAACAGTTAACCCGCATTTATGGAATCACTTTTCCGAAGCAGAAACAGCTCAAGGAATACCTGCATCAGCTCGAGGAAGCAAAAAAGCGGGATCATAAGAAGCTGGGACGGGAACTTGGAATCTATTTGATCGATGCGATGGTTGGTCCGGGCTTGCCCCTATGGCTTCCAAATGGCACGATTATCCGTCGAACTCTGGAAGA
>PZPG01000036.1:0-7529 GCA_003045995.1 Bacteroidota bacterium
ACCCAACTCGCACAACACCCCCGGCGCATCCCTCTTCTATGCCACCGCCCTTATGTTCGTTGCCTACACCGGATACGGCCGAATCGCAACTCTTGGCGAAGAGGTAAAAAACCCACAAAAAACCATCCCTCGCGCCATCATCACCACCATGATCGTCGTTGTACTGCTCTACCTTCTAATCACAGCCACTGTCATCCAACTCATGGGCGCGGAAGCCTTCGCCGCAACCCTACAGGGCGAAGCCGCCCCACTCGTCATGGCCTCCGAAATCCTGCAAATCTCCTGGATCCGCTGGGCTGTCAGCATCGCCGCCATTACCGCAATGACCGGCGTACTCCTCAATCTTCTACTCGGCCTCTCCCGCGTGCTCCTCAGTATGGCCCGCCGCAGCGACATGCCGACCCAATTCCAAACCATTCACCCATCCAACGGTAGCCCAACCAAAGCTGTCTGGGGTTCCTTCGCCATCATCGCTATCCTCCTCTCCACCGGAAGCGTCCAGTTCACCTGGTCCTTTTCGGCAGTTACCGTACTCATTTACTACGCAATCACAAACCTTGCGGCTTTACGTTTACGGGGTGATGAGAGACGCTTTCCGGCCTGGATCTCACTTGCCGGACTTGCCGGGTGCCTGTTTCTCACACTCTGGGTAAAGGCAGCCATCTGGCTCCCTGCTGCCGGAGTAGTTCTGGCAGGCTGGGTCTGGCATGCAGCCGCCATCCGCATTGCACGTCCACAGAACGACTGAGAGCGTCGAATAAATGGATGCACACAGAATACCTGAATGCGCACAGAATACCCGAGTGCACACAGAATACCCGAATGCGCACAGAATATTCGAGTGCACACAGAATACCCGAATGCGCACAGAATAATCGAGAGTACAGGACCACTGAGCGCGCAGAGTTCACCTCATTACACATCAGTAGTACCAACGCAACGCCGTAAACAACACCGACCCCGCATCCTCAAAAATCGAACCCTCCGCACCCGCAAAAAACTGCCCAGCAACCTGCCAATCGGCGCGATTCGACAAAGAAAACGAAACACCGGGACTTACATACACCGCATTCTCCCCGGGATACCAGCCTGCCGACAACGACCCGCTCAACACCATCGTAAAGGGATACGACCAAACCGACGTCCACTGCGTCTGCGTAAAAGATGGATTATCCGGAGCTGGAATAGAACTCAAAACCTGAAACTCCTCCCGCTTCCCATCCTGATTAAATAAAAACTCCGCAACCCAGAATACCCCGCTATCGAACATGTACTCAGCCGACAGAGCAATTACAGCATTAAAATCATCCCCGGAACCGTCCCTGAAATCAACCAATCCCCCGGGACCCGCCACACCCGCCGTCCCCCAATAAAACATCGACTCCGCCTTCATCCCCACCCCTTTTACATCCGTAGCCATTCCAAGACCCGCTGCTAGACGCTCCCGGTAAACACCTCCGGTAAGCTGCCAATCCGTATGCCGCCACGTAGTCCCAAACAGGAAAGCCGCAACTGCATCCTCCCGATCTACACCGGGCCGAAACGCTACCTCCACCCGAGACTGGCTTCCCACAAACCTTCGCACCCGAACCGCATCACTCCCCGGCCGCTCCGGATAATCCAGATCATAAAACGAATACAAATTGAACAGATCGTGTGGCTGAGAGATTAGCCCCATCCCCCAGTTAATCCGCTGCCGACCAACGCGAACATTCCAGTCTCCCCGATCCCATTCAGCAAACAGCCGATCTAGATCCGAGATCATAAACCAGTTCGTACGCTCCGTCCAAACAGTAGAAAGATCCACCCAACCCGGATCATCCCCCAAAGCAGATGCATATCCGGGCAGCTCCTTCACCAGATCTCCGGCAAATATCCGCGTCCGAGACTCCACTTGCAACGTGAGATTCGGGGTGATATCTACAGCTAACCGGGCGCGATACAACAATCGGCCCTCCGTCCAGTGCTTCTTCCCCAGCGGCTCAGGAAACGTACTCCGAATCCGAAAAAGACTGCCCTGCAAATAACCGGAAAACTCCATGTTATCGGCAAGAGATCCACCCCGATCCTGGGCGTATACTACACTCCGCAATGCCCCAACATCAACCCAAACCAAAACACATAACAGAAAACACCACCTCACATCAAACCACCTCACATCACCCCTCCCTAAACTCGTCCGATTCCACCGCCCCATCCACCATTCGAATCACCCGCCGTGCCCGGTCAATCACCCGCTGATCATGTGTCGAAAAAATAAACGTCACGCCCTCCTCCCGATTCATCCGTGCCATCATATCCAGCAAATTCATCGCCGAAACCGTATCCAAATTCGCCGTCGGCTCATCCGCCAAAATAAACGAAGGCCTCGATGCCAGCGCCCGAGCCACCGCCACCCGCTGCTGCTCCCCGCCCGACATCTCTGCCGGCCTCGAATCCATCTTCTCCTCCAGCCCCATCTCCACCAGCAGCTGCTCCGCCCGCTCCCGAATCTCCCGCTCCGGCCGATGCTGCAAAAACATCACAAACGACACATTTTCCCGTGCCGTAAACACCGGAATCAAATTAAAATACTGAAACACAAACCCAATATGCTCCAGCCGAAACGCCACCCGCTCCCGGTCGCTCATCGCCGTAATCTCCTGCCCATGCACAAACACCTGCCCTGAGCTCGGCTCATCCAGCCCCCCAATCATGTTCAACAGCGTCGTTTTCCCCGACCCCGACGGCCCCACAATACTCGTAAACTCCCCCTCATCAAACCGAACCGAAACCTCCCTCAACGCATGCACCGGAATCGTATCCGGGTTGTACACCTTCGACACCGACTCTGTCCGAATCACCTCTTTCTTTTTATTCATTACGGTTACTCACCCTAGTCTGTTCTAATGTTATATTGCTTTTTTCGGGTTGATGGGATTCGCATGGCAGCCCATGTGACACCTGGGCATCCAAAGAATCCAGGGCGTACAATCCAACCAAACCACCATAGGCGCCCATAGTACCATAGGCGCCAAAAGCACCCAAAGCACCTAAAGAATCACAACGGTTCAGGTTCATGTGTATGTGTATGTTCATAAATCCTTCGACGCCTCCAGCGGATGAATACGAAAGGCTTTCAGCGCCGGATACAGCGACGAGAGCAATGTCATTCCGATCACAATCACCGAAATCGTCGCAAAATCGCCAATCGTAACAAACGGAAAGACCAGCGAATCCCATCCAATCTTGGCAAGACCCTCCGCAAACGCAGCCAGGCTTAGCCCGTGTACAGAGTAGTAGGAGATGGCCAAAAATGCCAATCCCATACCAATCGCCGATCCCACCAACGTCAGAACAACCGACTCCGACATCATCATCCAAAACACTCGAGAACGGCTCATCCCGATGGAAATGAGCATTCCAAATTCCCGTTTGCGCTCGAACAATGACATCAGCATAGTATTTAGAATTCCGAACGAGAGCGCCAGCATGATAATCACCATAATCAGAACCAGGGAAACACCCCCATAATCGATCATCATTTTGATCTCGGGCGATAGCTGATCCCAGGATTGCACCGAAAGATCCGGAAACTGTGCCTGCATCACCCCCGTGAAGGAGTTTGTAGTGACAGGATCCTCCAGCCGAACCACGACCTCATGCGCTAGGTCTTCGCGGCCAAGCAACCGGCGCAGATCCTCGGAAAGAACATAAAGGTTCATCTTATCCATATCTTTCGACCGGCTTTTGTAGAATCCCGTCACTGTAAACGATGCAGATAAAATTTCGCCGGAGAGGTCCTCAAACGTAAGGACCACACGATGCCCCAAATCCACTCCATGCTCCTCGGCAAGCACCTGTCCCAGAAGCATTGGATTACGAACGGGCGCCGCCGGATCCGGCATCACCCCGGCTACTACCATTTCGCCAAGATTCGTCACCATTGTCTCGGTCTCCGGCACAATGCCATGAATTCGTACTCCGGAGGAGTTTCTGGCAGACCGGAACATGCCATCTGCATACGTTCTTTCGGAAAATCCCTCCACACCATCGGCCCCTTCCAGATAATGCTTCACCTTACCTACCTCCGGCAGGCCCAACTCAAGATCCCGTTCGGCTAAAAAGTCGGGGTGATGAATCTGCAAATGCCCCAAATCTGATCGAATCACATAATCGATCCGCTGCTCATACATCCCGTTCACCAGCCCCACCGTCATCACACCCGCCCATAAACCGATGGCAATAGCAGCGATCAAGGCAGCCGTTCGCCCTGGATTTCGCCAAAGATTTCTCCAGGCTAGGATCAGGTTTCGGATTGTGTTGTTTGTATGCTTCATCTCAGGATCTCGAGGCCTCAATTATTTTTAATCGTGCAATTTTTGCCATGGGATAGAGTGAGATACCCACTGCCAGAAAAAATACAATCAACCCTTGCGAAAGAAACATCCCCGGATCCAACGACACTGGCAAAATTGGCTCCCAGCCATAATCCATAATACTTTCTGCCAGATCACCCGTAAGTTGGATTGGATTTTGCACAAAGTAGAGAAGTACACCCGTAGTCAGAAGCCATCCAATCAAAACTCCTGTTACACTTACCATGAGCGTCTCCAAAAAAATGATGAGCGAAAGAAGTCGTCGTTTCAAACCCACAGAAAGAAGCACCCCAAACTCCCTGCGACGCTCCAGGGTTAGCGTAAGCACGGTCCCAAAAAAACCAAACCCAATCACCACATACAAAATTATCGAAAGTACATACGAGCCGGCCATATCAAACTTAATAAACTCCAACAGATCGGGCATAAGTTCCTCCCAGGTTGCTACCGTTAGTTCCGTGCCTGCAAGTTTCGTCCGAACTGTCTGCGCAATGTCATCGGTGTCCCGTTTATGGCGAGGAAGTAATAGGAGTGATGTGACATGCTCCTCCGCCGACAGCAGATAACGGGCTTGCGGGAGAGAAAGATAGACGGTCTGCCGATCCATCTCCACCACCGGCAATTTCACAATCCCGGAGACCACAAAAAGACCACTCGCCGACATCCCAAAGCGCCCCTGGCCGATCAATGCGAGGGTATCGCCGGGAGCAAGTTCCATCCGCTCTGCCAGCCCGGCACTCACCACCGCTTCGGAGGGTTCGATGCCACTACTTCCATCATTCACGCTACCCCCATCATTCCCACTACCCCCATCCTTCCACGAAAAAAACCGCCCCTCTACAAGCTGATCCATCAATCCGTTCAACACCTGCTCCCGTTCCGGATCCACCCCCATCACCAGTGCCCCCTTTGTACCCTCATCATCCGCCGCCAGCATAAACGTCTGGATTCGAGGAATCACCATCCGTACGTCCGGATGCATCGCCAAAACCTCCTTTTCAATCGCATCCCCATACTCAAATGCGTTGTCCGGCGAAGGGTCATCCTCAAACCGAACATCCCGAATCTGCAAATATCCCGTACTATACCGTGCCATGTTTTCCACCAGCAGATCATGCGATCCACGATTCAGCGACTGCATCAAAATCGAAAGCAAAACAGCAAACGCGATCGCAGAGATCGTAATCCACGTTCTCCTGCGATTCCTCCAGCAATTGCGCCACGCAAGAATCAGATACGTTTTCATGACCCCGTCACCTTACGTTTTTATCCAAAATCACTGCAACCGTTCCATATTCGAACGCCGAAAAAATGAATCCTCCAGATCCACATCAAACTGCAACGCTCGATACGTCATTTCGGTGTACTCTCCCTCTTTCCCCGCCGGCTGCATTGTAAACCGAGTCGGAATCGTTCGACCGCCAAGCTCCCGGATATCATCCAGCACCATCGTGTACGCCAACTCTCCCCGCTGATCGTAATTCTCTACACGCAACTGATATCCATCCTCCGCACTCACCCAAAGCAACACTCTTCCCCACACCACCGGAGCATCCGGCTTTGGAATCATCTCCAGCCGGCAAGCAAGCTCGCCTTCTATCATCTCCTCCCCATCCACCATGTACGTATAATCCTCCAGCACGTCACTCTCCCGAACCAGATCATCGTTCGTAAAATCAGACCCCATCCACGATTGCGACATCATCGACGAGGGCAAGCGCGTTGTCCGATCGATCCGAGGATCATAATTCCAGATATCCTTATCATGCATCAAAAAAGCAGTACCTTTGTCCCGCGCCGGTGCTGTTACCAAAATCATCGATGAATCGCCTCCCTTCTGCCACGCTTTAATCGACATCTCCCTCGTATACCTCGGCCGCACAATCCGCATCGTCATCTCCGAATAACTCGACTCGCCCCGCATTAAATCCTCCATCTGCTCCAAAATCTCCCTGGCCGGGCGGTCGCAAGACCCTTTACTCTCCTGCCATTGCCAACTTTGTCCATCTTCAACCCTAGCCATTGACGGTTCAATACCCATCATGATTAGGAAAAATGCCGTCCAGAATGCCCCTTTTGTCGATATTGCTACTTTCTTCCTCATCGTCAATTTCATTGTTAATTCCCTCACCAAACCGATGTTACCGATCACTCGCAACTCAGATCGACGATCTATCAACCATTCAACCATTCTGTTCAACCTTTTCAACTATTTTTCGGGTTGATGGGAGAGCCACCCTGCCCGCACAATCAAACCCATTCCCATGCTTGATCCATACACTTGATCCCCAGACTGTACAGAATGTACTGTTTCTGTATGTGGTTATCAAAGAACATTGATAAATCATGCAGGATGATGAACCGGCAATTGGACGTGAAGATTGTAGCCATATTTTGTACCATGTAGACTCACCTATGCACTGACAATCTATATTCAACCAATCTGTATTCGAACGACCAGTATTCGAACAACCTGTAGTCAGACAATCTGTACCCAGACAACCCATTTTCATGTGCGGACGATACTCACTTACAACACCCACCAGCGATCTCGAATCTCTTTTTGAGGCGATTCCAAGTCACCTTCAGGACTTTCAGCCAAACCGAAACGTCACTCCGGGATCGGTCATTCCCGTCATTGCATTTGGTCGCGACCGGGTTACCGTTCTTACCTCCTTCCGCTGGGGTATGTCACCTAGCTGGACCACTCATAAGAGCGCCAATCCATCATTACCTTCTTCAGGCCACTCTCGACTACTCATCAATGCCCGATCGGAAACCGTCCATCAAAAACCCAGTTTTGCTCACTCCTTTGATCGGTACCGATGCATTATTCCAGCCAACGGTTTTTACGAATGGAAGCCAGGCGGACATGGAAAACCAAAAACACCCTGGCTGATCGACCGAACCGATGGAGATGTTTTGGCAATGGCAGGAATTTTCCAGCGGCAAAAACTCAGTGATGGTACGGAGCAGATCTCCTGCGCCATTCTCACAACAAAAGCGAACACGAAAGTGGCAAAAATTCATGATCGGATGCCTGTTATTCTCAACCGAAGCCAGACAACCGAGTGGATCCATCCTAATAGCGATCCCACACACCTTCGCCAATGGTTTGATCCGTTACCTGCCGAGTTAACCTCTCTGCATGAAGGCGTGAACCCAGCCACT
>PZPG01000036.1:7737-11771 GCA_003045995.1 Bacteroidota bacterium
CAAGCACCCCATCTCATAACACCTCCTGTTCGAACCGAATACCCCGCGCACTTAACCTACCTGTCAACGGCTCCGCCATCGCTTCCGCAGGCGTCAAAACCCCTCCGCGTAGAGACCCTTTCCGATCCATTTCCAGAAGCGCAAAAGCCGCTTCCGATACCATTTTCGCGGTTTCATCGTATCCAGGATCACCGCCACTCATCACCACCTTTTTTCGCTCCCCCGCCGGCGTCTCAGCAATGGTAGTTACTGTAAACCGGCTCTTAGCACGTACTTCCCTGGAAGGCCCGGTTCCCGCCGGGGTTTTCGACCGGATCCAGGTACGAAACCCATCAAACCGAACAAACAGTGACAGGATACCGAACAACATGCCAAGTTTCACCACCGTGGAAAAATTCCGAACCACGAAAAACTGAGCGTATGAAAATGCGTTGCCGTAATGATCGGGCATCCGCATAGCACTTCGGCGAACGATCTCCACGTCGGCCACCGGCATCGGTACCGCCCATCCGTCCAGCTTCAGCGGACTGTCCAAATCATGCTCCCTTTGCACCCTATGCACCCTCCGTGCAATCTTCGGCGCATGCTCCGCCTTTGGATACGCAATACGAACCGGTTTCTTCCCCTCAGCCCTTCGATGCAATGCTTCAATCACCGTCGATAGAGTACCTCCCGAAAAACGTGCCCGCGTTTTCACGTAACAGCGCACGGCAACGGGCTGGTCCTTGGCATCCGCCCCATGCACGACTTCCGCCCCATGCACGACTTCCGCCCCATCCTCCGCATACGTCCCATCCTCTGCATCGGATCCAATCAACCCCCGAACTGCATGCCACACCGTCAAATCTGCCGGAATACTATCAAAACCACACGCATTCACCAGCGCCACCCCATTTTCACGCGCCTTCTCATCATACTGCAAAAACGTTTCATTGATAAAATCCGGCTCTCCGGTGATATCAACATAGTGCGTCCCCGCATCCACCGCAGCCTTCACCACATCAGGAGCATACAAGGCATAAGGCCCCACCATATTCATGAGAACCGTCGCAGATTCCATCATCCTGCGTATGGTTTCGGGTTGATGGATATCCGCCACGAGCCGGTCGGGCACCTCGTACGTACCAGCGTCGGGATTGCCCGAATCCCTGCTTAATTCGGCAGCCACCTCCTCCATTGCTTTTGCATTCCGGCCCGCAATCGCCCATCGGAGCTTCTCTTCCGACGCCCTGCCGGCAATATAATTTGCCGCGATCCGCCCTGTAAATCCAGTAGCGCCAAACAACACTAGGTCATAGGGTCTTTTGGGTTTGTTTGTATGTGAGCCCGTACTCTGCTTCGATGGGTTCATAGCTATCTTTGGTCCAATTCTTGTCGACACGTGTCCAAATTGCATGTCTCCAATATTCATATCTCCAATTTCCAAGTCGAAGAGTACTAATTTTCCCGGTCAATGCCTATCTTAGTACGGAACCCAAATCAACCCGAAACTACCATGTACATCGGATTTCAGCACCTGCACTCCACACTCGCCTACGCCGCACTCATCCTGCTCGTTTTTTCCACCGTAAATGCGATCTACGGCTGGGTGACATCCGCCAGCTTCGCAAAGAAAGACCGAATCACGGGCCTGGTAACCATGATTTCCGTGCATCTGCAACTCGTTATCGGCCTGGTACTGTACGTTATCTCCCCTCTTGGGTTCAAAAATCTTTCAGGAGAGGCCATGGCCGACAGCACCAGTCGCCTCTACGCCCTGGAACACCCGCTCACCATGATTATTGCAATCATCCTCATCACCATCGGATACGCAACCGCCAAGCGTGCCCACGACGATCGCACTAAGCACAAACGCATTGCACTGTACTACGCTATTGGCCTGCTTCTGATTCTCTCAAGAATCCCCTGGAGCTCCTGGCCGGGATAATCCTGTCTACCGTTCCCCTCTAGCGTTCCCCCCGAGTACCCTCGTCTCTGCCTTCCTCTTTTCCGTATTGCCATTTGAAACTTCCCCCAATTTCATTATGTTTGAAGCGCCATTAGGGGTGTTTCGCAAACGCGGAACTGAGAGCATACCCTCACAACCTGATCCGGATGATGCCGGCGTAGGGAAATGGATCAACGCCATACGACATTTTTTGTTTTTTCGGTTTGATGGGACCCGCTTAAGACGGAATACCATCGTCAAAAGAACCAGTCGATGACGGCCATGATTCCACCGCCCTTCCGGACATGGTCTACTGAGGTCATCAAATCTGCTCCCTATCCTATAGAATACTCTGAAATATCAGATTACACTAATATTTCAGATTACACTGAAATCTCAGAATACACTGAAATCTAGTTAGTTATGAATTCAACCTTTCCATCCAATCAACTCTCCGACACGACCACGGCCATACTGAAAACGATTCGTGAGGAAAGTCCGCTGGTACACAACATCACCAACTATGTAGTGATGAACAACACTGCTAACGCCCTGCTTAGCATCGGTGCCTCCCCAGTGATGGCGCATGCACCGGAAGAGGTAGCGGATATGGTATCGATTGCGTCCTCTCTGGTTGTGAACATCGGGACGCTAAGCCCACATTGGGTGGAAGCCATGAAACTTGCCATGAATCAAGCTACTGAGCTACAAAAGCCGATCGTGCTGGATCCCGTTGGCGCCGGTGCCACACCCTACCGAAATCAGGTACTCAAAGAGCTCCTCGAAATCGCTCCGCCCGATATCATTCGGGGAAATGCCTCAGAGATACAGGCACTACACTCGGCACAGGCTAAAACCAAGGGGGTCGATAGCACCATCACCAGTGAATCTGCGCTGGAAGCCGCTCGTTCACTCAGTAAAACGTACGATTGTGTGACGGTGATCAGCGGGGAGAGAGATTTTATTGTTTCCGGAAATTCCATTGCCGTGGTGGATGCAGGGGATCCAATGATGGCGAAAGTAACCGGAATGGGTTGCACCGCCAGTGCCCTTTTGGGTGCATTTGCCGCTGTGGAGGAGGATCTCGCTGAAGCCGCCTTTGCCGGAATGATGGTGATGGGCGTTGCGGGTGAAATTGCCGCAGCGAAAGCAGATGGCCCCGGCAGTATGCAGATGCATTTTCTGGATGCACTCTGGAATCTCGGTCAATCGTAATCATCCATACCTCAAATGCTATGATATCCGAGCCGTCCAATCCGACTGAGCCATACAATTCAACCGAGCCATCAAACACAACCGTGCCAACCAGACCGTTCAGTGCCGATTATAGTTTGTACCTGGTCACGGATCGGTCGTTGTTACCAGATGGTATGAGCCTCACGCGATGTGTTGAGGAGGCAGTGCGGGGTGGTGTGACGATGGTTCAGTTACGGGAAAAGAATACCTCAAAAGCCGAGTTTCTGCAGATCGCGGAAGAGCTTACGAGTCAATTACAAGGAACCGGCGTGCCTCTGATCATCAACGACCGGGTCGATATTGCACTGGAGTGTGGTGCAGATGGAGTTCATCTCGGACAATCCGATCTATCACCGCAGGAAGCCCGCCATCTACTCGGAGCGGATGCCATCATCGGGCTGTCGGTCGAATCGCAGGAACAGCTCGAACACGCCCTTCATCAACCCATCGATTACATCGCACTAAGTCCCATCTTTTCAACTCCTACCAAAACCGATACTATAATCGAATGGGGACTGGAGGGAATCAAGCTAGCCACCTCGCTCACCAACATTCCGATCATTGCCATCGGAGGCTTACACCTTTCCAATGTGGCTTCCATCGTACAATCCGGCGCAAGCGGGGTAGCCGTAGTATCTGCGATCTGTGCTTCCCAGGATCCCTATACAGCAGCAAAAAATCTTCGGGAGGAGATCAGCCGGCATCAGACACTGGCCTCCCTTGGCGAATTTGGGTTGATTCGAAAGGTCCGTCGCCAGTTTTTGAACGCACCACAAGAACCTTTGGCCTCACCTCGGACGAAGACCCCGCATCCCAACGGAGCATCCTTGCAAGATAGCTCATCCCAATCAACCAGCACATTACCTCAAAC
>PZPG01000036.1:11808-20288 GCA_003045995.1 Bacteroidota bacterium
GGCATCGGAGAACTCGGCATCGGGGACGATTGTGCCATCCTTCCCCTCAATGAAACCGAGGTCCAGGTCATCACGACCGACCTGCTTATCGAACACAAACATTTCCGTCGCGAGTGGATCTCTGCCGCCGATCTGGCCTACAAGTCTCTGGCTGTCAGCCTTAGCGACATCAGTGCCATGGGTGCAAAACCAGAATACGCGTTCCTCAGTATTGGAATTCCCAAATCCACTCCACTCCAATGGATTGAAGAGTTTTTCAAGGAAACACATGAAGTGTGCAGCGCATACAAAACAGCACTCATGGGGGGCGATACAACGGCTAGTGATCTCCTTGTAATCAACTACACTGTGCTAGGACGAACGCAAGCCAGCGATGTGCTTCGGCGTAACGGTGCCAGTCCCGGCGAGCGATTGATGCTGCTTGGAGAACCGGGACTTTCCGGCGCCGGACTTCGCCTTCTCATGAAAGGAGTAAATCCACATACACAGGACACGGACGAACAGACTTGCATCCGTCAGCATCATCGTCCCCAACTGTTCACCAATGAAGCTGTCTGGCTGGCTCAAAGTGGTGCAGTAACCTCCATGATCGACCTTTCGGACGGCCTCTCTTCCGATGCAGGTCATCTCTCGGTGGAGTCTGAGGTAGCTCTTCAAATCGATATCGAAAAACTCCCCCTTCCCCCTGCACTTCAACGAATTTGTGTTCGGTTTGATTGGGATCCGCTGCCTCTAATGCTGGCTTCAGGGGAGGATTATGGGCTTCTTTTCACTGTGAAAAGCGACCAGGCAGACTCGCTTGCTGAAAAATTTGAGCGGCGATTTCATCGATCGTTGGTTTGGATCGGTGATGTCCTTCCATCAACCCGAAACCAAAAAACCACAGAAACAGCACCAAAAAGACCCGATGAGCCAGAGCTTTACTACCGAAAAGATGGCAAGCCATTTAAGATGAGCTGGAGCGGGTTCGATCATTTTTTGGAATCGCAGGGGGCAACAAAACTAAAAGAATAGGGTTTCGAAAGGCAACCATAGCAAGAATAGCAAGCCATGTATGCATAGTATGCAAAGTAGGCAAAGTACGCATCCCCAATTCATGAAAATATAAATTACGAAAACAATGAACACCAATACGTTACTGAAATCACTTATAAACTATTCGAGAGAACCGAAAGTCCTGAGCATTGCGGGATCTGACAGTGGCGGTGGTGCCGGAATCCAGGCCGATCTAAAAACTTTCTCGGCACTCGGGTGCTATGGTATGTCGGTGATTACGGCGGTGACAGCGCAAAATACCACCGATGTTCGGGGAGTCTACCCGATGACAGCGTCTCAGGTCGGGGATCAGATCCGGGCGGTTTTGGAGGATATAGGTGCGGATGCCATTAAGCTGGGGATGCTTTTTTCGCCGGAGATTATTCGGGAAACGGCTCGCTGCCTTCGCGAGTGGCCGGAGATTCCAGTGGTGCTGGATCCTGTGATGATTGCCAAGAGTGGCGATCGGCTCCTGCAGGATGATGCTGTCGATGCGCTATCTGAAGAACTATTCCCGCTGGCTTCGGTAGTAACACCGAATATTCCGGAGGCCGAAGTTCTAAGTGGAATTCGTTTAGCGGGCCTACAGGGGAAGGGTTGGGATGATGTTGGTGCCCTGGATGCTCTGGATGCTCGGGGTGCAATGGATGCTCGGGGTGCAAAGGATGCTGGGGATCATGCAGAAGCCATGGCACCGATGGCCCGGAAAATGATGAATATGGGAGCTCGTTCGGTCGTAATGAAGGGTGGTCATCTGGAAGGCGATGAGGCGGTTGATGTTCTTTTTCACGAGGGCAAAACATGGACATTCCGTCATCCGAGGGTAAACACTCCCAACACCCATGGAACCGGGTGTACCTACTCCTCTGCCATCGCATCTACCCTGGCTCATGGACTGAATCTGCCGGAGGCAGTGCAACTGGCCAACGAGTATCTCTATGAAGCTATCTGCGCCGGCGCCAATCGAACTATCGGCAACGGACACGGACCTGTAGATCATTTCTTCGCACTCAAGGAGGCTATGCGAGACCGATAAACGAATTCCATCAACCCGAAGAAAAGTAAACCGAATTGCAACGAACCGAAATACAACAACCCAATCCCAATCTAATCAAACCCTAGACCCATGAATCAAAAACAACGAATCATTCTTATCACCGGAGCAAGTCGCGGACTCGGTGCCGAAACCGCAAAACAGTTTGCCGCACAGGGGGATGCCGTATGCGTAAACTATTTTCAAAGCCAGGAAAAAGCCGAGCAGGTGGTTTCCGAAATCCGGGAGCAGGGCGGCGAGGCATTTGCATTTCGGGCGGACGTAACGTCCCGGCAAGAAACGGAGGCCATGATTCAGGCGATCGTGGACCGGTACGGGCGGTTGGATGTGATCGTGAACAATGCGCTTCCCTCCTACCAGTTCGACCCATCAGCACCGTATACAAGCATCGAAACCGTTACCTGGGATCATTTTCAGCATCAAATCGACGGTATTTTGAAGGGTGCACTCAATGTGATTCAGTCGGCTCTCCCGGTCATGAAACAGCAGGATGTATCTCACATCATCAACATCTCCACCAATCTGGTGTACAATCCGGTGGTTACCTATTACGATTATACGACTGCGAAAGCTGGTTTGATAGGACTCACCCGCAGCCTGGCGACGGAACTTGGGCAGTATGGAATCCGCGTAAACCTGCTTGCTGGTGGTTTGCTTCGAACGACGGATGCCAGCAGCAGTACCACAGAAGAAGTATTCGGATACGTCGCCTCGGCAACGCCGCTGCGGGAGGTAGTTACTGTAGAGCAATTTGCCTCGGCCATCCGGCTTTTTGCATCGGATTTATCGAACAGTATGACGGGGCAGTCGATTTCGGTGGATGGAGGACTTACGATGCCGTGATCATGTGTATAATTTTTACAGTCTTTGGATTAGTAACATTGCGATCGTACATGTATTTTTGTATCCGGAGCTACTTAGATATTGGATCAATCTAAGAATGATGCTTGCGAATAAATCGTCTATGCAAGCTTGGTATTTGTACATGTAAACCAACAAGGCCGCTGATGTCTGCCATTATTCATACCCAGACCGGTACTCAATCCGGTACTCAATCCGATACCCAAACTTATTCCAAATCCGGTGACCGTGCAGGTGCCCCACCCGATGAGGCCTACCTGCGTCTGCTTTCCCGTCACTATCCCACGATTCGCGATGCTTCCGGAGAAATTGTTCAGCTCTCAGCTACCCTGGAACTGCCGAAAGGCACAGAACATTTCATCACCGACCTGCATGGCGAGTACGAACCGTTCGAACATGTTTTGCGTAGTGGATCTGGTTCAATCAAACGGCGGATCGACGAAACATTCAGGGATGAACTCAGCGAGCAAGAGAAGCAAAATCTGGCAACGCTGATCTATTATCCGGAAAAAAAGATTCGGCTTCGTTTGCAAAACACCACAGACAGAGCCGCTTGGATTCGGAAAACGCTGGATCATCTCATACGCATTTGTAGGGAAACTACATCAAAATATCCGCGCGATCGGGTGAAAAAAGCATTCCCTGCGGGGGAAGCGGCCATTCTGGAAGAGCTGCTCATTGTGCAGGAACATCTGCCTAACCGAAAACATCTGTACCGACGACTGGTCGACTCCATCATCGAGATTCATCACGAAGAACCGGTGATCACCGCACTTTGTCGCCTTATTCAGCGGTTTTCGATTGCACGGCTTCATGTTGTTGGAGATGTTTATGACCGGGGGCCGGGACCGCACATCATCATGGATAAACTGATCGATCATCACTCGGTGGACTTTCAGTGGGGCAATCATGATATCGTCTGGATGGGTGCAGCGGCCGGAAGTGATGCCTGTATATGCAATGCGGTTCGGGTTTCACTTCGCTATGCTCACATGGAGATTCTGGAAAACGGATACGGTATTCCAATGCTACCGCTCGCTTCCCTTGCGATGGAGCTGTATGGCGACGACCCATGCGAGCGATTTTACCCCAAATTATCGGGTTCTGAGCGTCCCGAAAGCGAACGTCTGCTCATGGCTCGTATGCACAAAGCGATCACCATTATGCAGATGAAGCTGGAGGGGCAGTTGATTCTGCGTCGGCCGGAGTTCCGGATGGAGGATCGTTTGCTGCTGGACAAGATCGATCCAGACCTTGGAGCACTCCGCCTGGATGGCAAGCTCTACCCGATGCTGGATCATCACTTTCCCACACTGAACCCTCTGAACCCCTGGACATTGTCGGACCAGGAGCAGGAAGTGATGGAGAAACTAAGACTTTCGTTTCGAAACAGTGAAAAATTGCAGAAGCATGCTCGATTCCTTTTTTCTAAAGGGTCGATGTACTTGGTAAGCAATAGTAATCTATTGTATCACGCCTGCATCCCCATGGAGGAGGATGGTACCCTGAAATCATTTGAGATTGGCGGGGAGCCGCTCACTCCCAGAGACTACATGGACCGCTTGGAGCAGATTGCACGTGAAGCATACTTTACCGGAGGTACATCGCACCCGGGCCTGGACTGGATCTGGTATCTGTGGTGCGGCCCCGATTCGCCTCTCTTTGGCAAAGATAAGATGGCCACGTTCGAGCGATACTTTTTGGCAGACAAATCGACGCACAAGGAGATCATGAATCCCTATTACAGCTTTCGAACCGAACCCGGGGTGATCGACCACATCTTGTCCGAATTTGGGCTAGAGACAAAAGGGGCACATATCATTAATGGTCACGTTCCGGTGAAAGTAAAGGGCGGTGAGAGCCCTGTGAAAGCCGATGGAAAACTTCTGGTGATCGACGGAGGGTTTGCGAAGGCATATCAGAACACGACCGGAATCGCGGGCTACACACTCCTGTTTAACTCTTACGGGTTACTTTTGGTATCGCATCAACCGTTCGATTCGATCCGAAAAGCGTTAGCAGAGGGGCTCGATCTGCACTCAGAAACTACCATCATTGAGAATAACAGAGCTCGAATGCGGATCGGTCATACCGATGAGGGAGAAGGGATCCGGGAGAAGATTTGGGAACTAAAGGCTCTGCTCGAAGCGTACCGTTCAGGAATCATCAAGGAATCCTAACTAGATATCGGTTTGATGAGTTTGCAGAATGTTTGCATATGATGATGTAAATTTTGCACAATGGCGCGGAAATTGATACATTCATCTTACGCGTGCGATTTGACCACCTGACCCGTAAAAACGGGTTCGAACCGCCCTCCTTTTCACTTTTAAGACGTTTTTATTTATGGTTTTCTCCTCTCTATCCGTGTGCAGATCACGCCTGCATTGTCTTTTTATTGTAATGGTTCTCCCTTTTTTCGCTCTTTTTTCACCTCTTCACGTTTTTGCACAAGCTGGTTCCGATATCTCTGAAACTGCCGGTTCCACCGATCCGGCGGTGATTTCAGCCTTTCTGGAAACCATCGAACTCACCGATCAGGAGCGTGAATTTTTGCAACAGTTCTACGAAACACGAGGACTTCCGGCGACTCCTAGTATTGTCGGTGGTAATGATGCCAACATTGCAGACTATCCATGGCATGTGGCGCTTACCACAGCAAGCGGATATCAGTTTTGTGGAGCATCGGTGGTAGATGCTGAGTGGATTTTGACGGCTGCACACTGTCTGGGCGGCTCCCTGCCCTACATTCGGGCCGGTGTTACCAACCGAAATGACAACTCCGGTCAAGACCGGGCTGTGGTGCAGCAGTACCTCCATCCCGATTTTGTGACTGTGACACAGGGGGATGATATTGCACTATTGAAGTTGGGTGAACCTCTGGACCTGACTGATCCAAACGTTGCAATTATTCCGATTTCAACCCAGGCACACCGGGATGCCGGGTTTGAAGATGATGGCGTACCCTCCTTTGTGACTGGGTGGGGAGCCCTTTACTCGGGAGGACCCAGTCCGGACATTCTGCAAGTGGTTGAAGTTCCAATTGTATCCAACGAACAGGCACAGGTCGGCTACCCCGGAACTCCAATTACCGATGACATGATTGCAGCAGGTTTGTGGGGTGTTGGCGGAAAAGATGCCTGCCAGGGTGATAGTGGCGGACCGCTGGCTGTACCTTTTGAAGGTTCACCGGTTGGGTATGTGATTGCTGGCATAACCAGCTGGGGAGATGGATGCGCTGGTGCAACGGCTATGGGAATGTATGCTCGTGTTTCCTACTTTCAGCAGTGGCTGGAGCAGACTTCGGGTCTGACTTGGCCGGGACCGGACGGTTTTCCGGCAGCAATCATCCCGGATGTGTCATTTGATATTACTATGCTTACCAATGAGACTACGAGCGAAAGTTTCACGTTACAGAGCGTCGGAAACTATAGCCTGAACTACTCTCTATCTCAGTATTTCGCACCCTCTACACTGAATCTGCCGGGCCTTGAGGCATCTGCATCCACCCGAAACCAAAAAAAGGTGCTCGAATCTTTGGACATTACATCTTCTGGAAAGATACAACAAAGCTTCGATGCATCCTCGCTCGATGCATTCACAGAAGAAGAACAGGGTTGGATTTTAGCCTATCAAAACCGTTTGAAACGGGGTAGCAGAGAGCATTCAGGTGCAATAACAACCTTTCAGGATTCCACCTATGTGTATGAGTTCACCGATTTTAGTGCGAGCGGAGGTCAATTTTCCCCGATGGCGGAAACCAGTTTTGAGGGATCCATTTCTGAGATCACGGCCGATTTTGTCCTCGAGTCCTCATCCAATTCCACATGGGCAAGCGACTTGGCATTCATCGTAACGACATCACCTACGTTTTCATCCGGCAGTGCTGTTTTGCAGGTTGGCGGATACACAGAGATTGCGCAAAATAATTACTCCTGGGGCACCGGAGACAGTGGTACGCCGGGCACCTCTATTCAAGTGACTGTGACGCTGGACGAACCGGTTTCGGGTGGAAATCTCTACTTGTGGATTGGAAATGGCTGGGCAAGTGGCGGATCTCAGGCAACTTGGTCTGGCAGTTTTTCCATTCCTGGAATTGAAAATGTACCAAACCTAATCACCGGAATTTCACCAGCATCCGGACGCATAGAGCCCGGGTTTTCCGAAGAGATCACGGTGGAATTTTCCAGTATCGATTTTGTGCCTGGCATCTATGAGCGGACCCTACTTCTACAAACCAATGATCCGGATCAACAGCAAACCTTCTTTCCAGTCACAGTTACCGTACTGGATGAAAACGGAAGTTTAAGTGACTTTGCAAGTACATTGACGGTGAGCGATGCAAACGAACAGTCGGTGAATCTCACCTTCGGTACAGCCCCCAATGCTACGTCCGGCTTTGACGAACAGTACGATGTAGTGGCGCCGGATCCCCCCTCAAACGGTACAATGGATGCACGATTTAGTACTACTGAAGGCGGGTACCTCTCCTACTTCCAGCGAACAACCGACGATCGTACTGAATGGGTCATTGCAATTACTGCAGAATCCAATGCCTATCCAATCACCCTCAGCTGGGATCCCGCTGAACTTACGGAAGATGGATTTTTTCGTCTTTATGGCCCGGAAAACGGCGTCTCTTTGAACGCTGACATGAGTAGTGTCTCAACCCTTGTTGTGAATGACCCGTCGATTTCGCTCCTAACCCTGGAGCACGTGATGACCGCATCGTATGAGATGACTTATACCGAAAACTGGAATCTAGTTGCACTCCCTTTACAGAAGGAGCACCAGCAGTTTTCAGAAATCTTTCCCACAGCGTATCCCTTTGCACTCTATAGTTTTGATGGAAATTACCAGGCAGAGTCTCGTTTGGAGATGAGTAAAGGGTACTGGATCCGGCTGACGGAAGCCTACCAGCAAACATTTTCGGGCAATCTGCCGCAACATCAACCCGCAGAACTTCGGAAAGGGTGGAATCTATTCTCCGCGAACTCCTACTGCGAACCGTACTGCACCATCGACGATCCGGACGGAATTGTGTCGCAGGGTGCGATTTTCGAATTTGATGCCGGGTACTCCCAGACCTCACAACTGCACTCCGGCAATGGATACTGGGTTCGTACGAATAATGCGGGATCTGTGTCACTTGCTTTGGCTGCCCCATCGTTACAGGATGCAGATCTCTTAGCGGGTACATGGTCAGGTGAAAAGTTTCAGAATATGCTGGACGAGCAAGCGGTACGCATCCATGCCGAGCAGAATGGCCGTCTTCTTCAGCCTTTGTTTATCGCCTATCAAAATCGGGTTGATGGGTTAGAATCCCGGTTTGCCCTCCCCCCTGTTCCCCCGGCAGGATCTGTGGACCTGAGATTGGAAAACAACACGTATGTGTCCGACAAAACCGAAGTGACACTTCAAATTCAGCAAAATGAGGAGCCGATTTTGCTGTCACTGGAGGATGGATTTGAAGGCGTTATCACCTTCTATTCCGAAACCCTTGAACCCGTTGAATATATCTTACGTGGAA
>PZPG01000091.1 GCA_003045995.1 Bacteroidota bacterium
GCAGCATCTTCATCGACGCGGAAGGCGTCCAGAATGTCGGACACTTCGTGGAGCAATACTTTGGTTTCTTCGAGCGTTTGGGCGGCATCGAACCGCTTGTAGTCGGTCATCCCGGAATTCACGTTGTGGCCCACAAGGGAGGCGGTGAAGGAGGCCCCGAGTACTTTGCTGGCGGCGAGTCGCGCTCGGTTTAGCACCACGGGATTGCGCTTTTGCGGCATCAGGGTGCTTGGGCTTAGCAGGCCGTCGCTTCGGGCGGGTTGGTTTTCTTGCTGGGAAGTACCTTGCGAGGCTGTGTATTCCGAGGCGGCATCTTGCGAGGCGGTGTCTTGCGAGGAGCTACCATGCGGGCGGCTATTATCCAGCAGCACCCACGGCCTTGCATGATGAAACTGTGCATGAATGTCCTGAATGAACGTGCTGAGGGAGAGCGCAGCAAGCGATGCATGATGAGCGGTCTCGGCGCCTACATCCACAATGGCGATCTGGGCTGCATCGAAGGCATTTTCGACACATCCATCGAAACCAAGCAGGGTTGCAAGATGGTCGCGGTTCACCGGAAAACGGGTGGTTGCCAGGGCGGCCGACCCAAGCGGCGACTGGTTGAGCCGGTTGTACGCTTCGATCATGCGCTGACTGGTTCGCTGCAGTGCTGATTCGTACCCGCACAGTAGATGCCCCATCGTGACCGGCTGCGCTTGTACCCCATTTGTGTAGGCGGGCACAAGGGTTTCGGCGTAGGTGATGCCGAGTGAAAGCATCTGCTTCCGGACATCTAGCAGAGACTCGAAGATCATGAGAAAGCGGTCGCGCAGGAAACAGCGGTGTAGCGTTGCGAGCATACATTGCCGGCTTCTTCCCGAGTGCATGCGGGATGTCTCTGGACCGCCGGCTTCCCGCAACATGGCCTGGACTTCCAGATAATCGGTGGGTCGTGGCTGGCTGCTGTCGTTCTGATCGTTGGGCCCGGACGCTTCTCCATCACCCCGAACAATAACCTCTTGAATGGCATTTGCGACGTGCTGCGCCTGCTCCTTCGTTAGTATTCCGCTGTCGAGTGCTGCCAAGGTTGTGGCTTTGTCCATCTGGCAGTACCAGAAGAAGGCATCTCTGCGGGCCAGCGATTCCGATCCACTCATGTCCGATCCTCCCATGCTTGATCCCCCCTTAATCGATCCTCCGTACTTGATCCCTCCCATGTTCGCTCTGCTTCCACGTTTGATCTCCCCACGTTCACTCTCCCCCCGACGCGTGCTGCTCCAACTTCCACGTAAGATTCTTCCGCACGGCCGGCCACTCCCCGTCGATGATGCTATAGTAGCAGGTGTCGCGGCTAGTCCCATCGTCGTACAGCGAATGATTGCGCAGGATTCCGTCGAGTTTCGCCCCTAGTCGTTCAATGGCACGGCGACTCGCGAGATTGTAGGTGGCCGTGGTGAAACAAACCGAGATCGCTTGCAACTGCTCGAAGGCATGCGTAAGAAGAAGCAGTTTCGCCTCGGTGTTGAGCGGTGTTTTCTGCACCGACGCCGCGTACCAGGTGTAACCGACCTTCACGCGCCGGTTTTTCGCGTCCAGCATTTGGTAGCAGGTCATCCCGACGATCTTCCCCTCGTGGTTGAGTACCGTGTAGGGGTGCATTTCGCCTTTCTCATACAGCGCTAACCGGCGATCGATCTCCACTTCCATCCCTTCCGGCGACGGCACTCGAGCGTACCACAAGTTCCAAAGGCTACCATCCTTGACCGCCTCGGTAAGTGCATCTTTGTGCTCCCTTGCGAGTGGAATGAGCGATGCGTGGCCATACTTTCCCGGCAGCGGGGTGATGGTGTTCCACAGGGATGGGTCGGGGGCTTGGTTCATGGTTTTCTTCGGGTTGATGGGAATGCGCACGGGCCGTGAGCTGACGTCAGGCGCCCGATGATAAAGGGTTGAGTTTTGATCGTTCGGTGTAGAGTATGAATATGGGGTGTTGGGGTGTTGCGGTGTTGCGGTGTTGCGATGTTGGAGTGTTGGAGTGTAGAACATACGATGCTGAATGTTCAGTGCTCTATATTCGGAGTTTGGTCTTCGGTGCTACATGTACATTCTCGAATGTACGAACATAAGGACATGTTTGCTATCCTGGACGATGCGTGTTTGTTTCGTAAAGACCATTGAGCTACCCGTTGAATTTCCAATCGGTTCACGTGTTATAGATCTTCTCGGCCTGCTCATCATATGGTTCCTTGAACGGTTCCTCGTATGGTTCCTCGTACGCTTTATGGGTATGATTCCCGAACGTCGTGAACATGCTTTGAACGGCCGCTTTTGCATCCGCATCAAACCGTGACGTTTTTCCTGGGCTCGGCAAAGAGAAGGTGTAAAATCGTTCCCCTTCAGTGAGAATACCGGTTGCCCAAAGGTTTCCGATGGGTTTGCCGTTGCGTCCAATGATTTGAAAATCGTGGGTGACTTCGAGGCCGCCGGGCCGGTAACCATCGTTGTCGAAGAGTCTTGCAAGTCCCTGTTCGAGGAGGTTCCGGACGAGGGGTTGATTGCCGATTTCGTCGGAGACTTGGATTCGTGCTTGGATGAGGGTGTCTGCGTGGCGTGCGTAGCTGGGCCAGGTTTTTGAACGGAGGATCCAGCCCGATGATGGTGCCGCATCACGCTCAACCGCATCACGCTCAACCCCATCACTCTCAACCGCAGTGCATTCAGGAGCGGCACCGAAATTCAGGGTAAGCACACCGGCTTCGCTGAGGGCCAGCCACTCGGCGATGCGAGAGCGCGGAGGTCCCACACTGAGCCATTTGATTTTCGGTAGATACGTATGATATAACCACTGCTGGGAATCCCCTCGAAGCATTTTGAAGTCGATAAGCTTGGCGATTTGCTCTCGAATATCGCGAAGAGTGTTCATCGCCGCTTTCTCCGGGCTGCCGGCAACTCCGAGTTCTGCTTTCAGAAAATCCTCACGAAGATAGTTCTCCAGCGAGCGACGGAAGGTCTCCTCCGTTTGCATATCAAACGAGGAAAAAGGATCGAGCAGGGCATCTAATGAGAAGCGATCTTGCTGCGGAACCATCGATTCCATGAGCGCGAGACGTGATTTTTGGTCTGCGACGTTTGCCGAGAACGTTGAGTCTTCAGGGGCTACAGAGTTTCCTGAGTTCGTGGAGTCTTCAAGGACTGCAGAGTTTCCCGATTTTCCCGAGTTTGCGGAACCTTCATGGACTGCAGGCAGATTCTTCCACAACTCCGGGTGCAACTGGAAATAGGTGTCGTAATAGGTTTGTTTCAACTCCAGTTCTACCAGTGGTAAAATTTGCGTTTCAAAATCTACCGGTGCCTCCGACTGTAATTGACGCACCACATCATCCGTAAGATGCTTGTACACTTTTTTCCCGTGTGCCTGATCCTGCCCCTTTGGTTTTGCTTTCAAGGGCAATCCAGTTCGGGAGTACGCAATGATGCTGGGCTCCCTCCCACTGGGCACGTATTCCAGCAACCCGTTATCTCCTTTGGGCAAAAATACGCCGCCACGCCCTTCCGTAAGCTCTGCAACCACATCAAACGCGGTAAGACCCATTCCTTCCAGTGCTACGGTTTGATGGGAGGCCAAGGATGCAAAATGATCATCAAACGGATAGATGAACTCAATGAAGGATGGAGATGCGGATGGGTTGATTTCTCCGGTATTGGTGTCTTGGCTGTCCATGGTACCTTGAGTGTACTGACTGTCCTCGCTGGCCTGGCTGTCTTGGGTGGCTTGGCTGTCTTGGTTACTCTGGCTTCTCAGACGAGCCTTGGAATTCTTGCGATTCTTCGGTCTTTCCGCCGACCCATGTCCGGTACAAAGATGTACATAATCCACGTCTTCAATCAGCTCTTCCGGAGTTTCCAGGTTCCAGCTTCCATCGGCGTTCTTTTGAAGTCCTGTCACTTTTTGTTGGATCCATTGCCAGTGAATATGGTCAGGCGCATCCCGCAGCAGTTGCTCCAGTGATTCCCGCAGGTACCGGCCAAACATACTTCTGGCATAATATCCATGGCTTGCCGAGTTGTTTTTGGGGGTCGCCGAATTGATCGCTGAAGAGGGTGCAGTAGTCGTGGAAGTGGGTGTAGCAGTCGCCGAAGAGGCATCATCCGTGCCGTTTTGCGAGCCAGCGACGTGTTGCGAAGCCGCGCCGTTTTGCGAACCAGCGTCTAGACCGTTTTCCCGAATCCATTGTGCAAAACTTTTGTGATTTTCGGATCGAATAGCCGACCAGCCAAGCTGTTCCGCAGCCGTATTCATAAGAAAATGATCTGGCTGATGCTGTTGATGGCACCCCTCTCCAAAGGACGCTGGGTCCAATAGTAACAATTCAAAGGGTTGATCTGGCCAGGCAGGGGCTTGCATGCAGATCTGTTCCACGATGCCCAATCCGCGGGGGCCAAGGCCGACCAAGGCGATCCGTACAGGATTTTTTTGATGGTTCTTCTGATGTCTATTCAAATGGGTCACCGAGCAAAATCACTTAAGTATCTGTTGCGCTTGGCAATGCGGAATTGTGGAGACGTCCTCGTAGGAAGATGCCTGAGAGTCTGAAGATGCCTGAGAGTCTTATGCCATACCCTATGGATTCATCGATTGGGTTCGTAAACCACTCTAAAACCGTTCTTGAACCGATGAAGGTGTATGCGAGCAAAACTGTCAAACCATCAACCCGACAAAAAATGGAAAATCCGAGCAAATCCAATGCGTAACGCAACAGATGCGAGTTGTTAATGAACAGGAAAAATACGAAAAAACAGGGCTGAGAACAATCTGGGAGCAACGAAATGCCCCCAATTGTGCGTACATGCGAAGCTATGGTCGTCCAAATGGCATGGTTACGCCCAGCCAGGGAATAGCAATGACTTCATCGGTGTCCTCACCGAGGGGTTTGACCAGTCCGAAATCCACAGCAAATCTCTCGTATGTCCGGCGTGCACCAATGGATAGCAAGCCCGCCATGTCCGCTTCCGGTATGAAGTAGTTTTCTGTGAGTAGCGTGACTCGCGGGCCGGTTCGCCACATGCCACTGAGATTGACGAGGGGTGATGTGGATAGTTCTTCGCCGGCATAACCGTATCCGATTCCGAGCGTTGCGTTACGGTCCCGGTCGCCGTAGGTTCCGACTCCGTAGAGTAGCCC
>PZPG01000009.1:0-24793 GCA_003045995.1 Bacteroidota bacterium
CCGCCACCTATGATATATACGTTTTCAGTGCCCTTGTCATTCAAATAATCTAGCGCACTCTCCACCGACGCATATGTTTCCACATTCGGGTAGGTCCGGCTTCTCGACAACACAATGCATTCGCGTCCGGGTAACGGTTTTTCACCCAGTTCCTCAAAGACGATTCTGCCCATCAGAAGCGGGCACCCCATCGTTGTACGCTTAAAAAACTTGAGATCCTCCGAATAGTGCCAAGGCAGAGCGCCATCTTTTCCAATCACTAAGTTTGGGTCGTGCGCTGCAATGATCACCTTGTTCATACTGCCACCACGTTCATACCGCCATCAGGTTCATACTGCCACCACGTTCATACCGCCACCGGAAATCGGATCGCCGGATGCGGATCATAATTCTTAAGTGCAAAATCTTCCAGTTCCAGCTCATCGATCGGTTTTTTTTGGATCTCGAGTGTAGGAAGAGGTCGCGAAGTCCGAGTCAATTGCTCCTTCAGCCCATCGATATGATTCACATAAATGTGGGCATCCACAATGGTGTGCGCAAAGATTCCGGGTTTCAGCCCAGTCTCTGCCGCTACCGCCATCGTCAACGCAGCGTAACAAGCCAGATTAAACGGAATACCCAGTGCAATATCTCCAGACCGTTGCGTCAAATGACAGTGCAAGCGTCCACCCGACACATTAAAAATGTACATGATATGGCACGGGGGAAGACGCATTTCGCCCAGCAACGCCGGATGCCAGGTACTCACCACCATGCGCCGGCTTGAGGGATTGGTTTTGATTAGATCGATCACACGCTGCAACTGATCCACCTCCTCATAACGCCACTGCAATGCCTCCGCATCCAATTCCGGCTGATCTTTCCCCGGATATGACCCGCCATGCTGATGCTTCAGCGCAGGAAACCGCCGCCACAACACCGGATAAATCGGTCCCACATAGCCATCCTCATCGGCCCAAGCATCCCAAATATGAACTCCATGCTCGTCGCGAAGCCATCGGATATGATCCTCCCCGCGAAGGTACCAAAGCAACTCCAGAATCACAGACCGAAAATACACCTTCTTAGTCGTCAGCAGCGGGTACCCGTCGGCAAGATCCACCTGGTAACTCTTGGCAAACAGCGACAGAGTATCGGTACCGGTTCGATTGGGTTTCAGAACTCCATTTTCGAGAACATCCCTAACAAGATTGTGATAAACGTCCATAGAACAGCCTACGTGAGTTGTATTAATGAGTGGATGGATTGATAGGTGGGTTGGTGGGTTGATAGCTAGATTTCCGGATGGTTTTCTTGGGTTGGATTATGGCGGGTTGATGCAAAATCTATATGGACCCTTGCGATGCCCGGGTGGGTCGTGAGTTTGCGTAGCATGCCATATCACCCCGAAAAACAAACCAAAATAATAGTAAGTTTCTGAGCGGATATCAATTGAAAGGAAGCAGTTTTATGAACGTAACTTTGTTGGGATGTTACTGCGTGAACTCCTATTTTTTGAGGGCAGAACGATTCATTGGAAGAACAGTTCCATGAAGGTACGGGTGTCAATGATGTCAGGCATGGATCAGACTGTAAGGATCATTTATTGGTAATTTGATGGGACACTCATTCCTTGTGGTACATCCATAGTGTTTTTAAGCCAAGAATGGTTCTACTACCGGAACAGGTTTCGTATCAACCCGAATAAATAACAGAAGTAACACATCGTAAGAAAAATAAGAACAGAGACTATGTTAGTAGATATTATTGCAGGAGCACGACCTAATTTTATGAAAATTGCACCGATTATTCAGGAGATTCGACGGAAGCGTGCGGAGGGGGCAGATATCGGGTACCGGTTGATTCACACGGGGCAGCATTACGACCGGAATATGAGTGGGAGTTTTTTTGAGCAGCTGCACATTCCAGATCCGGATCATAATCTGGAGGTGGGAAGTGGGACGCAGGCTGAGCAGACGGCGGGGATTATGGTGGGGTATGAAACGCTGATTTTGCACACGAGGCCGGATATTTGTTTGGTGGTGGGGGATGTGACTTCAACGATGGCGTGTGCAATTACGGCGCAGAAGTTGCATGTTCCGGTGGCACATGTGGAGGCGGGGATTCGATCGGGGGATCGGACGATGCCGGAGGAGATCAATCGGATGGTGACGGATGCGATTACGGAGCATTTCTTTACGACGAGCCGGCTGGCGGGGGAGAATTTGATGCGTGAGGGGCATTCGCCGGAGTCGATCTGGTTTGTGGGGAATACGATGATTGATACGTTGCTTGCGAACATGGATCGGTTTTTTGCGCCACCGGTTTGGGAGGAGAAGGGGCTCTCGGAGGGAGAGTATTTTGTAATGACGCTGCATCGGCCGTCGAATGTGGATGAGGAGGAGCAGTTGAAGAAGCTGATCGAGGAGATTGTGCGTTCATCGCAGGGGTTACCTATTTTGTTTCCGGTGCATCCGCGTACCCGGAAAAATCTGGAGAAGCTGGGGATTGCCTACCCGACCCTTTATTATGTGGAGCCGCTGAGTTATCTGGAATTTAATTATGTAGTGCGAGGGGCCAGGGCGGTGATTACCGATTCAGGCGGGATTACCGAGGAGACGACGGTGATGGGAGTTCCGTGTATGACATTGCGAAATTCGACCGAGCGACCGGAAACGGTGACGGTGGGGACGAACGAGTTATTGGGGATCGATCCGGATGCGATTGCGCCGGCGATGGAGCGTTTGTTTGCCGGAGAGTGGAAAGAGGGGGAGATTCCGGAGTTGTGGGATGGTAAGACGGCGGAGCGGATTGTAGCCCGGCTGCTGGAATTGGCATGAGTGTGCGGCCGTTTCTTCGGTGTGTGGATGAGGTGATTGGAAAGGAGCCGCTATCTCGGCATAAGAAGGCTTTGTTCGTGTTTCATGACCAGTTGAATCTGGACGCGTTTCCAGCATGGGTTCGTGAGGAGAAGCCGTTGCTCATTTTTGTGGAGGCGCGTGAAAAGGGGATGGAGTTGCCGCATCATGCGGTGAAAGCGATCTATATTTTGAGTGCCATGCGACATGCAGCGTTGGAGTGGTATGCACAGGGATTTCCGGTCCGGTATCATTCCACAAACGGGCACTTTGATGATGGGTTGAGAGAGTTGATGCAGGAATCGCCAGACACAGAGATCGTATGGATGGAGCCGTCGGAGTGGGACAGCCGGGAGCGGTTTCGGGTATTGAAGGAGGAGATGGAGTTGGCTGGTGGGCCGCATGCCGGGCGCGGGTTTCAGGTTTTACCCAATGGATTTTTCTTTGCTGATCCGGAGGAGTGGAAAGATCAGATTCGTCCGGGTTTCCGCATGGAACATTTCTACCGGGCGATGCGTAAAGAAACCGGCTACCTGATGGATGGCGCAGAACCGATGGGCGGTGAGTGGAATTACGACAAAGAGAATCGTAAGAAAATTCCAGCCACGTTACCTATCCCTCCCCGAACCCAGTTTGAACCGGATGAGATCACCCTCGAGGTGGCCGAAATGGTACGAGCCTACTTCCCGGATTCGTTTGGATATGAGCATCTGTTTGGTGCCGTACTGCGCTCTTTTCCATTCGGTGTTACGCGCGAGCAGGCTCTGGAACATCTCGATGAGTTTTTGGAGCAGCGCCTCGATCTGTTCGGCCCGTACGAGGATGCCCTTAAAACCGGTGAAGATACATTATTCCATTCGGTTTTGTCCGTTTACCTGAACAACGGGCTTCTGCATCCGCGCGAGGTTTGCGAAAAAGCATTGGGTCGGTTTGATGAGGGACATGCCCGGCTGGAATCGGTAGAAGGGTTCATCCGGCAGATTTTAGGTTGGCGGGAGTTCATCCGAATCTACTACGAAGCGATGATGCCGAAGATCCGGGAGGCCAATCATTTTGGATTTGAGCGCGGGCTACCGGCGCTGTACTGGTCGGGTAACACCGAAATGCACTGCCTTCGGGAATCTGTCCGGCCGGTGTTGGAGATGGCATACTCTCATCACATTCAACGCCTGATGATCCTCAGCAACTTTAGCAATCTCACCGAAACCGATCCAAGGGAGCTCAACCGATGGTTTCATCTGGCGTATGCCGATGCATATGAGTGGGTCGAGCTACCGAATGTTCTGGGTATGAGTACGTTCGCAGATGGTGGAATTCTGGCATCAAAGCCCTATGTGTCCGGAGGCAATTACATCAACAAGATGAGTGATTATTGTCGCTCCTGCCGATATGATGTGAAACAGAAAACAGGAGAAGGGGCATGTCCATTTAATGTTTTATACTGGAATTTTGTGGATCGGCAACGGGAGACCTACAATCAAAGCGGGCGTGTTAATTTTATGGTTTCGATGTTTGATAAGAAGCCGGAGGAGGAGAAGCAGGCGATTCGGGAGGAGGCCGAGCGGTTTATTTCGGCGATTCACAGGCTTGAACCATGCGCTCGTGCTGAAGAATGACCTCTTCGGTGGGGGGAGCGCCTGTTTTACCAGTGAGCCAGACAGTAGCAGATGAGAGCAAAAAGCCGGGAATCATAGAGTAGAGGCTGGCAATATTTGCGATCCAGCCGGTACTGGAGGATGCTATGGTTGGGGCGAAGCTCTCCCACAGCAGGATGGTGATTGCGCCGGTCAGGATTCCTGCCGCAGCACTTTTGGCAGTCATATCACGCCAAAAAAGAGAAAACAAGATAACGGGCCCGAAACTGGCACCAAATCCGGCCCATGCGTATGCAACCAGGTCGAGGATTAGATTGTCGGGTTGAAGGGCGATAACAAATGCAATGACCGCAACCAGCAGAACGGCCGAACGGCTGATGAGGACGAGTTCACGCTGGGATGCGCCGGGATTGAAAAAGGGTTTGTACAGATCTTCGGCGATTGCACTCGAGCATACGAGTAGCTGGGAATCTACTGTGCTCATGACGGCGGAGAGGATCGCGGCCAGGAGGATGCCGGCCATCCAGGGGTGAAAGAGCAGAGAGGTGAGTTCGAGGAATACGGATTCTTGTTGGCCGTCGGGCAAGGGGGATTGGGCCAGTGCTGCGATTCCCATCAACCCGACAAACACAGCCCCTGCAAGAGAGAGAATCATCCAGGTCATTGCAATTCCGGTGGCACGTGGGATGAGGGTAGCGGAACGGATGCCCATAAACCGGGCCAGGATGTGCGGTTGTCCCATGTATCCCAGACCCCAGGCCATGAGCGAGAGAATGCCGGCCCAGCCCATGTTGTGAAAGAGTTGCAGGCGAGTGGGATCGATGTCGCGAATGACTTCGGTGGCTTTGTTAAAGGGGAGATCGCCCAGGAGCAGGAGGGGGGCAGCGACGAGTGCGCCAAGCATAAGTAGCCCTTGAAAAAAGTCGGTCCAGCTGACGGCGGCGTACCCGCCCAGGAAGGTGTAGGAGACAATGATGAGTGTTCCGGTGATGAGGGCGATGTTGCGGTCGAGTTCAAATGTGGTTTCGAAGAGGGTGGCACCTGCGACCAGGCCGGAGGATGTATAGATGGCAAAAAACAGAAGAATCACCAGGGCGGAGAGAGCGCGTAGTATGTGGCCGTTCTCTCGGAAGCGGTACTCAAGGTAGTCGGGAATCGTGATGGCATTCTGAGCGATCTCGGAGTACACTCGCAGACGTTTAGCGACCAGGGTCCAGTTGACTAGGGAGCCTAGTATGAGTCCAATTGCAAGCCAGATTTGATTGATGCCATAGGCGTATACTGCCCCGGGAAGTCCCATCAGGAGCCATCCGCTCATATCGGATGCACCGGCGCTCAGGGCGGTAACTCCACTTCCCAACGTACGGCCGCCCAGGATGTAGTCGGAGAGGGTTTCGGTTTTCCGGTAGAAGTAGAGGCCTATGCCGAGGAGTGTCACCAGGTAGAGGCCAAAGGTTATAAGGGTGGATGTACTCACAATGAAATTGCTATGATGGGGGCAAGAGCGATCGCATGATGTTTTCGTACGATGCACTCATCCTTAAAGATAGTGAATGGCAGATGGAATCGAAATTTCTTTTGGATAGTAGGGCTTATCTGAATACTTTGGGAGAGCTCAAGAGTCATGACAGGAAATCTGCACGACATTCTTCTGGCTGGTTACAAACTCGGATGACGTCCAAAAAACTCGGGTGACGTATAAAAAACTCGGTTAGTATGCTCGATGCAATTGTGGACAAACAAGTACTTGTTCTAGTTCACGACGGTCAAATCGCGAGGTCTGTGGTAGGTTTATGATGTGTTGAATGCTGTTGCGGTTTGTTGTCTTCGGTGAGTTACAAGCAGTAGTAGATGTGCTACTTTCTGTATTAAATGAGTTACTCACTTTAGTAAATGAGTTTTGCAGGCTGATACAGATGAGTTGCAGGCTCCAGACTGGAGGTATGGACATGAGGCTGAATGTATGGTCTAAGTCTATACCCTGAATGTGTTTGAATCGTGTACAATATTTTGTGAGGTTGCAGAGGTATGATTAAAAATTGGTTGGACAAAGTATTGTCCCCACGCAATAATGATGCAAAAATAGAGCTCGACCGGTATAAAAGTCATGTCTATCATCACTTTAACAGGCCAGACTATTACGAGTACTTAAACAAAAAAATAACAGCAGCGGAAGAGTTGTCCGCTGATCAAAAAATTCTGTGGCAGAATAACTGGTTGCCGGCCTGTTCCTTTTGGTCGGATCTTCCCGGGCAGTCCCGATCTAAGCGTCTAAAACAGTTTTCTTCGCTCATCGGGAAGGGACATGAGATCGAGTTATTTACGTTTGAACCTGCCGAAAAAGACACGTTTCCGGCCATGATGGATCTGCACAAAATGAAAGGCGAGACCTTCTGGGCACGAATCTTGTATCCGAGAAGTACCGATCTGCATCGTTATGAATGGATTGCAAATCTGGCAAAGGATCTGTCACACGAAAATCCCAAAGATCTGTTCAAACATCGCTATCGTTTATCAGATGGCACCCTCATGATGTATGAGGATGCCAGAAACATCACGGTTCATCTGAAAACGAAACCTTCCGCGTTTACGCCTTGAAGATGTGATCAGCCTGGATTCCCTCGCGTCCCATCGCATTTCTGGAATCCACAATCAAATTAGCCCACTCTGCAAGCTCGGCATAATCAATCGACTTGTGATCGGTAGAGATCACCACCACATCATAGGAGGAGATCATCTCTTTGGTCCACTCAATGGACTTCTTGCCCTCCCATTGCGCATGCTCCCGCGTTTTGGGAACAGCAGGTACATAGGGATCGTAGTAATCTACCTCAGAACCCACCGTTGCAAAATAGTCCATCAGTTTGTAAGTAGGGGATTCACGATCATCATCGACGTCGGGTTTGTAAGCCAGACCGATGAGCAACACTTTACTTCCGTTCAGGGCTTTTTTGTGTTGATTTAGCGCGGAAGCGGTTTGATCGACTACGTACCGGGGCATAGAGGTATTAATTTCGCCAGCAAGTTCAATAAACCTCGTGTATCGTTCCACTTCTCTTGCCTTCCAGGTAAGATAGAATGGGTCGATGGGTATGCAGTGCCCGCCCAATCCTGGCCCGGGAGTAAATTTCATGAACCCGAACGGTTTGGTAGACGCAGCTTCGAGAACTTCATGAACATCGATTCCCATATCGTGATACACTACTTTGAGTTCATTCACTAAGGCGATGTTGACAGATCGAAAGATGTTTTCGGTGAGTTTGACGGCTTCCGCAGTTTTGCAGTTGCTTACCGGTACGGTTTGAACAATGGCTGTATCGTACAGAGCGGTGGCCAGTTTGAGAGCGTCTTCTCCGTGCCCACCCACCACTTTTGGGATCTTTGCGGTGTTAAAGTCTGCATTTCCCGGATCTTCGCGCTCCGGGCTGTAGGCAACATAGAAGTCTTCGCCAGCCACAAGTCCTGAATTTTCCTCCAAAATCGGAATCATGAGCTCTTCTGTGGTTCCTGGCCATGTGGTGGATTCCAAAATTACGAGCTGCCCCTTTCGCAGATGTTTCGAGATTGTTTGGGTGGTTGCTACCACATATGACATATCCGGTTCGCGGTGATGGTCCAATGGGGTTGGTACACACATCAGCAAGGCATCTGCTTCCGGCATTCGCGCAAAATCACTGGTTGCCTCACAAAGGTCGCTGCCAGCCAGTTTTCCCATCATCTCTTGCCCAAGGTGCTTGATATAGGGAGTCCCTTGATTTACATGATCTACTTTCCGCTGATCCACATCAAATCCGATCACTGGCATTCCCTGCTCGTGAAACGTCCACATCAGTGGCAGGCCCACATATCCCAAACCGATGATTCCCACTTTATACTCTTTATTTTCAATTTTTTTTAGATAGGTGCTTAACATAGATTTTCAGGTTCTTTGATTTTTTGGAAGGTTTTTTTTTGACAAATATAGGAAGATTCGTGATTTAGATCCCAAGATTGTAACGTCCTACTTCTCTGGCACTGGCCTCTGCATCAGTCGGAAATGGGAACCGATCCCCGGTCATCGCCGTTACTTCACGGGTTAGTTCTTCTGCTGCCTCCGTATTTCCAGATTCGAACAGGGCATTCTGTAAAATTACCAGCTTGAAGATCCGGGTATTGATCTCCTGAATCAGCGAATCGGACTCACTATTCAGACGATTGGCTGCCGCCGCCAAGGATCGTGCACGCTCGAAACTAGCATCGGCTCTAGCGCGGTCGATCTTTTCACGCAGTTCTGAAATCTCTGTTTCAACATCCAGAAGATCCTGGAACAACCAGGAGGTTTGCTCTTTCAGGGGTTGAGCCACAAAAAGAGCCAATTTCCCTGCATTCTCAAAGGATTCTGCTCGTTGATACCGGTACACATAGAGGGTTGGAATCGTCCAATCATTCTCATAGGAACGAAATGGAACTTTTTCCTCTCCAAACTCGAGCCAGTACTCTGCTTTCTCAAGATCGCCCTGCTTCAGATAAACATCGGCCTGTTGTGTAAATCCATACCGGTAGTTGCTGAGCATCCGCCGGATATTTTCATCAAAATAGGCAGACTCATGATCCCAATTTGTAAAGGCGAACGATTCGAGCCGGGCTCCATGAACCTCCGGATCCACATACCCAAATGCTCCGGAATTCCGTTTTTTAGGAACCACCCGAAATGCTTTTCCTTCAAACTGAAAATAATCCTGAAGGCCAAGTTGCGCTTCTCGCGAAACTGTGTTGGCAAAGTACACCGGCCGAACCCATCGATTCTGTTCCAGTAGCTCCAAAACGACCATATCCTGTGCTTGCAGATAGAACATTCGATTACCCTGACCATCCTGTCCGGCGAAGCGTCCTTCAACCCTCCATTCAACTACATCATCCAGCTCTTCCACCGGCATACTAAACGGTGTAGCCATCCGGATCTGATTCTCCATCACCGGACTCAGATTTTCTCCCTCAAACCCATTGATCCCTTCGCTAAAGACTCTTGATAAAAACTCTTTATCCACGGGAATTCTCTTCACCTGGGGATCATACAACTCCAACTTGCTCGTAAACTCTGCGATCTCCTCATCGGTGAACGTAATGGGCAGAGGCAAAGACTCGTGAGTCTGGCGATCTCGCATCTGCTTAATATACCAGTCGGTGTTGAGCAGACTCAGGCAAACCACGCGGACATCGGTTCGAACTCCCTCCACTTCCTGAATGTACCAGAGCGGGAATGTATCATTATCCCCGTTTGTAAAGATCAGGGCATTTTCCTCCAGTGAGTTCAGAAGATTGTAGGCATAGTCCCTGGCAACATACCGTTCACTTCGATCGTGACTTGGATAGTTCTGAATTCCCATCCACACAGGTACCGCAAGGATCATCAGCGCAGTAGCCCCATAACCAACCGTTCGGTTTCCAGCCAGCTTTTGCTTCACCAGCTCGATCATGGCGGTTCCACCCATTCCAACCCAAATCGCAAACGCAAAAAAGGAACCTACATAGGCATAATCGCGCTCCCTGGGCTCAAACGGAGTTTGATTGAGATAGAAAATAATCGCCAGTCCGGTGAGGAAAAAAAGCGCCAAAATGGACAACGCTCGCTTCCAGTCGGCACGAAAATGATATAGCAACCCCAAAAGCCCCAGCAAAAAGGGCAGGTAGAAGTATCCGCTATTGGCCGGGTTACCTGCATTTCGGTTCTCCCCGAAACCGGAAAACCAGCCTGCATCCTGCACATCCGACGCCCTTCCGATAAAGTTCCAGTTGAAATACCGCAGGTACATGTGGTTCACCTGATAACTGAGGAAAAAGTCCAGATCCGATGAAAAATTTGCGTAATACTCCATGTGACGCGGTTGTTGCGAATGCCGCCGCGGAAACAACTTCTCTTTACTGCGGTCGATATCCTGCAGCTGATTGTCATAGCTATACCCGGAAAGAATCGGAGTTGATCCGTACTGATCCCGGCTCAGGTAACTCACAAAGGATGTAAGATCGGACGGATCGTTCTCATCGATAGGTGGCGAAGCCTGTGAACGAATTATCACCATGGCGTAACTGCTGTATCCGATCAGGATCATGGCATAACAAAGCAAAGCAAGATTCAGCAGTCGCATCCCTCGCTTCTGTGTGTACCAGATTCCACCGACAATCAACCCGACAATGATCACGATATAGGAGAATGGCCCAAGAACTCCGTATGTAAAGCCAGAAAAATTATCTACAAAATTTGGCAAAGTGATAATCGTAAACGGAAATACCAGCAGGAACGACGCCACAGCAATCACCCCCATCACCAAAAAAGAAACCACCGAAAAAGACCGCAACTTGAAATACACAATCAGAGCCACAAAAAACAGCGTCAGCAAATTCAGCAAATGAACTCCGATCCCGATCCCAAACAACAAGGCGATCATTACCAGCCACCGCTCGCTATGCTCATCCTCATGATTGGCAGACCAGCATAACGCCATCCAAACCACCAGCGCCGTCAAAAACATCGACGAGGCATACATCTCCGCTTCCACCGCATTAAACCAGTGCGTCGGCGTAAAAATGAACGTTAGAGCCCCAATCAAAGCACCGCTATAGGTGCCAATACGATCGATCTCCGACATCGAATCCACCGGCCCCTTGAACTCCTCCACCAGCCGCACAACAATCAGATAAAGCAGCATAATCGTAAATGCAGATGCCGTCACACTAATCATGTTGATGCTCAGCGCTACATATTCCGTGGGGATGAACATCGAAACTACCCGTCCTACAAGCGCAAAAAACGGGGCGCCGGGCGGATGAGCTACCTGCAACGTATGCGAGATCGCGATATACTCGGCCGCATCCCAAAATGAGGTAGTCGGTGCAACGGTAAGAGAATACACCACAAACGCCGTTAGCCAGGACAGAAAAGCGAATACTCTATTTCGCGTTTTATGCTCCGAGAAAAGCTGTTTCAGGTCAATCATGGTTTCCAGAATCGTTTGTTTATTTCGGGTTGATGGGACTCGCAACCTCGCCGAGCCAACGTATTGGGCTTCACAGGTTTTTTTAGCGAGGACCAGCGGGAGAATCTCGCTCGGAATTTGCTTAAAGAATCTCTTTCAAGGACTGCCCGATATCTGCCGGACTTTCCACCACGTGAACTCCCGCATCGCGGAGAGCCCGTTTTTTGTCGTCTGCCGTCCCTTTACCACCGGAGATAATGGCCCCAGCGTGACCCATACGGCGTCCCGGAGGCGCAGTGCTACCAGCGATAAATGCGATGACTGGTTTCGAAACATGCTCTTTAATGTAAGCTGCCGCATCCTCTTCGGCAGAACCTCCAATCTCCCCGATAAGAACGATCGACTCGGTACCGGGATCCTCCTGGAAGAGTTTAACAGCATCGGTGTGGGTGGTTCCGATCACCGGGTCCCCTCCGATCCCGATCGCGGTACTTTGCCCCAGGCCCACCTTACTAAGCTGGTCCACAGCCTCGTACGTGAGTGTGCCGGAGCGGGAGATCAAACCGACGGTGCCAGGGGTAAAGATCATTGCCGGCATGATCCCGACTTTTGCTTCTCCCGGAGTGATCACTCCCGGGCAGTTTGGCCCTACAAGCGTAGCGCCATGGCTGATACAAACTTGCTTTGCTTTCACCATATCCTGAACAGGGATTCCTTCGGTGATACAGATGATCGTTTTGATACCTGCAATCGCAGACTCCATAATCGCGTCTGCGGCAAATGGGGGAGGAACGAAAATAACAGACGTGTTTGCGTCCTCTTGTTGTACCGCATCTGCAACCGTATTGAACACAGGCCGGTCCAGGTGAGTCTGACCTCCCTTTCCCGGGGTTACTCCGCCAACCACCGTGGTTCCGTATTCAATCATTTGACCTGCATGAAACGTGCCTTCGCTTCCGGTGAAGCCCTGCACAACCAATCTCGTGTTTTTACCGACCAATACACTCATAGTGGGAATTTTGTTTGTTCCAAAAAGTTTGCATGAAAGTCCAGAATATACCACGAATGCGAACATTCGACAAACAAAAGAGAGGTGAATAGTGAGCGAAGAAAACTGTATCTTACGAACTGCATACATATACAATGCACATATATTTTTTGCGTTGACTCTATGCCTTGACTCTATGCATTTACTCTACGCGTTTGCAATGTCTATACTACGCGTATGCAGGATGCACATAGTTCGTGCCGTTTCAGCAAGACTACCAAAAGTATGATTTCAGACCAATTAAAGGAGGAGATTCGAGACGCTGCCGACATTGTGGAGGTGGTTGGCGATGTTGTAAAGTTAAAACGTTCCGGCAATGGATTTTCTGGGTTGTGCCCGTTTCACAATGAGAGAACCCCATCCTTTCATGTAACTCCGCGACTTGGAATATTCAAGTGTTTTGGTTGCAATGAAAGTGGTGATGTGTTCAGTTTCTTGATGAAGACGCAGGGTTTGACGTTTCCGGAGGCAATGAGAGTACTGGCCGATCGGTATGGAATTGAGTTACCGGAAGATCAAGGAGATGAGCCTACGCATCAGCAGCAGGAGCGGGAGGGCATCTATCACGCACTTACGTTTGCCGGGCTGTACTATCATCGGCAACTTCGGGAATCGGACGAAGCGGAGGAGGCACGAAATATTCTTCATGAGCGTGGGTTTGATCCGGCCACACAGAAAGCATTTGGCCTGGGCTACGCACCCGGTGGCGGAGAGCAACTTTTGGAGGAAGCGCATCGTGAAGGCATTGATGATGAATATCTCTTGAAAGCGGATCTTATCAAACCGAGTAATCGGGGAGATGGGTACTACGACACATTCCGCAACCGGCTGATGTTTCCGATTTTCCATCCGTCTGGTAAGCTCATTGCGTTTGGTGGACGGGTGATTGGAGATAACAAGCGAACCGCCAAGTATGTAAATTCGGCACAAACGGAAGTTTATAATAAGAGTGAAGTACTCTACGGGTTGAATTTTGCGAAAAATGAGATTCGCAGAGAGGAGGAGGTGATCCTGGTGGAGGGGTATACGGATGTGATTTCCATGCATCAGGCCGGGTTGAAGCATGTGGTGTCTTCGAGTGGGACGTCGCTTACGAAGGATCAGATTCGGGTGTTGAAGCGCTATACCCAAAAAATGTTGATGATTTATGATGCGGATGAGGCCGGGCAGACGGCTATGGTGAGGGGGATTCAGACGGCGTTGGAGGGGGGTATGGACCTGATGCTTCTGACGCTTCCCGACCGGGAGGATCCTGATACGTTTATTCGCCGGCAGGGGGAAAAAGCATTTCGGGAGTTGAGAGCTGCATCGGCAGTGGACTTTGTAACGTTTTTGATCGGGCGAGCCCGGGAGTCGGGGGAGTTGGATCATCCGTCGAATAGGGCAGCACTGATTCATTCGGTGATTGAACTGATTTCGCGTATGCCGGATGAACTGCAGCGGCAGGTGTATGTACAGCATTTGCATCAGCAGACGCAGTCGTTTCGGAAGGGATCGGACCGGGAACTGTTCGAAGAGTTGGGACGTCAGATGGCTGCAAGGCGGGAGGAGGCGATGCGGGAGCGTCGGCGGGCTGGACGCAGACAGGGGGCGGATGGGCCGCCGGCGGATGATCCTCGGTTTTCAGGAGGAGCAGGTGGAGCTGGAGGAGCTGGTGGACCCGTTGGTGCCGGGAGCAAAGACGGCTCGGAGGCACGTAGTGCACATGCAGGAGCGGGGCAGGGGGGCGATCCGGGTTTTGACGCATGGTACCTGGAGGGTGGCGGGCGTTCAGGAGAGTTTGGTCCGGCCGGGGATCGTTTTGCATCAACCCGAAGAAAACGACCTGGCTATGAGAAGGATTTGTTGCGGTTGCTGATTGTGTATGGCGAAAGGATGAGGCAGTTCGTGGGGCATAACGTGAGCGAGGAGTATTTTGAGGATGCTGAATTGCAGCAGTTTTATATGGATATTATGACGCGGCACGTGGGTGGGGAGGAGATTTCCGTGGAGCATTATGCCGGAAGGGAGGCGCCGTATCCGTCGTTGTTGGGAGATATTGTGATGGAGCGTTATTCGGTGAGTGATCGTCATGGTGCGCGTACAGGGCAGGAGTTTAAGCGAGATAAAAATCCTTACAAGAGTGCAAAGTCGGTGATGCGTCATCTGCGTATGGCTTTTTTTGAACGGAAACGGCGGGAGATTTCCGATTCGTTGCGAACTGTGGAGTCGGAAGAGCAGCGTGTGAAGCAGGTTCGCCTGATGAGCCGGTTGCAATCGGAGATTACAATGCTGACGAAATTATCGGCGGAGGAGTTGTTTGAAGATCCGGAGTTTTTGAGTTCAGGAGACGGGGTTGAAACGGGTACGGGTAGTGCGGATGGGGCATCGGGGGCAGGAGGAGCAGTCGATGAAACTGGTGAAGGGAGAAGCGGAGCTGGAAGTGGCGCTAGAGGTGGTGCTGGAGCTAGAGGTGGAGGCGCAAATTCCGGTCACAACGGCTTCTATTACGAAATGAAACCAAGGGACAGCGGGGATATAGAGTAGACGTGGGCGATTGGTGTTGGCCTTCGAAGGTGTTCGTTGAAGGTGTTCGTTCTATGAATCTGCCAACAAGTCGAAACTCTGCACGGGAATCGGTCGGCCACTATACCGAAATGGCTCCCCAAATTCGAAACCGCACCGGTATCCGTACCGTCTTGCACGGGCAATCAGCGTTTCAAAGAAGGCTGGGTCCGAAATATAGGTTACAGGCTCATCTCCCGGATCGGCCACATCGAACTGTGAATCGAAGGCGCGAACGGCCTGCTTTTTCACCTCCATCGTATCGGAGATGTCGAATACGATATCGGGCTCGAATGGTGTATCGAGCATGTAGGTTAGCACATGAAGAGGCCGGTAGGGTTGTTGATCCATCCCGTCCTCAGATTGGGTTTGAATTTTCAACAAACCACTGTAGAATACTGCATCGGATACGAGTCGTGCGGCCATTCCATGATCGGGATGGCGGTCTTCGAAGGGCGGAAGGATCACGATGCGTGGCCGGTATCGTCGAATTTCGCGAATGATCGGGATTTGGAACGCCCGATGGTTTTGGATTTCGGTATCGGGCAGCCCTAGATTTTTTCTGACTTTTAGCCCAATCAGCGCCGAGGATTTCGCCGCTTCCTGTTCTCTTTTTTCCATGGTACCCCGCGAGCCCATCTCTCCGCGGGTTAGGTCGATGACGCCGATTTTTTTCCCAGCCTGAGCCAGCGATGCGAGGGTTCCGCTACAGCCAAGTTCCGTATCGTCCGGGTGTGCTCCAAATGCAATAAGGTCTAATTTCATGGGATAGTTTGTCAACTTTGTGGTGTTTTGCTGTAATAATCCGGACACAAAAAGCACATATATTTCCCATTTGTTCCGAGTTCGTCGTGTGTGATCGCTTCCTTTGTGGAAGATAGCGCAAATTTTAACCGTGGGAAACCCTGCAAGACGGTCACCTGATTGTGACCAATAAAGCATCCGCATCAACCCGAATAAACCATAGAAGGACAACGATTTTGATCTCATTTTCCAGTTTTGTGATGTCGGTTACCGAAGGAACCAAGATTGCATTTCGGTCGCTTCGGCTGAATAAAACCCGTGCGTTTTTGACGACCACCTGTATAGTGATTGGGATTGTGTCGGTGACGGCTATGAATACGGTTACGGATGGGATCGACCGTAGTTTTGAGGAGAGTATGGATATGCTGGGGCGGAATGTGCTCTTTGTGGAGAAGTGGCCATGGGGGTTTGGCGGAGAGTATAAATGGTGGGATTATCGGAATCGGCCGGAGATGCAGCTGGATTATGTGGAGCAGCTTCGGGAGCGGCTGCCGGATGCGTCGGCGATTTCGGCAGCGGCCACGCGAGGAGCGACGATTCGGTATCTGGACAGGGAGGTGGAGAATGTGGATGTGAACGGTGCGACGGCGGAGTATTTTGAGACAGCGGGTCTGGATCTTGCGGAGGGCCGGCCGTTTACGGAGAATGATGTTTTACGTGCGAATCGGGTGGCGGTGGTTGGCGATGGAACTGCGAAGTCGTTGTTTCCGGGGGAAGATCCACTGGGGAAGCGTATTCGGATTCAGGGGCAGCCGTACACGGTGATTGGAGTACTGGAGCCGATGGGGAATTTTTTGGGTGGAATGGAGGATGGAGATTCAAGGACGGTGATTCCAGTGTCGGCGTTTGGGAGTTTGTATAGTTTGCGCTACGGGATTCAGCTGGCAGTGCAGTTTCCAGAGGAGGCGATGCTGGCGGACGGGGAGTATGAGGTGATTGGGGCGATGCGTCAGATCCGGCGGCTGGACCCTTTGGAGAAGGAGGACTTTGCGATTAACAAAGCGGCTCTTTTTGAGGAGCAGTTCAAGTCGATTAAGACGTTAATCTACGGAATTGGTATTTTTCTTACTGGGTTGGCTTTGTTTGTAGGAGGGATCGGCGTGATGAATATTATGTATGTGAGCGTGAAGGAGCGGACGAGAGAGATCGGGATTCGAAAGTCGGTAGGCGCACGGTCGTGGGAGATTTTGTTGCAGTTTTTGATGGAGGCGATTGTGATCTGTTTGCTTGGCGGGGCGGTGGGCGTCGTGCTTTCGCTTGGGGTGACGGTGTTGTTGAATCAGTTTTTTATTGCGTATATGAGCTGGGGAACGGTGTTGCAGGCTCTATTGATCTGTACCGGTATCGGGGTTTTGTTTGGCTATTTGCCATCGAGCAAGGCGGCAAAGGCGGATCCGATTGAGTCGCTGGGGTATGCGTAAATGCGTATGCAGGGAGATAATTTCGTTGTTTTTGTTTGCCCGTCTGGTTGGTATTGCTCAGGTTGCAAGCATGTCCCGACCGGCAGGTAATTCCTAAGTTGCAAGCATGGCCCAGACGGGTTTGGAGCCGGTTGATGAGTCCCATCAACCCGAAACCTTCTTTTAAAAAATTCTTTAAAACTGAATGTTGTTATGAAAATTTTTGAAATTGTAAAGCAGAGCGGAAGGTCGATTCAGTCGAGTAAATTGCGTTCAGGACTTACGTTACTGGCAATTTCGGTGGGAGTTTTTGCGATTATTAGCGCCACGACGGCGGTGAAGGTGCTGGATACCTATTTTAAGGAGACGATGGCAATTATGGGGGGCGATGTGATTACTCTGACTCGCTTTCCGACAGTGAATATGGGGAATACGGACTGGGAATTTTACCGAAACCGGGATCGGATTACGTTCGATCAGATGGAGAGATTGCAGGAGTTTTTGCCGGAGAGTCGGGAGGTGGGGCCGAATGAGAATTTTGCAATGACTCGCGTGTTTTACGGGACGGAGCAAACGGAGCCCAATGTTCAGCTGCAGGGAGCCAATATTCATTATGTGAGTAACAATGCTTACAATATTGCCGAGGGGCGGAACTTTTTGCAGGAGGATATCGACAATGCAAGGAGACTGGCGATTATCGGGGCGGATCTGTTGCCGGTGCTATTTGAAAATGTGAATCCGCTTGGGAAGGAGATTCGTGTGGACGGGTATAAGTATACGATTATTGGGGTGACAGAGGCGAAGGGGCAGATCTTTGGAAATACGATGGATCGGTTTGTAATGATTCCCTATACGACGGCTGGCACGGTGTATGGGCGAAACCGGGATATTGCGATTCAGTTGAAGGCGGGGTCGGTGGAGAATGTGCAGAGAATGATTAGTGAGGTGACGGGATGGATGCGGGTGATTCGAAAAGTGAATCCGGAGGAGCAGAATGATTTTGAGATTACTACGAATGAGAGTCTAGGGGCTGCGACGGAGAGTTTTACCGGTGTGTTGTATATCATCGGGTTTGTGATTGGGGGCATTGTGTTGCTCGGTGCCGGGATTGGGGTGATGAATATTATGTTGGTAACGGTGACAGAGAGAACGCGCGAAATCGGTTTGCGGAAGGCGGTTGGAGCAACGAGGCGGGCGATTATTTCGCAGTTTTTGACCGAGGCGGTGGTGCTTTGTCAGATTGGCGGGTTGATGGGGATTGTTGCCGGGATTGCGTTGGGCAATGGGGCGGCGATTTGGCTGGAGTCGTCGGTGGTGGTGCCGTTTGGATCGATTTTGTTGGGGATTTTGGGGATGACGGGAATTGGGATTGTGTTTGGGGTGTATCCGGCGGTGAAGGCGTCCAGGCTGGACCCGATTGAGTCGCTGCGGTATGAGTGATGCGGGCAGGGTTGCAGATCGCGGGGTTGCAGTTCGTGAGTCCGCTACGTAACACGGCAATTTACGGTAGTATACGGCCTTTTGTATCGATTTGGTGAGGCCGGTTTGGTCTTTCGGATCTGTCGGGTCGGTAGGGTCTGCCGGGTCCGACTGGAAACTTTAGGCACCTGTGAGAATGTGGCGTCTCATCTTCCAGATGGATCGCAAAAATGGTGCGTAGGGGAGTGTTGCAAAAATGGCCAGTTCCTGGAGGGGATGGGTTTTTTCTTCGAGGAATGTGAGCACCCGATCGTAATGATTCCGTTGAAAAAGATCGTGGAAAATCTGTTTTCCCATAGCGGGTTGGTGCTCCAGGATGTAGAGCAACATTGTGTCGTACACACGAAAGCGGTATTGTGATTCTCCCTCGACAACGGGTTGACGACCTTGCTCGAGTCTCGAAACAATGGATGCACAGTGCCGGTGAATTCGGGTAAATGTATACCCGGTAGAGGGTTTGGTAAGTCCACCCATGGTTCCCATGTTCACAACCCGTTCATTATAGCGCGCGGGGTATCGGCGCGTTTCCATGGGGATGACACCGATCTCCTCCCGGGTGATTTCATATCCGGATGCGTCCAGATCAAATCGCTCCGACAGATAGCCTTCGACGCCGCGCATGTACTCGTCTCGGCTTAGGACGGTTTTGGTGAAAAATGTGTATTCGATGAGTGCTTCGTGCGGGGTGAAGGGGAGTACATAGAAAAAGGTGAGGCCGCGATCTTGCGGAGTGTCGAAGTCCATGAGGGTGGCCTGTGACGGGTCGAAGCAGGCTTTTTCGGTTCTGATCTCGACGCCCAGGAAATGTTGTTTGAGGTAGATGCCGTTTTGATGGCGTCTGGGGGATGGTTCAGAAGACGTTACGGGTTTGAGTGCACTCTGGAAGATCCAATCTGCCGTAAAATCACCTTGGGAGGTGTGAACAACTCCGAGTTTCGAGGATCCTGGTGTACCATTGGAAGAACGATCGATGGAGGGCGGTTCAGCCACGATGGTATCAAAACCGGTGATATCTGCTTCCAGCAGGGTGATTCTTGGATCGGCTTTGGCTCGTTTCAGGAGTGCATCGGAATAATCGACGCTTCGCATGCAGTGATAGCCAAACTTCTGAAGTTTTGCCGGGAATTCGTGATTGTAGGCCCGAACATTCAGAGAGTCCCAGGAGTGATGAATCCAGTCCTTCATCGGCAGGTCGTTGGAGTCCCAAAAGCACCAGGTCTTGTCGTCAGCCGGTGTGAGCGAGCGGTCGAGGAGCAGGATCGACCGGTTTTTGAGCAGGTCCGACTCGGTGATGTACCACAACAAACTCAAACCGGACGCACCAGCGCCGGCAATGATCATATCGTAGTGGTTGCGGTGGGATGAATTCATATATAGAAAGTACCAAAAATTTACGGATTCTCCCGTGGTGGAGGCATCGATAGATCAGAAAATCGTTTTTTTCCTTTCAGGTGGTACTCGAACGGAATGAGGTGTGGTAGAATGAGGGTCGGATCTGTGCGAAAGAGATGTGTTTTTTTTAGGTTTGCTCGTTTCCGGAGAGTGGAACGAAGCATGGCATAGTAGTGGAAGTGAGCACGGATGATAGCGATGGTGAATGCCGGTTTCCCATCCGCCAGAAACCGAATGCCAGCAAGCCCGTCGAGAACAAGTCGTTGAAAAATCGTCCAGATGAGTCGTTTTTCGACGTGTTTCGTGAGCATGATGAGACTGTTACGGAAGTTGTAGTAGATTTTTCGCGGATTTTGTGCAGGAAGAGATCCGCCACCGTAATGCCACACCACGCTTTTGGGTTCTACGGTGATGATGCCACCGGAGCGCTGTACCTGCCAGCAAAGATCGATCTCCTCCATGTGGAATTCAAAATCTTCATCAAACCCGCCCTCGCGGAAAAACAGATCCCTCCGAATAGCAAATGCAGCGCCAGAGGCCCAGAAGATGGGTCTTTGGTCGTCGTACTGGCCGATGTCCGGCTCCAGATGGTCCATGATCCGGCCACGGCAAAACGGATACCCGAGACGATCGATAAATCCGCCCGAGCCACCGGCATATTCAAATTCTGCAGGACGAGTGACGGAACGGAGCTTTGGCTGGGCAACCGCCACCTTGGGATCCTGAAAGAGCACGTTTAGCGAATCGAGCCAATTTTCAGACACCTCCACATCATTGTTTAGAAAGAGAAGGATATCGCCGGTGGCCTTCTCTGCGCAGCGGTTGTTGCCACCACAGTATCCGTAATTCTGGCCAAGTCGAATCACCCTGCATTCCGGGATATGCTCTTCTACCCATTCGGCACTGCCGTCGGTGGATCCATTGTCTGCAATGAGCACCTCCCATGCCGGATAGTTGGTTTTTGCGACGGAGGGCAGGTATCGTTTCAGCAATGGAAGAGCGTTCCATGTAACAATGATGATGCTGAACGTGTGTGTTATCATACAACTTTTGGTTTGTCAATCGGCACCAAAATATCGAAATTGCCGTTGTTATCCATAGGAAAGATTAAATGGAAAGGATAAAGGCTGATGAGAATTGGTTTGCTCTCCGATACGCATCATTTTTTTGACGAGGCGATCGGTAAACATTTTCAGGAGTGCGATGAGATCTGGCACGCAGGCGATTTTGGAACGATTGCGATTGCAGATCGGCTGAGTGAGATTGCACCACTGGTTGGTGTGTATGGGAATATTGACGGTCAGGATATACGCAGTGTATATCCGCAGGATCAGCATTTTGAACGGGAAGGTGTCCGGATTTGGATGACGCATATCGGTGGGGTACCGGGACGATACTGCTTGCCGGTGAAAAAACGGATCGAGACGGATCCGCCGGATCTTTTTGTATGCGGTCATTCGCATATATTGAAAGTGGCACGGGATCCGGCGCTGGGTCGTATGCTCTACATGAATCCGGGTGCAGCGGGAAAGCAGGGTTTTCAAGTGCACCGTACGTTAATTCGATTTTCGATCGAAAAAGGGTCAGTATTTGGTGTGGAAGTGATCCAATTGGCTTGATTTTCCGATCCTGACGCTTTTTAGTTGAGCTTCCTTATGCGCGTGTTCGCTTTTCATCTTTACTCGTTTATTTTTCGCTCGAAAAGTGTAACTGCATGGATTGCAGACTGAATAACCAGCGGGATTCCGCCGCCCGGATGCGTGCTACCGCCTGTGAGGAATAGGTTTTCCAGAGCCCGTACCCGATTTCGGGGACGCAAAAACGCAGAAAACCGACCGTTGGAGGAGGTGCCATAGATGCTGCCCTTGTTGGATCGTGTGGTATTGTAGAGATCCTGCGGGGTGATGATGTGACGGTAACGGATCGAACTGCGGAGTCCAGATAGCCCACGGGATTCGAGTGTTTCAAGGATCTTTTCGGCCGTATGATCGCGATCACGGTCCCATTGGGTCTTGTCTGACAGGTAGGGTGCGTTCACCAGTACAAAGAGGTTTGAGCCGCCTTCCGGTGCATCTTCAGGGTCACTATACGATGTGTTTGCTACATAGATGGTAGGATCTTCCGGCATAATTTTGTGCCGAAACATATGCGTAAACTCCTGCTGGTATCGGTCTGAGAAAAAGATGGTGTGATGGCGCAAGATATCCCACTGGCGGGTGCATCCCAGAAGCAACACAAATCCGGAACAGGAAGGTTCGAGGTTTTTCTGCAACGTCCGGTACCAGGTGGGAATGGCATGGTTGGGGAGCAGACGGGTGAGTGTTTCTGTTGCATCGCTGTTGGAAAAAAACCAGTCGAATGTGTGACGGGAGCCGTCTGCAAGCCGGAGTGCGTTCACTTTTTTTCCTTTGGTCTCAAGTGCATTTGCATCACACCGAAAACGGAATTGTACCCCCAGCGATTCGGCGAGATTGCGGAGGCTTCGGGCGACGGCATAAAGCCCCCCTTTTACGTAATATCCTCCTTCGTTTAACTCGATGTGTGGGATGACGTTGAGGGTTCCGGGTGCTTGGTAGGGATCGGATCCGTTGTAGGTGGTGAAGCGTTTGAAGAAGGTGCGTAGGTAGGGAGATGTGAATGTGCGATCGATGCGAGAGGATACCGTGGTGAAGGCATCGATGGAGAGGGCGTCGAGGAGGCGGAGAGAGGAGAGGTCGCGAAGTTCGTAGAGGGGGTTGAAGAGGAATGCATCGGCGGTTTTTTCGTAGAGTTCGCGGATGAAGTTGAGGAACTCGATGTAGGCATCCCGGTCTTCCGGGGCGATTCGTTCAACCTCGGCAATAGCTTTATCGAGCTGGGTGAAGGAGTCGAATATCGTGCCATCGGGATAGATGTACCGACAGATGGGGTCGGGCTCTGTGAGTTCGATTTCGTCGTTCATCGACCGGCCGGCCGCATCGAAAACTTGGGAGAGTACCTCCGGCATGGTCATGAGGCTGGGACCGGTGTCGAACCGAAAGCCGTCAGCGCGTATTTCCTGCATCTTTCCACCGACGGTTTCATTTTTCTCGAACAGGGTGACGCTGTGGCCTTTTGCGGCTAGCAGACATGCGCTGGCCAGACCTCCGATTCCTGCCCCGATGACGGCACAGGTGGAGGAGTTTTTATTCTCATCCCTTGTAGACTCTTGGATGCTGGTCATTGCTTTCCTTTTTTCTGATTCCTTCCCTTGCCAAACGAACTTTCTCAATTAAGCCCGAAGTCGTAGCTTTGCCACCGCTTCAATGTGGTATGTCTGAGGGAACATATCCACCGGCTGAACACACTCCACTTCGTACACAGCGTTCAGAACGTCCAGGTCCCTTGCCATCGTGGCCGGATTACAACTTACATATACCAAAGAGGGAACCTGCAGCTCATTCAGTCTTTGAACAACGTCCGGATGCATCCCGGCTCGTGGCGGATCCGTAACAAGCAGATCCGGCTTCCCATGCATCGCAATCAGTTCATCATGAAAGGTATCTTTCATATCGCCCAGTACAAATTCTGTATGCTCCACGCCATTGGCACGAGCATTCCCCAGGGCATTTTCCACAGCTACCGCCGACAACTCAATCCCTACGGCTTTTTTCACATGTGGCGCAAAAAAAAGTGTAATCGTGCCAACACCACAATACAGATCAAATAGGACTTCATCTCCCTTGGGTGCCGCCAGCTCCAGAGCAGTTTTATACAGAGTTTCCGCCTGCAACGTATTGGTCTGAAAAAACGCATTTGCATCGATTTCAAACGAAAGTCCTCCGATCTGATCGGTAATCGAGCCTCTTCCGGTCAATACTTGTTCGTACCGACCGACCGACGTAGGTGAAAGCGTATCATTAATATTATTCACAATCGTCGAGATCTCAGGAAATTGGGCAGTCAAATGAGCCGCCAGAGGCTGCACGATCTCCGGATCATCCCGAAACGTCACTAAATTTACCATCCATTCGCCGGAGTGCACGCTGTTCCGAATCATCAGATGCCGCATAAACCCCTGCTGTAAGTGTGGGTCGAACGCCGGAACATCATGCGTCATACACCAATTCCGCACCGACTCCAGAATCTGTATCGAGAGAAGCGGCTGCAAATGGCACTCCTTGAGAGGCAAAATCTTATCATACCGTCCAGGTGCATGAAGCCCCGCCGCAAAACCCTGGTCATCTACAAAATCGTCCGACTCAATCTCCTGCTGCGAAAGCCATCGCCGGGTTCCAAAACTATACTCCATCTTGTTGCGATAGTAAAATGGAGATTCACACCCGATAATCGGTCTCACCACAGACCCGTCCAAATGGGCCAGCCGCGTGATGTGATCTCGTACTTGCTGCTCTTTCGCCTTCAACTGCTCCTCATACGGCAAATGCTGCAACGTACACCCTCCGCAAACGGGCGCATGGCTGCATTTTGGTTCGATCCGAAGGGGAGACGGCTCCAGCAATTCCAGCAGTTTGGCCTCGCCGTACCGTTTTTTCTTTTTGATGACCCGCACCTTTACCCTGTCGCCAGGAGCGGTATTCGGGACAAAAAGTGTATAACCATCGAGTTTTGCGACCCCTTTACCTTTATAAGCGATCGATTCAACAGTACATTCAACGTCGGTACCTTTTTTCAGGGCCATGAAAATCGTTTAATTTCGGGGTGATGGAAATGCTGGGTTGATGGAATTACCAATGGGGTTGGTGGTTATACTGGGGTGATG
>PZPG01000009.1:24806-57695 GCA_003045995.1 Bacteroidota bacterium
TGATGGAATTACCAATGGGGTTGGTGGTTATACTGGGGTGATGGAAATGCTATTTGGGTTGGAACAGGTGTCATTGGAAGTCTGGATTACCCGCCGGCTTCAAAATGAATGTCCGATTCCAAAACTGATGTAGGGCGTCCGGTTCTCAAACCACCCGCGCTGCAGGTCATGGGCGCGGAAGGTCACATCAAACCGAAAAATAAGAAAATCCCAGTCGGCACGTATGCCAAATCCGGATCCCACCGCAATCTGTTTGAGGAAACGATCCCCGCGGAAGCGTCCGTCCTCCAAAAGATCCCGACCCTCCTCATCAAGCAGCGTTGTGCGGGGGCCATACCAGATATTCCCGGCATCGACGTGCCATGCGAGCTGCCAGTTTGCGTTAATGAGATCGGTGAATAGTACCTGCCGAATCTCCTGGTACGCAGCAAGTTTGATCTCACCTCCCTGTACACTGATGTCCTCTGCAGCAATCGTTCCCGGGCCTAGCTGGAATGCAAACCAGCCACGGATGTCACTGCTACCCCCGGCAAAAAAGCGGCGGTTCAGTGGAATGATGTCGCTTCGGAACAGCGGCTGTGCGATTCCGGCAAATCCGCGGTAGGCAAGGACTGTGAGGGGGGTGATTTCGAAGTAGCGTCGCGCGTCGAGAGTGGCCTTAAGAAACTGGCTGTAGCTGAGGCTGTTCCCCGAGATGCCCAGCGGGGAAGGGATGTTGCCTTCGAGGGTTTCAGGTGTGGACAAGAGCCGGTCGATGAGGTAGGGTATGGTGCCGCCGTAAGCAATGGAAATTTCGGCGGTATATCCATAGTTTCGTTTGATAAGGTCGGTATTTTGATCGCGGTAAGTGTACCGGAGGATGGAGGAAAACTGGGGCCGGAAATCCTCCTCAATCCGCAAAAACTCGACGGAATTTTCTCCGAATTCATCGATAAGGTTCTGGCGAAACGCACTGGTGAGAGTTGCATCGATCACATCCATGTCGATGACGTCCAGCAGGCTGCTTCTGCGGCCGGAGTGTGCAAGTTCGTAGCGGATTCCGAACCGGATATCGGTATTGATGTTGAAAAAGAGCTGGCTGGACTGGCTGTAACTGAGTGAATAGCGGGTTCGGGCATTCTCATACCACTGTCCGAATCTGTCGCTGAAAAAGGGGAACACGAACCGAGGTACTGCATATTCGGTACGAACTTCAAAAGTTCGGAAGATGGTGGATCCTTCGATCTGAATACTCGGTGGTACGGTTTCCGGGGTGATGAGTTCGAAGCTAGCGTTAAGCCCAACCGTGAGACGGTTAGCCTGTCCATTTACATTGATATTGTTATAGTTGATTCCGGCTCCCGATCCGTAACCATATCGTTGCATGCCGAAAAATTCCATCTGAAGTGAATGTTTTGGATTGGCTTGCATGGCAATGTACACCGGAAGATCGTCTCGGGTGTAGTCGGGGATCGAGCCATCAGGTGTGAAACCAAACCGGTTCACCGTGAGGATGCCCAGGTTTTGCAGTTGGTTCACGGATTGAAGGTAGGCCTCCTGACTGAAGCGTTGGCCCGGATCAAACTCGATCTGATTACGCAAAAGTCCGGGGTCGGTTGCGCTTCCCTGTTCAATTCGGATGACAGAACGGTACGATTGCCCTTGTTGATTGGTGAATGAGTCGGTCTCGACAACGCTCAACTCTGCTTGCGTAACGACTTCATCCGGTGCCGACAGGCTCATTTCCAGATCGCCAAAGTGGTACAGTTTACCCGGGCGGATCATCATCATAACGTCGTATACAGGTTCAGCACCGGTACGTGCTCGTTGCTCTTGTCCAGCGTTGCGCCTTTTTACTCTGGCTTTGACCGAATCTCTCACGACGGCGGCATACCCCCGGTTCTTCAAGTATTCTACAATTCGTGTCTGTTCGTCTCGTAGTTTCTGGGCATCGTAATATTCTTCTGCTGTGCGAACATCGGGATTTTCCGGAGACCGGTCGCGATACAAACTTTGCCGGAAGAAGTCCGCGTACCCATCGGCTGGTTCATTCATCTCCTCAAATTCGGGGACACCGGAATAGAGTACATTGTAGATGCGAGATCGCGGTCCCTCGTTGATCACGAAGGATACCTCAACCCGTTGAGGTCTGTACTCAATAATCGAAGTATCGACAGTTGCCTCGAAAAAGCCTTTATTTTCGTAGAATAGTTGCAGCCGTTCCATATCTTCGGAGACTATTTCGCGATCCAGGTAGGCAGGCGATTCCCCAAGACCGGTAAGTTGCCACAAGTAGTACCAGGGTGTAAGACGACTAATCCCGAAAAATTCGCGATTGGTACGTGTTCGGACCAGTTTTCGTAGTTGTCGGGTGGTGATCTGACGGTTCCCTGAGAGGCGCACGGTTCGCACAACCGAACGATCCGGTGGGTCATCCTGCGCAGTGAGATTCTGAGCAGGAATATTCTGCGTCGAAAAATTCTGGGCAGCGAGGGTGTGCGTTCGTGTCGGCAAAAGGAAGAAACAGATCAGAATTCCAGTCAGGCCTACTGAAAACATCAGGCTCGCTTTGATGCGTCCCGCAAACAAGTGTGGGTCTTTTCGGGCAGACCCAGCCCTTTCATCAACCCGTTTGATAAGACAAAAACTGGGAGAAAAACGCATTACACATCGTCGTAGTCAAATCCTTCGTCCTCTTCGTTGTGGAAAAAGTCCTCTTTACGAATATAGTCCGGCCAGATGTCTTCGATTCCCTCGTAGATGGTATCTTCTCCCTCGTCTAGCTCTTCCAGATCGTTGAGATTGTCAATCGCCTGCGGTGGCAGACCATTGCGCTCCGCCCACTCAATAAGTTCCGCACGGGTTGCGGGGAAGGGGGCATCATCCAAAACAGCTGCTAATTCTACAGTCCAGATCATATGTTATTTTCTTGATGATTATGGTTTCGGTATCCGCGTGTGCCTTTTTCAGTGACTGAAGAAACTATATCAAACCCCATTTCATTCCCCGCTTTGTTCCCTTGATTTCTCTTTAAAGAGGGGAAATTGAACGGAAAACAGGGTTGTTTTTTGATATGTATCACAGTTGGAATGAGTACCCGCGATCCAGGTTTTTTGGCTTCAATAAAATTTTCGGGAAAGTAAATAAAAAATCTGACGATCGGCAAAGGTCTCTGAAAAATTTTATATCTTCTTTTTTTTGATGAAAACTACAATTCAAACCATCGATAAACGTATAGATTTGTATGGGAAATTTCGGACCATTGGAAATCATTATTGCCGTTTTTGTGATATTGCTTCTCTTCGGCGCGAAACGGATTCCTGAACTTGCCCGGGGTATGGGGCAGGGGATTAAGGAGTTCCGGAAAGCATCTGAGGATATCAAGAAGGAGATCGACAGAGGGACGGAGGATGTAAAGGATGCAGCTTCTTTTGAAAAAAAGGAGTCAAAATAGGTATTTCGAAATAGGATGGTGGGTGCCGGACGGATACGAAGTACTGAGTCCTCGAGTAGCAGGCGGTTACCCGTTTAGAAAGTAACATAGCCCGGGGATTGCTTGAAAAAATGCGGTTTATGGCAGGGGGACTTTCGAAATGATCTGGTTGATTGGAATGTCCGTAGAGTGGGGAGACAGAAAGAGTAGTGACAAAAATGATGAGTAATATGGATTCGAAGGGTTCTGTTGATCTATTTGAGGAGAAAGTAGAGAGATACATCGGCGCGATAGATGCGTTTGAGGATTATAACATTATAACCGGGTTCGACCGGGAGCAGGTAAGACAAAGAGCTCGGGAGATTCGGTCAAAATTGGAGACAGGGAGTGCCGGACCGCTAGCGGGTATGGTGGTTGCAGTAAAGGATGTATTGTGTGAACGGGGAAAGAAGGTAACCTGCTCCAGCGAAACACTTCGAAATTTTGAGAGTGTGTACACAGCCACATCGGTTCAGCGTTTGCTCGATAAGGATGCTCTTTTGATTGCCCGAACGAATATGGATGAGTTTGCGATGGGATCTTCCACAGAAAACTCGATCTTCGGACCGGCAAAAAATCCTGTGAATCCAGAGTATGTGACCGGGGGATCTAGTGGGGGAAGTGCGGCGGCTGTTGCGGCAGATCTGTGTGATGTAGCGCTGGGGTCGGATACTGGTGGGTCGATCCGTCAACCGGCTGCCTATTGTGGCGTTGTGGGATTAAAGCCTAGTTACGGGCGTGTTTCACGATATGGCTTGGTGGCATTTGCCTCATCGTTCGACTGTGTGGGGCCGTTTGCAAAGACGGTGGAGGACGCAGCGATGATATTGCAGCATCTGGCAGGGTATGACCCGATGGATCAGTCCTCTTCGCAAGCACCTGTGCCGGATTACCTATCGGAGATCCGTTCCAAAAAGCACTTAAAAATTGGCATTCCGGGCGAGTACTTTGCAGAGGGCCTGGATCCTGAGATCCGGTTCGCCGTCGAAGAGCAGCTTCGTGCGCTTGAAAAAGAGGGTCATACACTCCATCCGATTACGCTCCCTCATACAAATTATGCGATCGCCACTTACTACATTCTCGCAACGGCCGAGGCATCCAGCAATCTGGCCCGGTATGATGGAATCCGGTATGGTCATCGGGCGGATGCTGATGAAATGGAGCGGCGCCTAAAGGAGGGGATCGACGACAGACCGACGGCGGATATCTATTCGGCCGGCGATTCTCCCCTGATTCGACTGTACAAGCAGTCCCGGACGGAGGGTTTTGGGGATGAGGTGAAACGGCGCATCCTTCTGGGCACCTATGTGTTAAGCAAGGGGTACTATGATGCATATTATGGCAAAGCACAGCGGGTACGGCGACTGATTCAGAACGATTTTTCCAATGCGTTTCGTGAGGTAGATGTTATCGCATCGCCTACCGCACCGACGACGGCGTTTAAAATTGGGGAGAAAACGCAGATGAAACCGATGGAGATGTATCTGAATGATATTTATACCATCTCTGCCAACCTGGCCGGCATTTGTGGGATTAGTGTTCCGCTGGGAACCCACTCCAACGGCTTACCTATGGGTATTCAGTTTCAGGCTGCTTCGATGCATGAGACCGATCTGCTGCATGCGGCAAAGGCGTCCGAATCACTTGGCCGCTCATGAACGTACGGAAATTTCTTTTTGAACTACCCGAAGATGCCCACGAGTTTTTGATTGCGGAGCTGCTGGATCTGGATTTCTACGGGTTTGAACAAGAGGGAGACCGGCTCACGGCCTATGTGCTTTCCTCACAGTGGAATGATACCCATCGGGAGCAACTGGAAGGGATGATGGTGCAGTTTCCGGGCTCAACGCTGATAGAAACGGAGGAGATTGAACCCCGAAACTGGAACGAGGAGTGGGAACAATCCATTCAGCCGATCCGGGTAGGATGCTTTTTCATCACACCGTCCTGGATCCCTGTGGATCTGGAAGCTGCGAAAAATTTTGCGGAAACAGGACTTTCCCGAAACCAGGGAAATGGATCCGCCAGTCGGAACAGCCAACGTATCATCCCGCTCATGATTGATCCGAAAATGTCCTTTGGCACGGGGTATCATCCCACTACACGCCTGATGTTGCGGGCTCTGGAGGAACTGGACGTACACTACGATGCTGTGCGAAATGCTACGGTGATTGACGCTGGCAGCGGGTCCGGTATATTGGGGATTGCCGCGGCGAAATTGGGGGCTTCGATGGTCTATGGGTTTGATATGGATCCTGTGTGTCTGGAGAATGCAATCGAAAATACAGACAGAAACGGGGTGTCGAATATGACGACTCAGACCGGGGGATTTGGGGAGGTGGTATTGCCTGAGGCGGCCGACGTCACGCTTGCCAATATCCATTTGGCTGTTTTATTGCATTACATGGAGGATCTGAAGGCGATGACACGTCCGGGAGGGCTGATTCTCCTGTCTGGCCTACTAGATAAGGACGAGAATGAGATCCGCCTGGCAGCCGAACGTGCGGGACTTGAATTTCTCTCTTCGGATCAAGAGGAGGAGTGGATCTGTTGCAGATTTCGCTCGGTGATTTGAGCTTTTTCCACGAACTGATGGTAGGATGTTCTGCGCACAGCGCTCCCCTCGAATAGGGTGTGAAACTCCTCTTCTGTAATCGTGCTCCATGGTTTGTCGGGATGCGTTACGGCGTGGCGTGGTTGCAGGTCTGTGAGGTGGCCGTTTTCTGTTTTTCGGTTCCAGGGGCATACATCCTGGCAGATGTCACATCCGAACATCCAGGGGCCAAGAGCTTCATGGTACTCTTGTGGCATTTTTTCTTTCCATTCGATCGTTAGGTAGGAGATGCACTTGCGACTGTCGATGACAAACGGTTCGGGTATGGCCTGCGTCGGACAGGCATTAAGGCAATCGGTGCAGCGACCGCAGTGTTCCGTCACCGGATGATCCGGAATGCAGTCTTTGTTGATAATCATCTCTCCAATCAGAAACCAGGATCCCAATTTTCGATGGATGAGGTTTCCGTTTTTTCCCATCCACCCAAGTCCGGAACGTACCGCCCAGGCTTTGTCCATTACCGGGGCGGAATCGGAGAACACACGTCCCTGCAACTCGTCTGTGATCTGCTCTGTGTAGGCGAATAACTTCTTAAGCCGGCTCCGGAAGACTTTATGGTAATCTCTGCCGAGCGCATATTTGGCAATTTTGGGCCGCGTAGTTTCCAGATCGTAGGCACGATTCTCATCAAACCGATACCCGGCGATGACACTCACCACCGTCCTGGCTCCAGGAACGAGTTTCCGCGGATCGATTCGCTTATCGAAATTCCGCTCCATCCAGGACATCTCTCCATGTTTTCCCTGTCGGAGCCATTGTTCCAGCCGGAATGCTTCCGGATCCAGCGGGCCTGCCTTCGAGAAACCTACATCATCAAACCCAAGCTCATAAGCCTTCTTGCGAATCTCACGGGTAAGACGGAAGGTGTCCATGTGCCTATCCATGGTTTTTCACGCATCCATCGACCAGGGGAGATCAGCGCACAATATCGATCAGTTCCACTTCAAAGACCAGGACGGAACCGGCTTTGATTGGGCTACCCTGCGGCGGGGTGTCACCATAGGCAAGGTATGCAGGAATGAAAAACTCATATTTTGAACCAACGCTCATGAGCTGCAGTCCTTCGGTCCATCCCTCAATGACCCGGTTCAGCGGGAACGTTGCGGTTTGATTGCGACGGTAGGAACTGTCAAACTCCTCTCCGTTTAGTAGTGTGCCCCGATAATGTACTTCTACAGTGTTTGTGGCGGATGGCTTGTCGCCTGTTCCCTCCTCGATCACCCGATATTGCAAGCCGGACTCGGTCTCCACCACTCCCTCATTGTTGCGGTTCTCCGCGAGAAAATCCTCGCCCTCTTTTAGATTTTTCTCAGACTCCGCGGCCCGTGCCATTTCCTGCTTCACTTGTAACTCCTGCTGAAAAGCCATCAAAATGGAGTCTCTATCGGTCGCAGAGATGGCTTCCACGGAATCATACATGGCATCGAAGACACCCGCCGCATAATTGGCCAGATCCAAATCATCAATCCCCTCCTGGGCAAGAATACGACCGTAATTGTAGCCAAGTGAATAACTTACAGAGTCGGCTTTGGTCGATAGATTTGCCTTTTGCCCAATCGCGCCGTCATTGCACCCACCAGCGAAAAGCATCAAAATCGCGAAAACAAGAAGCGAAGAAATGGAAGAAGTAGAAAAAGTAGAAGTAGTAAAGGACATCGTCTTAATCATAATAAAATTTTATTTTTCTCGGGTTGATGGGATTCAAATGTTTCCCGATTCAAAGGTATTGATTTTTTTACCTGATAAAAAAGAGTGATCACTGAAATCTCAGAATCTAATCACAGAATCTCCAAAATTAACCTTATATTCTTTCGGGGTTCGGGCATGCTCTCAATCTGGCACTATGAAGGAACGCACCAGGATACCACAACCGACATTGGAAAAATCAGAAAAATTACCCGCTATTTTGAAATTTAGTGATATGAACTTGTCGGAGTCTCTGTTAATGGGACTCCAGGATCTGCAGTTTGAAGAGCCCACCAAAATCCAGGCCGAAGCCATTCCACAGATCTTGAACGGGGGAGATTTGATTGGAATTGCCCAGACCGGAACCGGAAAAACGGGTGCTTTTGTCATTCCGGTGATGGAGAAAATCCTCCAGAGTGAGCGAAACGGGATCAAAGCGCTGATTCTTTCACCCACGAGAGAACTCGCAACACAAATTGATGAGCAGATCTTTGCCATCGGGTACCATGCCGGTATTACATCGGCTACCGTGATTGGAGGAAGTAACTTTTCTGAACAGGCCAGAGCACTGAAGGCAGGGGTAGATATCATAGTTGCAACACCCGGTCGGCTCATGGATCAAAACAATGTCGTATCGATCGATTTTTCCTCCCTGGAGTGCCTGATTCTGGATGAAGCTGACCGTATGCTGGACATGGGTTTCCTGCCGGATATGAAGACCATCATTTCGTGGCTACCAGAAAACCGTCAGACACTGCTCTTTTCGGCCACGATGCCCAAAGAGATTCAAAAGTTGGCGGAAAAGATTATGAAAAATCCCGGGCGCGTAGAGATTGAGCGCTCGAAGGCCAGCTCCTCTGTCGAGCAAAGAGCCTATAAACTTCTTAGTCCGCAAAAAATTACTCTCGTGAAAAAGATCTTCAAAGATCTGGACTGGGATTCATGTATCATTTTCACCTCAACCAAGCGGGGTACGGATGAGTTAGAGAAGCTCTTGAAAAAAGAGGGGATTAAGGCGGTAAGTATTCATGGTGATCGTACTCAGGAGGAGCGAAACAGAGCTTTACAAGCCTTCAAGAACAAAGAGATTCCTGTGATTGTTGCCACCGACGTGCTTGCAAGAGGGATTGACATCAAAGGTGTTTCAATTATTTTAAACTACGATGTTCCCAACAGTACGGATGACTACATCCATCGGATTGGGCGAACAGGGCGGTACGACAAAACCGGGATTGCAATCACATTTGTGACAAGAAGAGATGCACGAAATTTTTCTGCCATCGAGAACCTGAAAGAGAATGCACTCAAAGTGATCCAGGTTCCTGAATCCTTTGATGATGCATCGTCGTTTTCATGGGGTGATTCTTCACTGGAGGGAACATCCGGCAGCAATCAGGCAGACGGTGCAAAGCCGGTTGCAGAACAGAAGAAAGAGCAAAAGGAGCGGAAAGAGCAAAAAGAGCAGAAAGAAGAGAAGCAAGCTCGCAACAGAGCAGACAAGAAAGAAAAAAAGCGGACCGGTAAAAGTTCAAAATCCACAAAAGAGAGGGAAGAAAAAGTTCGAGATGATGCATCCTCCGGTTCTTCGTCGGGTAAAAGAGAGTCTGCAAAGGGATCAACAGCAAAGGGATCAGCGGCGAAGGGTTCGTCCGTACCTAACAAATCAGCAAAAGAGGAAAAAGTTGTGATTCCACCGGTTTTGGAGGTTGCATCCAAGCACAACAAACGGTTCAAAAAACCTGCAAAAGGGATCGTCGGAATCTTGAAAAGTTTTTTTCAGCGGTAAAGTTCATACCAAAAACCAAAGCCTTTCCCATCAACCCGAAGTAAAAATGTTATGGCAGTACCACAGAATTTTAACCCCAATAAAGAAGTAACGCTCACGGAAAAACAACTAAACGAGTCGGAAGAGATGGAAACATTGGCTCGGGAGGTGATTGAGCAGTATAACATGGAACTGGGTCCGGCTCAAGTCGGCTATATTCTTGTGTATCCAAATATTTCCAAACAGCGAGCGGCTCGCTGCGTCAAAGCCTCCCACGAGGTGAAACATTACTCCGGGAATGATTATCTGATCGAGGTGTCAGGGGATTTGTGGGATATGCTGGACAAAGAGACCAAAAAAATGCTGCTGTATCATGAGTTGCTGTACATCGATCCCGTGTTTAAGGCAAAGAGCCAGGCGTGGAAGATGACATTGCGCCAGCCGGATTTTGCCGACTTTTATGAAATTAACGACAAATTCGGGAACAACTGGTATAAAACGATTCAGGCTACAGTTTCCTCATTGTATGATCTTGATCCGAAGCAGGAGAGTAAGGTTAAGATGTAGTTCTTTGTGTTCAAAAAACTACGTCAACGGGTCATTATCTTTGTTTTGGTATCAAATCTACCACCCAGTATGGAGAAATTTAGATATCGCCCAATGAACCGGCGTACCAGGCCAGCACTCGCAGTAAAATCCACAATCAAGTGAGCATACCGTCGAAAGGCAGGAATGATATTGGCTCGATTTGAGAAGTCCAGAAACAGAATCGTTTCTGATCGATCCAGGCATGATAAAAAATACTTCTCTTGCGGGGTTGCATAGCGCATTTTGCTGATGGAGTTGCCAGTGAAGGCTCCATTCAGGCGATCGGCGTTACGAAGAATGATCGCATTGGATGACTTCGGCAGACTTTTGAAAAATGAGTTGATACGCGATTTTGTTTTCTCTTCATCCCCGAAAATTAGATCGTTCATGTCGTATTCCATCAACTCTAAACCTGTATTTCGAGTAAAACTTTCGAAGAATTGTACTTCAGCACTTTTATAAGATCCTACCATCAAAATGAGTAAATAGGTGGAATTTACATGTATTGCACGGAATAGATCTGAATATTTTTGAGATCTGTCAAACTGAAGTTCTTTGGGCATATACCTTCGTGATTTTTATTAAAAAGTGTAATTACATATTTACAGGTTTTCTAGAATCACATTAAATCTTCCTGGTGATCTTGCATATAGACCTGTAATACTGTGCTTAATAATAGGAACTAATTTGATTAAATTCTCTGAATTCATGTGAATATAAATATAGATATGAGGCAGTTGATTACGCAGGACAACGTAGAAAGGATCGACATCGAAGGAATCATTCCTGCATCGATCAGTCTGTACTGGCATCCGGTTCAACTCGAAATGCTATCGGCTGGAACCACAGTAGAAGGGAGAGAGTCGGTTTCTGGCCGGGCATTGCTTTATTTTATTATCGACGGGTTGATGGGACGCCGAGATGCAGTGATCGAGGCACAAAAGTATGAGAAACCTAGGGTAATCTCCGGGGAGCCGCATATATCGGTGAGTTTTTCCCATACAGACCGGCAAGTGGTGGCAGTGGTGTCGGAGGAGTTTACGGTTGGTGTTGATATAGAGCGATTGGATCGTCATGTTGCAGAACGGATTGGTAAGCGGATGAAACATCCAATGGAGCAGCAGAATCTGAACGAAATGTTTACACCGATTCAGATCTGGACGATGAAGGAGGCGGCTCTCAAGGCGATCGGAACTGGATTGCGGCAACCCATGAACTCGATATGTTTGACCGTTGATGATCGGGATCTTAGAATGGTAACGGTGGCCTTTCCCGACGGGCGTAAAGGAACGATTCATGTTACGTCATACAAGAATCTTACGGTTTCGATCTGTTATATTCGTAGGCAATCAGATGTAACTACGTAACGGCCTGGAGGCGCAAATACAGAATCTGGAGGCACAAAGGCAAAATCTGGAGGCACAAATGCAAAATCTGGAGGCACAAATGCAAAAAAAGAAAGAGCATATAGTCGATCCGTTCAACATGCAAAAGGTAACGATACTGGGACATGGCGCCGTAGGTTCTGCGTTGTGCGATGAGTGGTCGTCGCGAGGGTTGCTATACTCTGTTTGGGACCCGAAGCCGGAACGTTGTGTACCACCGGCTCATTCTTCGTCTTCCATGCCCGTGCGACCGTCCTCACAGGAGAACTCGAAAGATTCCTCACATGAACCAGTCCGATGTGAACCTGAGTCTCCGGAGGATCTGGGAGACTGGATTTTTTTGGCGGTCCGGGATTCTGCCATACCATCTGCGGTGAATCAGCTTACTCGCATTCCCTGCGATTGGAGTCATAAAACCGTTGTTCACCTATCTGGTTCATTTGGACTAACACCTCTGCAACCGCTTGCAAACCAAGGAGCATCGATCGCCTCTATGCATCCGCTTCAAACATTCACCTATCCATCCGGACGGGAATCGCTTGATACCATTTTCTATAGTCTGATGGGCGATAAGGCGGTTACATCAACCCTCCAAACATGGATCCGCGAAAAGCATGGCACGTACAAAATGGTTACGGAGGAGCAGAAGCAGCTGCTCCATTTGGCGGCTGTATTCGCCTCCAATTACATGGTTTCGCTATTTCATGTAGTGGAATCGATTCTGGATAATAAGATCCCATTATCGGCGCTGGAACCAATTGTGAGAACAACGCTTGAGAACATTTTGAAGAATGGCCCTTCGCGGTCGTTAAGCGGACCTGTGCAACGGGGTGATGTAGATACGATTCAACGTCATTTGGGGCAACTTAAGAATGATACCGCGCGACTGCGCATGTACAAGCAACTGGGGCTGGAAGCGCTCGATATTGCGGAACAGCAGGAGGGTTCCACAGACTCTGAGCGACAAAACCGGTTGAAAGAACTCCGGAAACTTCTGGAAGCAGATTATTGAGTCTCTATTGCCGTTGCTTGTTGTTGCATCTCGATTTAGCGGTTTTTCAGTAACATGGCACTAATCACCTCATCCTCTTTGGAGCGAATCTCACGGAGCAGATCTTCGTCCGGTTCTGCAGAGAGCTGAATCGTACAGCAAGCCGTCACGTGGCCGTCAAAGATCACATTTTCCAGCTCTTGAGCATTGATATCTCGTGATTTCAGAGCAGTGAGTACGCCGGCCAGTACTCCTGGTTTGTCGTAATGTCGCACCACAAGCTTCCAGGGGGCTTTACTGGTTTCAGACCGGTTTACCCAATGGGTGATCCGTCCCTCCCGTACATAGGTGCGAATGATCTCCACTACAGCATCGGCCACCGCGGACTGGGCCTGTTTCGTACTCGCGCCGATATGATGGGTAACCTGTACGCCGGAAAGCCCCCTTAGCGGACTGTCCACATCCCCGGTTTTTCCCTCAGGTTCTCCCTCAAACACGTCCAGGCCCGCCTTTAGCCGGCCACTCTGAACTTCCCGTACGAGTGCCATCTCATCCACTACCTCTGCGCGTGATGTGTTGATAAATACTCCGCCATCTTTTAGGCTTGCCAATACCTGCTCCGAAATAATTCCCTTTGTTTCCGCGTGATAGGCAAGATGTACCGACAGAATATCGGCTTGTTCGGCAACTTCCCTTACCGACGATGCCTGCACAATCCCCAACTCTTTTGCACGAACGGCGGTAAGGGATCGGGACCATGCAACGATATTCAACCCGAATCCCTGCGCACGTCGGATCACTTCGGTTCCAATCTGGCCGGTTCCAATCACCCCGAGTGTTTTTCCAAAAAGCCCGTCTGCCTTACTGTAAAGCCCCTTATTCCATCGTCCTGCATGAAAATCCTGAACCCCCTCCGCGATGGATCGATCCAGGGACAGCATCAACCCCAATGTGAGCTCTGCGACGGCAATGGCATTTTTTCCCGGGCAATTTGCAACGTAAATCCCAAGTCCGCTTGCTGCATTCAGGTCGATATTGTTTACCCCCGCACCTGCCCGGATGATTAGCATAAGATTCGGGCTCTTTTTCATGCATATTTCGGATACTTTCGTAGACCGGACAATGAGTATGTCGCTGTGGGGTAAGCCGGCGTTCAACGCATCCATGCCGGATTCCGGGTGGTTTTGAACCGTTAAACCAAGTGATTCAAGATCGGTTACGGTTTGATGGGGTAGCGTATCGGCAATGTAGACATTCATAGCTCGTATTGATTTTTTCGATGTTGATAATTTTAATGGGCACCCTTATTCGGTGCGTAGCTCCAATTAAAAAATACCCAATTCCATCACCATCCTAAAGGGGGGTGAGGCGGTGTTTTTTGGGATCTGGGCTCTTGTCTTATGGATCCGGAACCTCAAGTGTTACGTTGCAAAGTGATCGATGAGGATCTTCAACACTTGCTCCGATGTAGTGCCATTTCCATAGAGTGTAGCCGGAGTAGCTGAGAACCGTTGTTGAAGAAAGTGTTCGGCACCAGCCCGTATTTTTTCCGGATCACTACCGGCGAGAACTCCATATCCGGCATCGATCACTTCCGGCCGCTCTGTTTTTTCGCGCAGAACGACTACAGGTACGCCCAATGCTGGTGCTTCCTCCTGAATACCGCCGGAATCTGTTAAAACTAGATCGCAAGCATTCAGCAATGGGATAAAATCCACGTAGGATAGCGGGGGCAGGGTCTGAAAATTTACGGGTAGATCAAAGAGATCGAGAACGGTGCGAATGGCTGGGTTCGGGTGCACAGGCCATAGAATCCGCAAATCCGGGTGTTGGCGGGCTAGATCGACGACTGCTTGAAGAATTCTTCGCTGGGGGTCTCCAAGGTTCTCTCTTCGGTGCGTGGTCAGTACGGCAAGTTTTGAGTAGCCTGCCGTATAGTTCTGGTGAGTCTCTTTGGCGGAGGTCTTCACTTGGTTTAGAATGGTGTGCAATGCATCGACAACAGAGTTACCGGTCACGTATACCGATTTTGGGTTCACCTGTTCCAGTATGAGTTGTTCCGCTGCTGTTGTTGTGGGAGCAAAGTGAAGATCGGCCAGTTGACTGATCAAGATCCGGTTGGTTTCCTCGGGAAATGGCTGCGTCCGATCGTGAGATCGAAGGCCGGCTTCGAGATGGGCCACAGGAATTTTCATGTAGTGGGCGGCCATTGCTCCGGCCAGCGCACTTGCGGTATCCCCCTGGACTAGAACCAGATCCGGTGAATGAGTCTCTAGAAAACGGGAGACCAATCGCATCAACCCGAGAACCTGACCGATGTCTGTGCTTTCAGAAGGGTTTTTCATTGAGCGACTAGAATCTAAAACGTTGTTTGCCATTCTTTTATGGGCGGAACCTATATCATTTGTATCTGCATTATCTGAATCTTCATCATTTGCATCCGCACGATCCAACAAAATCAAAGGATCCAGTCCAAAATAGTTCGTCAGGTCTTCGGTGAGGGTTGTGTGCTGCCCCGTGTGAACGACGGTTGTTTGGAACTGGCTGTTACGCAGACGGGTGATCACCGGGGCAAGCTTGATTACCTCGGGCCTGGTTCCAAAAATGACGCAGATCGTTTTGGCAGGAGGGGAATGATTTACGGAAGGATTGGAATGATTCATAGGTTTCGGTACGCCTCCAGGGTTTTCTGAGCCACCACATCCCAGCTGTAGCGCTGAGCACCGCTCCAGGTTCCACCTCGTTCGCTGTGTGTTTCCCATTGCTGATGCGCCCGGGCAACGGCTTCCAGAATCCCTTTCGTGTCGGAAGGTTTCACGTAGATCGCATCATCACCAAACACATCCTTGGTCCCACCATATGCCGTAACCACCGGTATCGCACCGGCCACGGCTGCTTCCATTGCCGCAATGCCGGGCGTTTCGAACAGCGACGGCAGCAAAAATACACGGGCTGATGCATAGGCAGAGGCGAGCATTGGACCCTCCGCGTCCATTGGGCCCAAAGCGATCACATCGGGATTCCTCTCGATCGCCTGCCGGCAGGCCTCCCCATACCCTCCGCCACCCTCCGTCTGCCCAATCAGCACAAGCGGGGGAGGAGGTACAGATTTTGAGGTCATGCCTTCAGTCATTGGGGCCAAACCTTCAGTCTTCGGTACCATATCCGCAGCGCGATACTGTTCAATCACCCTCAGTAAATTTTTCCGCTCCGATACCACATGCCCCACAAACAGCGTGATCCCTTGCAAACCTGTTTTTTCCTCAAACAGTCGAGGATCAGCCTCTGCAAAACGCCTATCCACACCATTCGGTATCCATTGGATTCGGGTTGATGCGATACCAAATGCGCTCTGGATCCATGCAGCCTCCGCCGGAGTGTTCGGCAACAGAAGATCGGCTCGTTCACACACCATTTTCTTTACCATCAACTCGGTAGTGGCTCCCCCCAATCGGGATAAAAAAAGCGATTCGAACCAGAGCCAACGCCGCATACGCTCCGCGGGATGACGACTAAACAGGACGGGCGACAATACTACGGGGACGGATTGGGTTGGAATGAGATTGGACAAAGAGAGCATTTCATGGCCAGTCTGGAATAGGTGAACCAAGTCGAAATCCGCTGGATTCCGCAATTCTAGCGGATTGAAAAGCTGCACATCCACACCTTGATTTCGCAGTGCTTCAGCCGTTTTCAACACCTGCATTCGGACGCCGCCATTCACCATCCCGGCACTGGCAGGTGGGATCATCAGGATCTTCATTCTTTGTTTCTCCATAGCCAGCTCAAATATTGATATTTCCTGAACCGAAACCAAGAGAGTGTATTGTTATCTGAACGTCGATTCAACCACTCCAGGTCGCGAACCTCAAAATGTTTGTGCGGCTTTGGCTGTGACAAGGTGTCCATTGGGAAGGATCCTTTGGCATTGGATTCGCTGAAAAAGAATCTTTGTGGAGGTCCATCGGCAGATGTGGAGTGATCTGGATCTATCGGATATACAGCGACCGGCCATTTGATGTCACCGGTACATTTGAGGTTGTTGTTTTCCAACGAAAACCAACATTGCGAAGCGAGATTCGTCCGCTTCCTCCACATCGACGCATAATCGCTCATTGTCATGGCCTGAAGCGGTTCGGACGACAACATCTCCAACACCTCCCGCAGCTGTCCGGGCTGGATATCAGATGGGTGCACATATAAATGCAGGGGCAGGTGCAACAGGCCTTTCACATCAACCCACTCCCGAATATACTCTTTCATCGAATCTTCTTGGTATCCAAATCGTCGGAGAGTCCCAAAACTGATGGGGTGCACCGGAATTTGCAAGGTATTTGTGTAGAGCGGTTCCGAGGGAAATCCATCGTAATCATAGCCAAACTCGCTGCTGTACTGAAATCTGAATGTGTCTGGATGTTCCTCATCGTCAAGTACCTCGTGCAGTGCATCCGACCACCCGCCGTACGGAGCGGCATATCCTTGCACAGGCCGACCCAGCGTTTTGTTTAATCGCTTCAGCCCGCGTACCATATCCAAACGAAACCCATCTGTGGTTCTAAACTGCCGGTGATCTTCGCAATGAAAGGCAATTTCCTGATCCTTAAAATCGCTTAGAAACTGTAAATCTTTGAGTACCCCGGTATGCATAAACCAGGTTGCAGGTACCTCAAACTCTCGAAACACCTCGTAGAGCTCGGTTAGCTGCTTCTCCGATCCATAGTCGGTGTCGATCCGGAACGTAAATGGGGTTCGATCTTTATCGGGATGCCACCAAAAATGGGCAAATGGAAGACCCACCCGGTGATGCATCTCCACAAGAAGCTCCAGAACCAGCATCATGAGCGGATAGGAGGGACGCCTGGCAACCCGTTCTGCTGTGGTGGGCAGCGAGGAGTGATGAAACCGGCGCCACGTCATGTCGGGATCATAAAACAGGTGCATCGGGTCCCAGCCAAAAAAGGCCACAGGTCTGTGATCCTGCACCCGAAGAATTCCCTTGCCGGTCGCCCCGTGCCGAAGTGTAAGGCAGGTATCGTATACGTACGCGGGCATGGGCAGGGAAAACGGTGCATCAAATTGGTTCGGTTTGATGGAACGAACGAAGGACTGAACCGGCATCTGATCTTGAAACTGACCCGTGCAATCGATGATGCCCACATTTTTATCGATCCATTGCAGAGCGGTTTGCATTTGAACTGCATCCAATAGTAACGGGATGATGAGGAGGCTGAACGATGGGGATTGCGATAGGGATTGCGATNNGGATTGCGATTCACTGGATTCCTCTTTGGATCCAAATTGGTCCGGGTCCACAAACGACCATGGTGCACCAATCTGGTTTAAAAGCTGTTCCCAGCCGGGGTGCTCACCCATCAACCCGACCCGAACTACACGCCGGTCGACACGTCTATCGGAATTCATTGCACTCTCCGTTTCAGCCACTGCAGATCCTCCTTCGAAATTCCGCCTGTTGCCCTTGCTCCGGCAATAAACAGCAAAAGAGCAAGCAACGCAACCACCAGATTATTCGCGGTCAACCCTGCATCGTTTAGATCCAATACCATAATCCCCAATCCGGCAATCGGCAGATACACCAGCACAAGTCTCCAGGCCCGTATCGGAAATGTTGCCGGGATCGTTTGGCGATAGGATCGGTAGACCACATAGGTAATGGCCGCCTCTGCCAGGGGTAGCGACAGAAGAAACACCGTATACGATCCGCTCAGTGCGCCCGCTGCCATGAACACGACGGCTACCAATCCACCCCGTACTCCTGCCTGCAGATACGACTGATCACGCCCGGCGGAGATGAGCCCAAACAAATACACCGAATTCACAAACGTCACCGGCAGGAATAGCGATAAAATGGGCAGTCCGGCAGCCCCTGTCAGGTATTGTTCGCCGAAAAGAAGCCCGGTAAGCCCGGAAGCCAGAAAGGTCAGGAAAATGGATCCCATCAACCCGAAAAAAAGCATCCATACCACAATGGGTCGAATCTCTCCGGCAATATCAGCGTTGGGCTGTTGGTGAAGGACAGCCAGATTCGGAAGTAGCAGTGTTGTGAAAACCCGGTCGGCAATCATGGCGGCGAGAATAATTTTAAACATCGCTCCAAATAGTCCAAGCTCATACAGCGAGAAGCGCAGCTCCATCAGGATCGGGGGCAGAAGGATCACGGTTTGGAACAGAAAGCTACCCGCGGTGAGGTAGATGCCGGAACGGATAAGTTTTTTCCAGGCAATGATTCGCGGCCTGCGGAAAAGTTCGTGAAGTGGTTTGTAGCCTGCCCACTGGAACAGAACGGCAAACAGAATGGAAACGCTGAAGATGACTGGGACGATCGTCACACTACGGGTTTGTGCAAGTAGCAACAGGCCGATGAGGTAGGTGAGTGATTGAATCCAGCGGGAGAGGGAGTACCATCGGAATCGTTGGGTGCCGCGAAAGTACCATTCGGTTTGAAGGGCTTGCGGAACGACGGAGATCAGAAAAAGGAGGGTTAGCATCCGGAGCTGGGGCTGACTGGCGAATTTGAACCAGATGATCGGGAAAAAGATGGCGAAAACGGAGATGGCCAGTAGGATTCGAAGCCAGAACAGACTGGAGGGGCCGTTTTGAGCTTCGGGGGATCCCGAGAACTGGATTTGGAGTGCACTGTTTCTGGTACCCAGTGTGTGCAGCCCCATGTCGGTGAACAATCCGGCAATCCCCAGAATGGAAAGGGCGTACGTGATCTCACCATACGATTCGACACCAAAGGTTCGGGCAAGAAGAAGTGTAGCCAGGAGTCCGAACAGCTTTGCGCCGCCATCACCCATCAAAATCCATAGTGCTTTTGTCCGGAGTTTCATGTGGGTCTCCGGAATTGCTGTATGGCGTCGGTAAGCTCCTTGTGGTCGGAAAAGAAATGCAGCATGGATGAAGAGCCGGGTTGGTTGAGCGATGGAAGACACCCAGTTCGTGGAAGAATCAGCGGTTTCTGATAGCTGCGGGCCATCATTGCGACTCCCGACATCCAGATCTCTTTCATGTTTAAAATGACACAGTCGGATGCACTAAATAGCAGATCCATCTCCTCGTCCGGAATCCAGTCCGCGATGATGTGTATGTTATCTGAGTGATCCGCGATAGTTTGGATTTGCCGCAACACCGACTGTTGTCCCTTTTTTACGGGTCCTGCGATGAGCAGGCGATAAACCCCACCGGCCGGGTCAGATTCGGCTTGCTGCTCTGTGCCACCGGCTGGGCCAGATTCGGCTAACGGTTCGGCCCCCTTCATCGCGGCAAATAGATCACAAACCGGTGGAATCTGTTTGTAGTGAGAGATCTGTCCAAACATGAGAAACAGTGTGTCCTTCGGGTTGATCGGAAGGTTTCTGGTTTGGTAAAGCGTGTTCCGGGCCGTTGTACGTTCCAGAATCCGGGCTTCGAAAGTGGGGTGAGGAAGTACTACAATTTTGGAAGCATCAACCCTGTAATACTCTTGCACATCATCGGCTATCTCCCGGCAATGCAGATGAATTCTGTCCGAAACGGAAGCCAACCATCGTCGCATCACCAGATTGAGGCGAGGAAATACCGGATTGTGTGGCATGCGGTTATGAATCGTCCACACAATTTTCCCTCCACGCTTTCGAAACCAAAAAAGGCAGAACCACTTCCATACCATTCCGGCGAGCGATCGCAAATCCTGTATCTCAAACCAATGATAATGAAGTAATGATCGGGATGGCGCCTGGAATACCGCCTTTAGCAGTAACCTATGCTCCCAGAAACTGAGACTTCGAACGGTAAGGGGTGTAGAGTGATTCATCACTCCGTCCAAGTGACCCGATGGATTCGAGCGATCCGAAGAAAGCATGGGCCGGTACAATTGATACAGATAATCAGACCGGCGAACATCGTATCGAATCCTCGGTACCACAAAGAGGGTACTCCCCCCATTGCACTTACCCTTGAAATCACCTTCACCTTCGCATTCACTTTCACCCGGTCCTTCAATCAACCCGGTGTAGAGCTCCTCAATGGACTGAATCTGTTTCATGCATCCCTTTTAGAAATGAGTCCTAACCCCCAGCGAATGAACATTGCCAAAGCCGGTTGAGAACGGAACAAACGCATAATGCACATAGACCGGCTTTACATACACCCCAAACCCCGTACTAACCGGCCGTTCAGTAGGCCCCCAGCGATACCCGATCTGTGCCGTAATCAGGTCCGACGCATTGGCACTAATCGCCATCGAAAAAAACCGGGCTGGATCATCCGACGACTCACCGGTAAAATCCACCCGCGGCAGATCATTCAAATGCTGATTCAAATCCCCGTGCAACGTAAAAAGCACCGGCAAATCATTCAACCCCCTCGAGCGAACTTCGATTAAATCCGCTTTAAACCCAAACCTAAAACTCGATGGAAGTGTTGTGGAAACCAGATCCAGCGCATTCATTTCTCCCACATGCTGCAACACGGCACCCAGTCGTACCCGGCTATCCAGAAGCTCCATCGCAGCCCCTGCCGTAAATGCAAATCCGGAAGCACGATACGAAAAAACCTCCTCCCGCAGCAGATGCCCCGTTGCACCCACAGCAAGATCCCCGAAACGATAGGCCCCGGACGCCGCAAGCGACAAGTAAGAGATGCTAAAACTGCCAGCCGATGGCCCGGGCGTGTCTCTCGCTTCAAACCCACCCGACCCAGAATTATACACACCAAACCCATACGAAAACCGATCTTTCAGGATATTTACCGACGCAAACTGATTGTTGATATCCCCAATCCAGAGCGTATAGCCCACATCTGCCCCCGATGCAGACTCAAACGACAGCAACGCCGGATTTGTGTAGATTGCCGACGAACCGGTAAGCGTTGCCGTTGAAGCCTCGGCCAGGGAAAGAATACGCGACGACGGGCCGATATTCAAAAAATCCAGACCACTGCCTGTATCCTGTGCAAGCAGGTGCTTTGGATTCGGGGTGATAAGGATACCAAGCAGGACAAACAGCACTGAAACGGTTTGCCAGTACGCTCTCTTCGTCGGTCTAAACGATTGTGAATTCATTAGAGATCTCATGTAGTTCATAATCCCGTAGTTATAGGTGAAAACGGAAGGAGAAGAGATGGGCCAGTGGAACCCCAGCCCGCTCCTTAAATGCAGCATAATCGATCGAGGGAGAAAAACGATCCCAAGGGAGATGCAGGGAAAATCCTGCTCCGGGCCGAAGGTACGATTCTCCGTTGGGCTCCACCCACTGCATACCGGCACGTAGCGTAAGTCGTTCATGAACATGAGCCCCACCACCTGCCTTGACCAAATGACGGTAGCTTCTTGTTTCGGAACGTACGGTCCGCACCACCGGGTTCCCCTGCGACTCCCCAGTCTGTACCGTCTGTTGTTCCGCATCCGATCGTTGAATCTCTAGTTCTCCCATCAAAAACCAGATCGATTCCGGCGTGTAGGCAAATCCCACTTTTGTACGGACCGGAAAGGCTTGCTCGTTTCGAATCGACTGATCGATACCATACAATCCCGATGCATCAAAACGGTATGCAGCAAACAGATCGTGAACCGAAACAGACAGCGCCGTTGACGTAGTGAACTGATGGCGCAGGCCGATATCGAAGCCGATGCTGGTACTGTTCTCCATGTCGTTGTGGAATCGGCTGATCAGATATTTAATACCGATACCCAGCCAGGTTTGCTCACGCACTCGAAGCCCAAAAGCAGATTGTAGCTGAAATTCATCGGTAGAGATCTGACCGATGTGATACCCGCTGCTCGTCCGGCTGTCGATATTCTGCACTCCTGCATGAATCAGCGAAAAGGAGATTCCGGCAGAGGGGGGAAGCTGCAACTGTACACCGGTCATGTGCAATGAACGATCGAACGAGAGACGAGCCGCCGCCATATCCACCTGAATATGATCCTGGTTTAGTGCTGCCAACGCCGGATTGTAGTAGGCATAGGAACCATCACCCGCAAATGCAGACATGGCATTACCCATTGCGATCCCCCGCGGGCCGTAGCCCATCCGTGAAAATGCACCCGCATATCCACCTTTTTGAGCCAACAGAAGGTCGGTTGTAAGAGGGAGTAAAACCGCCATCAGCACCGAAAGGAATCCTGCCAGAAAAAACACCCTCGAACGGGCTTTACGAAACCATATGCCTGCATTTCTCATCCGTCAATCACCAAAATTTTACCTCGGATCATCTCTCCTCCGGTTTCAATTTGATAAAAATAGGGTCCATCTGACACAAGACGCCGGGTGGGATCGCTGCCATCCCAGGAAAACTCATATGCACCTGGGTCACCTGTTAGCTGCATGGTCTCGCTGTGCACCAGATTCATGCCAAAATCAAAAATCTGGATACGTGCATCCGGCCCCATGGCCTCAAACCGGATTCGTACATTCGAGTGTAGTCTGGGTGCAAATGGATTGGGATAGGCGTATGCATTTACATCCGGGGCATCGGGCTGGTAGACATTGCCTCCTGCAAGCGGCATATCGGTTCGAAGGATATCCCAGTTCTCTCCATCATCCCGCGACACAGCAACACCATCCGACGTACCGATCCAGATTGCAGACTCTGTAGATGCAACACTGTAAAATGAGGTATTCTGTCCTAAAACCCGGTTCGCACTGCGAATCTCCCCGTAGCGAATCCAGCTGTTCCCCCGGTCATCCGATACAAAAAGACCGCTTTCGGCCGCTACATAGATCCGTCCGTTCCGGAATCCGATATCGTTAATCCGTTCACCAGTGAGATAATGCTGAAAAGTTTGTCCGCCATCGGAGGTAGAAGCCAGTGCAAAACGGTCATAGTCATTTTGGGAGGCGTTCCAAGTAGTCAGCCATACGATGCCGGTTTCGGGCTCTTCCCGAATCGTCACAATCCAGTTGCCGGGCAGGCCGCGAAGCTCGGATGATGCTCGAATATGCCGCCATTCAATCTCCCCAGACGGTGCATCTAGTGCATTCTCCGAAATGTTGAGTCCTCCGGCTGTACCCACCCACACTCGGTCCGAGCTGTCGATCATCAACCCAAACCCAAGCAGATTGTTGTCGTACCGCGGATCGTACCGGTTTACGGTTTCTCCGGATGAAGTTTGAGACGTCCATTGAAGAGACTGCCCGGGCGCCATCGTTGTCGTTGAACCTGGCGGTAATAGCAAACGCTCCCATGATTCACCGCCATCGGACGAACGTAGCAAACCGGAAGCCCAGTTCACAGACAGGAACGTATTATCTCGAAAATCGACCTCAAACGGTGGAGATTGCTGGGGTACGGTGATGCGAGTCCGAAAGTACGTTTCTCCACCATATTGTACCTCTAGATCACAGGGCGGACCAACGGACGTTCCGCCACACTGTTCGGGATCATCCGGCACCGGATCGAGCGGAAAATCGAAAAAATCCCACGATTCGCCATTGTCGCGGGTGAGCAGATACCCTTGTGCGGTTTGCACCGAGCTCCCGTTCAGTATAGTGCTGTAACCGAGGCCTGCAAAAACGATATCTCCGGATACCTGCATCGAAAACGCCCTGCCACGTCCGGAAAAGAGGCTGTCGGCATTCTCAGGAACAAAGATCGAGCCATCCAGATCGGAAATTCGGTTCAGTCCTGGACCCGTCCAGACCGCTTCAGGACGTGCTTCCATCGAAGACACCGAGTTTTGCCGAAGGGAGTAGAACGGCTCTGGCAGCGGAGCAACCAGCTGTCCGTTCGCCGGATTCGCCCCCAAAAGCATTCCCATCAACCCGAACAAAACAAACGAACCATTTCGCACACCGGTACGGGCAAATTTTTCTGTATGATTTTCCGTACCATGGACGGCAAAACTTTTGACAATACTCATAGCAACTTTCGTAGCAAGATTCATAGCAACATTGATAGCAACATTCATGGTACAATATTCAAAACGGTTCGAAGGGTGTCGCTTCTCTGGCCGTCCACGCCCGTTGCAAAGTAGAATACATCCACGCGATCTGGCTGGTTATTTTCGTTGATCTCCAGCACAGTAGTATAGAGCCTGCTATCGGGTTCTGTTTGATCGGGAACGGCCGTAAGCTCAAACAGATCCCCAAGTCGGATTCCCTCTTGATCGATCAAAAACAGGTCCACACGGCTAAGGAACGAGAGCCCCTGTGGATGGGCAGCACGTGCTTCAAAGCGCATTTGCTGTGTGCCGCTGTCTGGAATTTTTACAGTATCGGGATTGGATACGCTCAGCAGCACAGGCGGGGAGAGGGTGATCCCGGTAACTCGTAGCTCCGCTCTTGCATCGTCGGATTCTGTGGTCAGCGGATCGTACACGCTAAAGAGGTAGGAATCGGATTGCAACGTGTTGAGGTTCAGTGGCAGGGTTGTTCGGTATCGGTTGTCTTCGAACGGAGGCAGCGGTCGCGACACAAAAATCGTTTGATTCCGGCTTACAGCCAGCATGAGCGCACGATCGGCCGGTTCTTTAAGTAGCAATTCGAGCGTAATGGTTACGGATGTATCGCTACTGCTGGTTTGCTGGGAGAAGTCGAGGAGTGGCGGGGTTAGCGAAATGGATCCGATGCGTACCGGCGTGATGCGTTCGGCTGGGGTGAGATCAGCGCATCCATGCAGCAGAACAACGGAAAAGAGGATCAGGAACGGGTTCAGAACAGACGTCTTCAAAATGAAACGACTCCGGTTTCGGGTTGATGGATCACCTGCCTGGATCGAAACGAAACATGGCAGGGGAAAGGGAATATTTTGTTCTGTAACGGTTCTGCCAAATAGGAATTTTTTCTGGTTTTGTACTGGGTTGCTTGCGGCTGTTCGAATATAAGAAAGTGAAGCACGCAATGAAACCGTTTAAATTCTCTGGTTCTGTTCCCAGAGAAAGAAGAAGGCAGGAAGAAGACAGGCAGATCTGAATCGCGACTTAGGTTCATCTTTGCTATATTCCAATGCTTCCACAATGCCTCAGTGAGGCCCCTGTAAAATCCCGTTGGTGGCGTACAATCCAGGTTTATTTACATCAACCCGAAAACAAAATCATAGAACCGATTTCGCAACAACCAACCTCGCAACAACCAACCTCGCAATAACCAGCCTTATAACAACCAGTCTCACAACAACCAACCTCGCAACAACCAACCCCGTAATTCCTGCCCGACACTCATGACGCACACCAAAACCATCCTATCCGGCATTCAACCATCCGGACAGCTTCACATTGGAAACTATTTTGGGGCTATGCGCCAACACATCGCAATGCAGCAGAGTGGGGACGCCTTCTATTTTATCGCCAATTATCATTCGCTAACCTCGGTGCGGGATGCGGATGTACTTCGCCAGAATACGCTGGATGTGGTTCTGGATTACCTGGCACTTGGACTGGATCCGGCGCAATGCACCCTCTATTTGCAATCCGATCTTCCGCAAACAACCGAACTGGCCTGGATTTTGGGAACGGTAACCCCGGTTTCATCGATGGAGAAGGGGGTGTCTTACAAGGATAAAATTGCGAACGGACTTTCGCCGAATATCGGATTGTTCACTTATCCAATCTTGCAAGCCGCCGACATTTTAATCGTGCATGCCGATCTGGTACCGGTTGGGGAGGATCAAAAGCAGAACATTGAGATTGCAAGGGACCTGTCACAACGTCTCAATCACTATTATGGTGACGGACTTTTGCGACAACCAGAAGAATCGATCTTGAAATCGGTAGCCGTGGTTCCCGGGACGGATGGCAGGAAAATGAGCAAATCGTATGGCAATACCATTCCGATCTTTGCACGCGGAAAGGAGCTGAAAAAGAGGGTGATGTCGATCGAAACAGATTCCACACCGCTGGAAAGCCCCAAAGATCCCAAAACCTGCAATGTGTTTGCGCTCATTCGGCTGTTTGCAGCAGAGGAGAAGCGGGAGGAGATCGCTGCGAAATACCGTGAAGGTGGGTACGGGTATGGCCATGCAAAAAAGGAGCTTCTCGGGATGATGACGGAGTATTTTGCCCCGGCCGCCGAACGTCGCGATGAACTTGCAAAAGACCTCGATTACGTCCGGGATATTCTTCGGGAGGGGGCAAAAAAAGCACAGGAGCGTGCGGAATCGGTGATGGAGCCGGTTCGCTCTGCCACGGGCCTTATTCGAACCAGCATGCAGAACACAAACCAAAGTCTCTTATGATGCAATTTTTCAAACCAAGAAAGGCTCATTCTGCTTCCAATCGCATTCACCCCAGCACCGTTTTTGGCGTTCTTTTAGGCCTTATTTTTTTCGGGTTGATGGGAGGGTGCGACGGAGATTACCGGCAGCTGTCGACCGGTGCAATCGACGAGGTATTCGTAGTTATGGATTCGACGGCCTGGAACAGCGAGACAGCAGAGGCGATCCGCGAGGTATTTGGCGGTGGAATTACTACGTTGCCTGCGCCGGAGCCGAGGTACAGAGTTACGTTTCGGGAGTTTCGTACCAATAAACAGCTGGAGCAGGTGAAACAACTTCGGAACGTAATTTTTGCAGCTCCTCTGGATCAGGATGGTAATACGGCCAATTTTATCCGCTCGATTACCAGCGATGATGTGGAGAACCGAATTTTGAATAACGAAAGTTTTGCATTCCCGCTGCGCAATCAATGGTACCGAGATCAGTGGACACTGATTCTATCCTCATCGGGCGATGAGCAGCTGGCAGATATGATTCGGCGCAGCGAGCAGGCTCTGCTTGAGGGCTTACAGGAGCTTGAACTGCAGCGTTGGGAACAGGAGGTTTTTCGCCGGGCAGAGCAAACAGAAATTTCTGATGCATTGTGGTCAGATTATGGCTGGAGCGTTCGAATGCAACACGACTATGTACAGACGGTAGATACGACCGATGTTGTGGTTTTTCGGCGGTATCTTCCCAAGAATAATCGATGGATATGGGCCTGGTGGGACGATGGATTTCAGACACCGGAGGAGATTACACCCGAGTGGATTCATGCAAAACGCGATTCTGTAATGCAGATCTATATTCGGGGTGATCGTGAAGGTTCGTATGTGACTACAGAGTACCGCAGAGATCTGGTAACGACGCAGCTGGAATGGAACGATGATTGGAGTGAAGACGGAGTTGGTGAGAGCGGCGGAGGAGAAGGTGAAAAAGGGGGTGAAATAGGGGGTGACAGAGGATCGGCGGGTGATGAATCGTCTGGTTGGGTGACATCACGCTACGGAAACGGTTCACTCATCGGATTTGAAACACTTGGAACATGGAGAATGACCCAGGATTTTATGGGGGGAGCTTTTGTGAATTTCACCTATTTCGATCCGCAGTCGGAGAGGCTGTTTATGATTGAGTATTCCCAGTTTGCCCCCGGGATATCAAAGCGACGTTTCATCCGGCAGTTTCAGGCCATGGGCCGAACCTTTCGATCTGATCCTAATTGGCGAAGCTCAAAACAAAGTGGCACGAATTAGCATACCTTTACCGTGCTTAGAGTACTCTTGCAACTTTGACTTACCCAACGATTGGGGTATGATATTAGGGTCTGATATGTATCACGACTGAAGAATCAGGATTGTGTTGCATCCTGAAGAATTCGGGCGAACTCTCTATTAAACTCCTCCATGGACGGAAGAGGAACGGGCTCAAACGACTGCCCTGTCATCATCTCATAAAGTTCTTTGTACCGTTCATACAAACTCCAGCGGAATGTCTCTGGAAGATGAGGCAATGTTTGTCCCTCCAGCCCGGAAAACCCTTGCTCAAGCAGCCATTCCCGAAGGTACTCCTTGGACAACTGATGCTGACGCTCCCCCCGCTTTAGTCGTTCGGAATATCCGGATGCATAGAAATAGCGGGAGCTGTCGGTTGTATGCACCTCATCCATAAGAGTACATTTTCCCTGATATAGCCCGAATTCATATTTTGTGTCTACGAGAATGAGACCCCGCTCAGAGGCCATTGCAGTTCCTCTTCGAAACAAACGGAGCGCCGTTTCACGAATTTCTTCCCACAAAGTTGGCTCTACAAGCCCACGTGACAGTATCTCCACTTCCGGAATATCTTCATCATGTCCCTCCACGGCTTTGGTTGCCGGGGTTATAATGGGAGATGAGAACGCTTCATGTTCTCTCATACCATCCGGCAGTTGTACCCCACATAAAAACCTGCCCCCATCCCGATAAACTCTCCAGGCATGCCCTGTGAGATATCCGCGCACCACAACCTCAATTGGCACCGGATCACAACGTTTCGCTATCATTACATTGGGATGGGGCAACGACAAGAAGTGGGTAGAACAAAGATCGGAAATCCCATCAAAGAAAAAACTGGACAGCCGATTCAAAATTTGACCCTTGAAAGGAATCGCTTCCCCCATGATAGCATCAAAGGCACTAATCCGATCGGTTGCTACCAACGCAATTCGTTCGTTAGATAACTCATATACGTCACGGACTTTCCCCTGGTGCAGTTTTCGAAAACCGGGTATTTCGGTCTGTGCAATGCAATTCTCGAGTGCCTCATGCCGAGAAACGCGATCCAATGCACCGCGATCTGCAGATTTGTCGGAACCGGCATCAGAATAGTGGCGATCCATAGCCTTCCGATCAGGACTTTTTCGCGGTGGACGAACGGGGTACTATTACAGGCTGTATGACCTCCTGCACTTTCTCATCGATGTTTACACCCTCGATCAGTTCCTGAAGCCGTTTTGTAGCCTTTACGCCAACCTCGTACATCATTTGATCCACACTGGTGATATCCAAATACTTCATAAACTTAATGTTATCATATCCCATAATGGCGATATCACCCGGAATGGCAAAACCCAGTTTTGTAAGTGCATGATACGCCCCGATGGCTTGTGTATCATTGGAGCAGAAGATCGCATCAGGGAAATCTCCATGCTTCTCAAGCTCGTAGATCGCTTCAAATCCCGCTTCCTCCGTAAAACCGGCATGCTTCATACTCTCACCCCGAACGAAATACTGCTCGTGCACTGGCATTTTAAATTCCTGCAATGCATCCCGATATCCCCCTTCCCGCTGACGGGACACAAATGAATCTTGTGCGGGAAGAATCATCCCCAGTTTTTTATAACCCTGCCGGATGAGATGCTCTCCCGCCAAAAAACCACCCAAACGGTTGTTTAGGTCAAAATAGTTATACTCAGGATGCTGGCTTCCGATCAACACGATGGGGATCTGGGAAGATTTTAGCTGCTCATTCAACGATTCAGTAATGGGAATGCTGATCGTAATAATCGTATCGGATGTTCCCCGGTCTAGAAAGTTTTCGGCTCCCTTGTTTGGGTCTTTGGAACCGGTATTGTAGATCACAATGTCCAGATCCATCTCAGTGATCCGGTCCTTGATCCCTTTCAATACCTCGTTGTAATAGGGCGTAGTAAAGGAGGGCAACGTGATCGCCAACATCTGTGGTTTCCGGCTGGCAAGATTCCGTGCACTCACCTGTGGCCGAAAATTTAGTTCATCAATCGCTTTTTGCACCTTTTCTTTGGTTGCAGGAGATACATTTGGTGACTTGTTCAATACTCGGGAAACGGTGGATATTGCAACTCCGGCCCGACGAGCAACCTGATAAATCGTTATTTTTTTGTGTGTTGTCATGATATGTATAACGTCATGAAGTGAAAGAGTTTACTCAATGTAGGAAACATTATTTATTTCGCGGGAGTTCATTGCTGGAATTCACCGCACCATTCAAAGAAAAGGCGAGGGAAATGACTTGATTTTCTCTAATCAGGATTCAATTAGAATATAGCCAAAATCAAAACAAAGAGTTGTCATTTTTCTGTAAAGAAAAATTTAGGGCCTCGGAACGTTTTTGGTCCCATTTATTTTCTGTATGTTATAGATGACGCCTGATTTCGCCACTTTCAATCCTTGCAGTTCTTTTCCGGCAAGACAATCACGATACAAGCCATCGACACAAGTAATTCGTACATGAGCAGCCTGATTCGCCTTCCCTACAATGTTGTACGCCCGATCTACGAGAAGACGAAATTCCATCATTCTGTGATCACCGATCTGGAGAGCGAAGAACTTAGAAATGCATATGCTCATTGTCGCAAAATCACCCGCGACCATGCAAAGACATTTTATATGGCAACTCGTTTTCTGCCCAATCATAAGCAGAGAAGCATTTTTGCTATCTATGGTTTATGCCGGTATCTGGACGATTTAGTGGATGAAGCAGAAGATCTGATGTTTCAAAAAAAGATCACCCTCGAAGAGATTGACGATCGGTTAGCCGACTTTCACTACAAGCTCGTCCGAACCTATGAGGGTTTCGATCAGGAAGACCCGATTCTTACTGCATTCTCCGACACCCTGAAAGAGTACCAAATCTCCATGGAATTACCGCTGTTACTCATGGAGGGCGTTCAATCCGATCTTACCAAAAAGCGATATCAAACGTTTCAGGAACTCTACGACTACTCATACAAGGTGGCATCCGTCGTGGGTCTGATGACCAGTGAAGTGTTCGGCTACAACAACGAAGACGCCCTTAAACATGCCATCGATTTGGGAATTGCCATGCAACTTACGAATATCCTCCGGGACGTGGGAGAGGACTTGCGAATGGGACGTATTTACCTGCCGGCCGAAGACCTCGAGCGATTTCAAGTGACCGAGAAGGAGTTACACCAAGGAGTGCGAAGTGATCGTTTTGTCGGGTTGATGGAATACCAGATTGAACGTGCGCGTAGCTACTATGAGAGCGCAGACAAAGGGATATCCATGCTCGACAGGGACAGTCGTCTTCCCGTCATTCTCGCCAGAATGAACTACAGCCGGATACTCGATCAAATCGAGGAGAACAGGTATGATGTATTTTCACAGCGAGCTCACCTCAATTCCATACAGAAGTTTACCATTCTTCCAAGAGCCATCGCTTCGATCGGGTCATAGGAATTTACGAAGCGTTACCTAAAAGCTCTCCCATCAACTCGAAAAAAACACAAAAAGTTCGTATAAGGTATAGAAAAGCGCTTCCAAACAACGTATATTGCGACAAAAGAAATCAGGAAAACGCAAGTACATACGTAAAAAAGGAGGATGATGAAAACTGATCTTATAAAATGGAAAAGTCCAACGCTGGGAGAGCAACGGGAAGTGATGGTTGTAGGTGAGCAGGGAACGCCGGTTCTGGTGTTTCCGTCGGTGCAGGGTGGCGTGGAGGAGTGGCTGAATCACGGCATGTTTGATTCTCTGAGAGAGCAGGTGGATGAGGGGTATAACCAGTTTTTTTGCCTTTCCGGGTTGATGGATCGGCCATTGGAAGGGCCGTTTGATCGCCCGTCGTCTGAGCAGTCGAATGAGCAGCCCAATAAGCAGTCGAATGAGCATCCCAAAGAGCAACCCCATAAGCAGTCGGTCTCGGATACAGATGCGATCCGGCAAATGGTGAAGTACCAGAATCGTTACCTCGACTACGTGCATGATGAAGTTTTTCCCTATGTGCAGCGTACGAATGGGAATGAGTATTGGATTGTAGCGGGAGTCGGTGAGGGGGCATACCTTGCTGCGATGGCGGCATGGAAATTTCCCGAACGAATCAAAAAAGTAATTCTGATAAATGGTATATTTCAATATGGGGATGTGGCGGGTCCGGTCTCCTACATTGAAACTATGAATCTTCCCGTTGATTCTAATCCGTTTGATCAGCTTGATGTTCGGATTTTAACGTATGAAAATGCAACCGTCAGGCAACAATCCCACTGGCTGAGTGATGCGTTGTGGGCACGTTCGTGCGAGCATCAGTTTTATGTTTGGAATTTGCATGCAGAGAGTAGTTGGGAGCTTGCTGGGCGGATGATGAGGGAACACATCTTTTAAGATCAGGGGAAACCCATGGCTACCATTCGGAAAGTGTTAATTGCCAACCGCGGTGAGATTGCATTGCGGGTGATGAGAACGTGTCATGAATTGGGAATTTCAACCGTGGCTGTATATTCGGATGCGGATCAGTTATCGCCTCATGTAACCTTTGCTGATGAATCGGTGTGGATTGGTGAACCGGAGTCGGCAAAAAGTTATCTGTCGATTGAGAAGATTTTGGATGCGGCAGAACGTACGGGTGCGGATGCGATTCATCCTGGGTATGGGTTTCTTAGTGAGAATGCTTCGTTTTCCGAAGCGTGTGAACAAAGGGGTTTGATTTTTATCGGGCCATCGCCCACGTCGATTCGTCTGATGGGGGACAAGACAGCCGCCCGCGATTTAATGACCGATGCGGGTGTACCGTGCCCCCCGGGTACGAAGGATCCGATTCATTCCGTTCAGCAGGCGGTGGATGTTGCCGCTGAAATTGGCTATCCGGTGTTGATTAAGGCGGCGGCAGGTGGGGGTGGAAAGGGAATGCGGATCGTGTCACGGGCGGAGGACCTGGAGAAGAGTGAAAAAGCTGCAAAGT
>PZPG01000037.1 GCA_003045995.1 Bacteroidota bacterium
GTCGATACGCAGAGTTAGAGGCTCCGGAGCGGGCAGGGGCGTATGAGGTTGCCGAAGCGAATCACCCAGGGTACACGATCCAACGAACAGGCAAACAAGAAAAAGAGGGGTGATGCGAAAGCGTTTCAAATTCCAGTGATTTGACGGGTTTAAAAGAACATCCTAGAATAACATCTGAGCCATAAACACGAATGCAACCGGGCCTTTAAGACGAATTCGGCGGTATCTCTTCGTTTGCTCATCAAACAAAAAAGAAACCTCCACCGTGCCACCCAATTGATCTACCTTGATGCAAAATTCGGATTCGCCACTTGCTTCACCGGCGTCCGATGAACGCCTTTGCTTCGCTCCCAGCCCCAAACCGGTTTCCGAATGTAGCGCCAGTGCCGATGCAATGGCACCGGTGCCGCAAGACAACGTAAGATTCTCCACCCCCCGCTCAAATGTACGAACCTTGCAGGTCCATGGATCCTCTCCTGCCGGAGCCATGAAATTCACATTGGTTCCTGAAGGGACAAATGCATCATGCGATCTCCAATAGGAACCTCTCTCCCGAATATATCCGACATCATCCAGTCTTGAAGGGTTCGTTCGAACGATCACATGCTCCGTGCCAGAATACACCATCGAAAGATCCTGTCCCTCGACAACACGATGTTCTACACTGATCTCCCCGGGAAACTCAATCTCCACAACCTCCGGAAACTCCCCATCCAGAAGAGCACGATCATCACCCCCGAACACCGTCGCCTGGTAGCGATTTCCACCCATCACAAAACGAATATCACGCAAACCGCTCAGCACCGAAACCAGCGCGGCAAAACATCGAGCGCCATTCCCGCACATTCCGGCATCACTACCATCCGGGTTTTTGAAGATCATCTCATTCTCGCCATCCTTCTCGCGAGCATTTGCAATTCCAATGAGGCCGTCTGCACCCACTCCCGAATGACGGTCGCACAGATCCACGGCAAGCTGGCGAAGATTCAAATCCATAGCACGGTTGTTGTCCATAGCACGGTTGTTGCGCAAATCCACCATCACAAAATCATTCCCCGATCCATGCATTTTCACCAAATGCGAAGGGTCTGCAAGCCATTCAGACAACATAGAACGATAGATCATGATTCTTTCCGTAAAGCGGGCAAATGCTGCCAAGGTTCCTCCGGATCGATCTCGGTCGGATGCCCCCGTAACAAACGATGGAACCGAAACGAAAGAACCGAAAAAATTAAAGAAAACTGCACATTTTGGTACAGAAGCCCTTTCAAAGAGTTCAGATGACCGATCATCTCCTCCAGTCGTGCATCCTTCATCGAACGTTGAAATGCCTGTATCACATCCAACTGATCGGCATTCAGGACAAGCGATTCATCTTCAGTAGCACCAAACACGATTAAATCCCGCAAAATCAGCTCCATACTATTGCAAAGCGCAATCTGATTTTCCAGATTCAACGTCCGTTGCCATTTTCCAACTAGTGCTGCCAGTTGCTTTGCGTCTTGTATATACGACAAACGCAAAAACTGAATCATCTCCCCGCGAATCTCCCGTAGCTGATTCACGTCCAAAAACCGTGCCATGGCATAATTTCCGTCCGTAAGTCTCGAAAGGAGCTCTGCGTCCTCCCGGCCCATACCGTCGAACCGCATCAACCCATCCCGAATCTCCTCCGGTTGCAACGTTCGCAATTGAATCTGCTGGCACCTCGATACAATCGTTGGCAATAGCTGATGACTCCCCGTCGCCGTTAAAATGAACATCAGATTCTCTCCGGGTTCCTCCAGCAACTTTAAAAAAGCATTCGCCGATTCGCGCCGCATCGTTTGAATTTCGGTAAGAATCACGATGGTGCGTCGCCCTTCATTGGGGGTGAGAACCGTAACCGGCCGGATCTGCTCGCGGTAGTAATCGATCGCATAAAATGCCCGGCGGTTGCTGCTTTGCTTGTCGGAATGAAGGGATGGCCTAAGGGCAAAATCCACAAGCTCGTAAGGATCTTTGGATAGCAGCTGAAGCCTCGAAGCAAGTTCAGAAGCACCTGTCTGGGAGGGCAGGGGCAAGAAAAAGTGAATATCGGGGTGATGGAACCAGCTTGATTTTCCGGAAAACGCATCTGTACCGAGATCGGACAGGTGATCGACACCATTAATCCACTCGGCCATTGCGAGTGCGAGCGCATTCTTTCCCGAACCCTGGGGACCGGTTAGCAAATAAGCGTGCCCAAGCCGACCCGACTGTAGCGTTTGTTCGAGTTTGCGGCGTGCTTGAAGTTGTCCTACCAGACGCCGGTCACCGAGCCGAACTTCCTGGGCACTCTGCACCTCTCGGGCACTCTGCATCTCCTGGTCTTTTAAGTTCTGTTCACTCATACATCCCCCCACATCAAATCAAACAAAAGCCACCCCATGGTGATCGTGACCCCGCTGTAGGAGATCAGTGCGGTCAAATCATTCCAGGAACCGTCTTGCAAACCATGCACCAGCGCCGTTTTGGTTATGTTGATGAGAATCAACAGCAGCGGTGTGAGCAAAGGAATCGATAAAATCGAGAACAAAGAGCCTTTTCGATTGGCTTGAGCCACCATGGCCGATGTAATTGTTGTAACAGATGCAAGACCCGTTGAACCAAACAACAGAGCCGCAGAAAAAAATAGGGGTTCCACAATGCTCATCCCCATCATGCGAATGTAGATAAAAAACGCAGGCAGAAGGATCAGAAGCAAAAAAAGTGTATTGTACAAAAGTTTTCCTGCAAAGAGATCTGTGCCAGAAGTGTGTAGCCGAAGCAACCGGTCCGTTTTACGCTCCCTCTCCTGAACAAAACTGCGAGCCATCCCGGATAGAGCTGCAAACAACAGAATAATCCAGATCAAACCCGAGCGTGGTCCGGGTTCCATTTGATCTGCACGCAGCGAAAACAGAACCAGAAGCAGTGCCGAACCGGTAAATGCGATCATTGTATTCAAGGCGTACTTCGTGCGAAGCTCTACGGCGATCTCTTTTCGAAAAATGGTAACAGCAGTTCGAAACATGCGTTCCCGTTCAAATCCTTGTGTTTGTATGGCGTATTCTGAGGGATTCTGAGTTATTCTGACGTCCTCTGGAACCTGCCAGCCTCGTTTTTAACAGAAATCAAAGGTACAAAAAAGCAGACCCAATTATTTTCTTTTTCGGAATCGTTCGACACTTCCTATATTTGATTTGTTGCATAAACGGCGATCCGTGGACTGTACTTGGAGCACAACGCATCGAGCTGTCACCCGGAGCTGTCACCCGGAGCTGTCACCCGGAGCTGTCAAGCAGACCTGTTACTCAGTGTTGCCAAATAGAGTTGTCAAACAGAACTATCATCCGAATCTGCCAACAGACCAGTCACTCAGAGCTTCCTAACAGAGCTGCCAACTCATGACATCAGCCCGTCCATCTGCCATACTCAACAACATCAAGACACAAACCATGTTTATATCCACCCTTTTGCCCAAGGAAAGCATCGCCTCAATCCCGGGAGTGAACTCCAAAGAGGAACTATTACATGCACTCGTCGACCTCCTAAGTAACGAACTCACACCCGACCAAAAAACAAGGATTCGCGAATCTGTCCTCCTTCGGGAATCGGTGATGTCAACCGGCGTCGGAAAAGGTATTGCGATCCCACATGGGAAATGTTCATCCGTTGACCGCAACTTTGCAAGCTTCATTCGTCTCGATCAACCCGTAGAATACCAGTCCATCGACAACGTGCCGGTTCGTTATGCATTTCTCCTGGTTGGCCCGATGGGTGCGGACGGTGAACACATCAAACTTCTTAGCCGTATCTCCAGACTCCTCAACAGCCGCTCATTTCGGGAAAAACTGGATGCCACCACTGCTACAGATGAACTCTGCGCAATGATCCAGAAGGAGGAACGAGCCCACTTTGCCACCAGTTGATGAACACAGGACGACGAGATGCAAACTTAAACCTGACAAGGTCAGGTAAAAAATCCGCAACACAAGAACTTTCCGTTCTTATACCATGACAACAACTCAACGATCTGCAATCTACTCTTCTATTCTTTTCTTCGGGTTGATGATCGGGCATAGTCTCACCTCGCAATCCTTTGCAGGAGCAGACGATCGACCCTCTCTGGCAAATCACGGTATTATCCAAAAGCCGCAAGGCAAATCCCATCAACCCGTACCCCTCACCGATCCATCTCCAATAGACTCTCTGATCGATCAGGGCCCGGCATCCCACGCCTTTTGGCTCATTCAGGTGCGCGATGATCAGGGCAATGTCTTGGTATCGAGAAACGCTGATAAGGTTGTAAGGCCCGCTTCCAATCTGAAAATGCTCACAGCATCCGCAATTTTGGCACAACTAGGGCCTGATTACCGTTTCGAAACAACCCTATCTGCCACGGGTGAGCAGCAGGAAAATCGTTGGGTGGGCGATCTGCACGTAATTGGGTCGGGGGATCCATCGATTCATGCTCCGGAAGGTGGCGACCCACTATTTTTGTTCGAATCCTGGGTGCAACTATTCGACTCCATGGGGGTGAATGTGATCGACGGAAATCTCATCGGCTGGAACGGGCGTTTCGATCAAAAGCCATATCCAAAAGGGTGGGAGTGGGACGATCTCACCTATTACTACGCTCCGGAGATCGATGCCCTGTCCTTTAATATGAATGTTGTAGATCTCACGGTTGAGGCGCAAGGTATTCCTGGTTCACGGCCGAGCATACGCTGGTCTCCGATGCAAACCCCGTATGTACAGTTTGTCAACGAGCAACAGATCACTCCGGCCGGGACAAGCTTCGAAGAGTCTTACTACCGCCTCCCTGGTACAAATACGATCTATTTAAGGAGTACGATACCTCAAGGCTACATCGAAACGGAGCCACTCACGGTTCACCGGCCGGCTTTCTTCTTTATGGATACCATGAAGCGATGGTTTGAGGCGCGAGGAATTCGCATAAACGGGCAGACGTTGGTTCGGGGTGATGGAGATGCGATGCCGCCCGGGGGAAGTGCCAGGGGGGTGCCAGGGACATTGCCGGGAACGTTGCCGGGGAAATTGCCGGGAACATTGTCCGGGACGTTACCAGGAACATTGTCCGGGGAAGATCGAACACGAACGGTGATTGCCACCCATGTCTCGGAACCGTTGTACAATTTGGTGGCCTGGCTGCTGCAAGAAAGCGACAATTTTTATACCGAGATGTTAGTGAAGGAGCTGGCGGCAGAAAAGCTGAATACACAGGGAAGCACGGAACTTGGTTTACAGCTGATCGAGGAGTATCTGACCGCACACGGTGTCGATCCGAACTATCTCGAACTTCGCGACGGATCGGGGATGGCTCCTGCCACAATGATCCGGTTGTCCGATCTAAACCACTACCTACATCAGGTAAAAAATCAGCCTTGGTTTTCCGTTTTTTATGAGGCGCTACCGGTGAGTGGCACCAACGGAACACTCGAAGATCGGTTTCACAATAGTCCCGTCCGGAACCGATTCAATGGAAAAACGGGATTTTTAACTGGGGTTCGATCGCTAAGCGGATACCTGACCACGAAGCAGGGAACGGAACTCACCCTCACGATTGCTACGAACAATTATACGATCAAAACACGAGAAATCGATCAAATTCACGAGCAGATTCTAGAGTTTTTATACGAAACTTTTTAAAGCATGGTACCTGCCGTTTAATATCCCACTGTTTGATGTTGATTTCCAATAGAGATACTTTTGTGAAGGGACCGGTTGCGTATTCTATCAACCCGACAAACCACCCCAAAAGTAATGACTACCAAAACTTCCTAAAAAACCGGATTCGATTCTATGACAGCGAAACTAATCGATGGAAATCTTGTAGCAGCACTGGTTCGTGATCAAATTCGTAATGATGTTCGCGACTGGGTAGGGCAGGGGAACCGACCACCATTTTTGCAGGTCGTCCAGGTGGGAAATGATCCTGCATCATCGACCTATATTCGGGCAAAAACGAGAGCTTGTGAGGATGTAGGGATCGAAACCGCGACGGCCCATTTACCAGATACGGTATCGGCATTGGAGTTGAAACAGCAGATTCAGGGGTTTAACGAGAGTGATGCCGTGGACGGTATATTGGTTCAGCTGCCCCTGCCGGATCACCTTTCGCAGCATGACGTAATTGAGAGTATCGATTACCGGAAGGATGTGGATGGGTTTCATCCGATGAATGTAGGGCGGCTTGCGGTGGATCAGCCGACGTTTCGCTCTTGTACGCCGGCCGGAATTTTGGAGTTGTTCCGCCACTATAGCATTCCGACAAAGAGCAAACACGCCGTGGTGGTGGGTGCAAGCAATATTGTAGGTTCTCCGATGGCGATTATTTTGTCGAGAGAGAATGCGTCGGGGAAGGCCACAACAACGATCTGCCACAAGTACACAAGGGATATTACGCGGCATACGATCGATGCAGATATTCTGATTGTTGCAGCGGGGCAGCCGGGATTGATTAAGGCAGAAATGGTAAAGGAGGGTGTGGTTGTGATTGATGTAGGGATTAACCGGATTGCGGATGAAACGTCTGAGAAGGGGTACCGGCTGGTGGGAGATTGTGATTTTGAGGGACTGAAGGAGAAGGCTAGCTGGATTACACCGGTACCAGGAGGGGTAGGGCCGATGACCGTGGCCATGCTAATGAAAAATACGTTGCTTGCGGCGAAGCATTCCATCTATCCGAGATAGTTGTTGCGGGGATGGGATTGGACAAGCATTGTTTCGTCCTACTAGGTGCATAACATGCAGGGTATGTGTGCGGGGAATATGTGCCGGAAATATTGTATCTTCACCTCCGTTAGCAATCTGTTTTTTCTTGAAAATTTAGAACATCCAATCTGAAAATTGCCATGGTAAAAGTCATATCCCTTATTCTGATAATCCCTATGATGCTTTCGTTAAAACCCGATCAACCATCGAATCACCCATCCGATAATGTATCACATCAAAAACCCGAAACAAGCTTGAATGAGGAAAATCCGTTTTTCGCTCCTAGTGAACTGCCGTTTCAGGCACCCGATTTCGATGCCATACGAATAGAACACTACATGCCGGCATTCGAAGCGGGTATGAAGGTTCATCTCGAGGAGATCGAGGCAATTGCCACACAGGAGGAAGTACCCACGTTCGAAAATACAATCGTAGCGATGGAATTAAGCGGGAGTTTACTTACGCGGGTTCAGAGAGTCTTTTTCAATCTTACATCGTCCCACACCAATGCAGAGATACAGGAGATTCAGTCTGAGATTTCACCTAGACTGGCTGCACACTCCGATAATATCTCTCTGAATGCGGATCTTTTTCAGCGGATCGAAACGTTGTACAATCAACGTGAAGAGTTGGATCTGGATCCATCTGCCAGGAAATTGCTGGAGGATACTCGGCGTTCATTTGTGCGTTCCGGGGCCCTGCTATCCGAGGATGAAAAGCAACGGATGCGAGAGATCAATGAGCGGATGTCAACCTTGACCACGGAATTTTCACAGAATCTTCTAAAACTGACGAAAGAACGTTCTGTGTTTGTGGAGGACGCTGCGATGCTGGATGGTTTGAGTGAAGGCCGCATGGCAGCTGCGCAAGAGGCTGCTGAGGAGCAGGGGTATGACAATGGGTATCTTATTACAATTACGAATACAACCCGGCAGCCGATTTTGAAGAGTCTGAATAATCGTGAAATGCGCAAACGTATTTGGGAAGCATCAGCAGAGCGTGGAGTCGGACAGCAGGGTGGTGTGGATAACCGGCCATTGATCAAGGAGATGGTGGCATTGCGTGCCGAACGGGCGAATTTGTTGGGGTACGATAATTATGCATCCTATTCGCTGGAGCCGCAAACCGCAAAAACACCGGAAAATGCACTTGACATGCTGACGGGTCTCATTCCGGCGGTTGTTTCTAATACACGTCTGGAAGCTCGGGAGATAGAAGAGATGATGCGCGCAGAGGGTTTAGAGGATGGTGTTATGCCGTGGGACTGGGGTTATTACTCCGAGAAAGTACGCAAAGCAAAGTATGAGATCGATCAGGCGGAAGTTCGTCCCTATTTCGAACTGAACCGAGTTCTGGAGGATGGGGTTTTTTACACCATGAACCGGCTGTATGGTGTAACCTTTACCGAGCGTTTTGATCTGCCACTGTATCACGAAGATGTTCGTACCTTTGATGTACTGGATGAGGATGGCGAGCAGATTGGTTTGTTTTATGCCGATTATGTTGCACGCAGCTCGAAGCGGGGCGGTGCTTGGATGAGTTCTTTTGTGTCTCAAAACGGACTTACCGGTGACAAACCGGTCATTGTAAATGTTCTGAATGTGGAGCCGCCGGCTGAGGGTGAACCAACGCTTGTTACGTTTGATAATGTAACGACTCTGTTTCATGAGGTTGGGCACGGCGTACACGGGCTTTTTTCGGAGGTAACCTACCCATCTCAGGCAGGTACGTCTGTTCCACGCGATTTTGTGGAGTTTCCCTCTACTTTTGAGGAAGATTGGGCGATCCATCCTGAAGTACTCGGAAATTATGCATATCACTACGAGACCGGTGAAGCGATACCCGATGAACTTCTCGCTAAGCTGATTGATGCGCGCAACTTTAATCAAGGATTTGATACCTATGAGTATCTTGCAGCGACCATGCTGGATCTCGAGTGGCACATGCTCTCCATGGAAGAGGCATCCGATGATATTGATGTAGAGGCGTTTGAGGCTGCTGCATTGGCAAAATACAATATGGATCTACCGGCTGTACCGCCACGTTATCGGTCCCCCTATTTTGCGCACATTTTCGCCGGAGGGTATTCCGCAAATTATTATGCATACATGTGGAGCGAGGTGCTTGCAGCGGATGCATTTGCCTTCATGGGTACACAAGGAGGGCTGAACCGAGAGAATGGAATGCGGTACCGAGAACTTATTTTATCGAGAGGAGGCAGTTTGGATGCGATGGAGATGTACCGGGAGTTTCGCGGTGCGGATCCGGATGTGAAGCACCTGCTGAAGCGACGAGGATTGGATAAAGAAGTTGAGTTATAGGATCGGTAAGGCCTTGTGACGGTGGATTCTCCGGAACGTGACCCGAATACATCAGACATCAGCCGTCTGAAACGAGCGATTCGGACATTTCAGGCGTTTCGGAGTAGTCCCAGGGCTGATTCAATGGCAAAGTGGGGTCAGCGGATTATTACCGCCCTCATTTTGGGAATCGTAACCTATCAACTATTTGAAATTGGTTGGGCGGAGGTATTTCGTAATCTGCCGGATCAGCCACTCTTTTACCTGCTATTTCTGTTTCTGTTTGTAAGCCTGCCCATAGCGGAAGTGCTAATCTATCGTCAGTTATGGACGTTTCGTGCACTGGAGGCGTTCAAAGTGTTTATTCTCAAACGCTTTTACAACGAGGAATTTGTCGGCTACTCGGGTGAATTTTATCTGTTTACCTGGGCACGAAAAGCGACCGGTCTTGGTGAGAAACAGATATTGAAGGACATTCGTGACAGCTCTATTTTGTCGGCGATTACCTCAAATTCGGTAGCCCTCTTTTTGATTGCTATCCTCTTGGGCAGTGGAATTGTAGATCCAGGTCCGTGGCTTGAGCGGGTCGATCTCTTCTATCTGGCAGCGATGGGTCTGGTACTTTTTCTGGCCGGTGTGCTTCTTTACACGTTCCGAAGTTATCTGTTTAGTTTGCCGGTAAAAACAGCAGCATCCATCTTTGCTATCTACATGGGCCGATTTTTGATCCACAATGCGCTCATGATCTTGCAGTGGATGGTGGTTCTACCTTTGATCCCCCTTAGTACCTGGCTGGTCTATGTGACCGTAGATATCGTGATTAAACGAATTCCTTTTCTGCCGGGAAAAGAGCTTGCTTTTGTGTGGGCGGGGATTGAACTATCCAAAGTTTTGAACGTCGCAACCGCGGAGGTGGCAGGTATGCTTCTTGTACAGAGCGTACTCAACAAACTCGTACATGTTCTTCTGTTTTTATTATTCCAGGCCAGAGGTAAGGGCAACGACAAGGGCAGAGGATAAGACTCCATCACTCAAATTACACCGTGCCAAATCAAAACAAGAAGTAGAGCACAGCAGCGATGGCCATAAAATTTACAATGCTCATCGGTAGCAATTTGGCCCAGCCCAATGTCATCACCTGATTAAATTTGAATCGTGGAATGGTCCAGCGAATCCATATAAAGAAGAATACAAAGAATCCGGTCTTAGCTACGAATACAGAGACATCCAATAGACCCTTCAGAAGCGGAGACATTTCCGGTAGCCAGTACCCGGCAAAAGGAAGATGGTAACTTCCAAAAAAGAAAGTTGTGATCAGCATCGAATTGATCACCACATGCATGTATTCTGCCAGAAAAAACATCCCAAATTTCATGGAGCTATATTCGGTGTGAAAACCGCCAACAAGCTCCTGTTCCGCTTCTACAATATCAAACGGAGTTCGGTTGCTTTCGGCAAAGGCCGCAATTATAAAAATGATTGCCCCGATAGGATTGAGAAAGATAAACCACCAATTCTCCTGCGCAGCAGCCACATCCACGATACTTAGCGATCCTACAAACAAAATGACCGAGGCAATCGCCATCCCAAGTGGCAGCTCATAACTGATCATCTGAGCAGCCGCCCGCAGCCCGCCAAGCAGGGAATACTTACTGTTCGAACTCCATCCGGCCAACGTAACCCCATACACGCCAAGAGACGCGATCGCCAGCAAATACAGCACACTGGCATTAATATTCGTTACAAAAATTCCCTCACCAAACGGAATCACCGCCACAGTCATCAAAGCGGTTACCACCGGTATCAACGGTGCTATCGTATGTAACGTCCGGTAACTGTTTCGGGGAGTAACATCCTCCTTGAGAATCAATTTCACCACATCCGCTATAGGCTGGAGCAATCCCAAAGGCCCTACACGGTTTGGACCAACACGGTACTGAATAAATGCAGCGATTCTTCGTTCTGCGTACACTGTAAGTGCTGCAGAATTAAGAAGCATAAACAGGGATACTCCCAGAACAATGTAGGAGGCAGAGGTTATTTCTGTCATAATTTACTTCGATTTAGCCATAGATTCCTTTGCAAGTACGATCCCGCCCTGCTCATCCATTGTTACGTAACTGACCCCCTCAAATGCCGGATTCATGGTTGCGATTTGATCCATAATCTGCCGGCCGTCGATCAGGTGCAGATTCAATCCAAGTCGCTCGCCGGCCTGTGTAGCAAAATCCCAGAACGGCACACAATCGATCTTGTGATCTTCCGTGACCCAGTTGTCAAAGCTGGTTCCAAAGCGATCCAAACGTCCCTCCGACATCTCCATACTAAGGCGACGATTCGAATACTTCGTCTCTTTTGCCGGGAAGGTTCGCTGAATTCGAGAGTCCACATTTACATAGCTGGCTGCGTGTTCTGCAGCCGTAGTGATCGGAATCAGCAGGTCGGCCATTTGCGTAGTCTCGGTGTGATTGGATGCAAATACGACCCAAAAAGCATTCTTTGCATGTGTTGCATCCAAAACTCCGCGTCCAAACAGATTATCATTCAGCGCAACTATCAAACGTGCTTCGGAAACCTTAGTCTGCATCTGTTTCGGAGAAACCTCTTCCAGTCCAAGTAGTCGGCAACCTTCTGCATTGGGCGCCTGATCATCCGACAATAAGAACCCATCACCGGAACCCTCTTCCACATGGGGCGTGAATACGGGAGTCTTGGCCCCCGTTAGATTTGCAAGCTGCATCAGAGCGAAATTTTCTTCTACGGATGCATGCGGGCTTCCAATAAACAGCACATCTTTACGGTCGGTCTGTTCAAGCTGTTCTGCCAGCGTCTCTAAAGCATGGTTCCATGATGCTGATACCTGCTCGCTTTCCAGTTTTTGAGCCGGATGGGAAACCCTGTTTTCGTTGAAGAGTTGATAGGCCTCGCGTCCGGCATCCGGCATCCAGTAATCGTTTACCTCCGGATGAAAACGCGGAGTAATGCGCAGAACCAGGTTATCGCGCGTCCAAAGATCGATATTACATCCTTTTCCATTGGTGATGTCGATGCTGGGCGTCTGATTCATCTCCCAGACGCGAGCTTTGAATCGGAAATCGGTAGAAGTGAGAGCACCAACCGGGCAAATGTCTACGGTATTGAGTGAGTAAGGGTCGTCAAAACTACGTCCTGGCGCAGTGACAGGGTAGTTTTTATCACCCCGCTCCACAATGGTGAGCTGATGGGATTTGCTGATCTCATCCGTAAAACGTACGCATCGTGTGCAATTGATGCATCGTTCTGCATCCAGTGTGACACGCGGGCCGAGTTGGACATGCTTGGGCTTATGTACTTTTTTTACCTCAAAACGGCTTCCTTCCGGACCGTATTTGTAAGTTTGAATCTGCAGTGGACATTCTCCCGCCTGATCACAAATCGGACAATCCAGCGGGTGGTTTGCCAGAATGAATTCCAATGTATCTTTTTGTGCTCGCTGTACCAATTCATCACTTTCCTGTGTCTGTACAACCATACCATCCGCGATCACGGTATTGCAGGAGGTCTGAAGTTTCGGAAACCAGCGAATGACCCGGTTACCCTCATCGTCAAGCTCATACTCACCGGTCTCTCGGTCTTTTACAGGAGAACCAACTTTCACCATGCACTGTCTGCAGTTTGCAGGAGCGGTCATACTGGGGTGATAGCAGAAAAAAGGCACTTCGAGTCCCAGATCGAGAATGAACTGCAACAACTGTGGTTGTCCTTCAAACTCATACCGTTTTCCGTCGATAAATACTTCAGACATGGTCATTGTTAGCTTAGTGATTGGTGTCTAAAAATTGATGGTTACTTTCCGTCTATTCGTCAAACCAAAGCGTGAACGGATTTTTTGCACCGTGCTTCGAATTCGTCCCGGAAACGGGTAATCGTATATCGAACAGGCCATGCTGCTGCATCGGCAAGGGCGCAGATCGTACGGCCTTCCATTTGTGTTGTCACATCCAGTAACAGATCCAAATCCCGTGTTTCTCCATCCCCATTGCGAATTTTTAGCAGAATTTTCTCAAGCCATCCGGTTCCGTCCCTGCATGGGGTACACTGCCCGCAAGACTCATGATGATAAAAGTGGGAGATACGCCACAGAACCTCGACAATATCAGTGTCCTCGTCCATGACAACCATTCCGGAGGTGCCAAGCATGGATCCGGCTGTCCGAAGTGAATCGCTGTCCATCGTTACTCCGTCCAGCTGATCTGCGCGGAGGATCGGGGTGGAGGAACCACCCGGGATGATCGCTTTTAGTTTCTTTCCGTTGCGCATTCCACCGGCAACCTCTTCGATCAGTTCCAAAACAGGAACACCACTGGGGAGTTCATAGACTCCTGGGCGGTTTACATGACCGGAAATCCCGTAGAGTAGAGGACCCGGATGATTTTTTGCCCCTATCGAGCTAAACCAGTCGGCTCCGTTTCGGATCACAAGTGGTACACAGGAGAGTGTTTCAATATTGTTGATGGTGGTAGGTCGTCCCCACAAACCTTTTTGAGCGGGGAAAGGCGGTTTCACTCGCGGATACCCACGCTTTCCTTCGATCGATTCCAGCATGGAGGTTTCCTCACCGCAGATGTATGCGCCTGCACCGGAAGCGACAACCATGTCCACGCTAAAGTTGCTCTTCAAAATATTCTTGCCAAGCATACCATTCTTGTAGGCATCCTGAACTGCTTTGCGCATCATTTCGATAAACGGACGGTATTCGCCCCGAATGTACACATAGATCGTGGTGATCTCCATTGCATACGCTGCAATGACCGCTCCCTCAATGAACAGATGTGGATTGTATTCAAATATTTTCCGGTCTTTGAATGTTCCGGGTTCCGATTCATCACCATTGCAGGCCAAATAGCGTGGACCACCATCCGCAGGAGGCATAAATGACCACTTCAAACCTGCATTAAAACCGGCTCCGCCACGTCCACGGATGTTAGCTGCCTTCACTTCATCCACAACGCTCTTTGGATCTGCCCAGCGTTTCTTATCGGTGAGCACACTCTTGAGTGCCTCATATCCGCCTTGCTTGCGGTACACCTCGATTTCATGGAGGTTGTCCACAGGCGGGATCAGCACAGGTTTATACGTTCTCCAGTCTGATTGGCTCATGGGTTCTCTTTTTGTTTGCGGAGAGGCATCTCCATCATTTCGTGTTCCGGATCTTCCCCGTTGCGAAGTTTATCGAGCAAATGATCTACTTTTTCCTCTGTGAGATGATTCACAAACTCACCGTTGGTGACCTGAAGCATTGGTGCATACCCACAGGCCCCAAGGCACTCGACCTGCTGCAGGGAAAACATACCGTCTTTTGTGGTTTCCCCGGCTTTGATACCCAGTTTCTTTTCGAGGTGATTCAAAATATCATACCCTCCACAAAGCTGACAACTCAAACAGGTACACACATCCAGGACGTGTTTACCCATCTTCTGCTTGTAATACTGCGTGTAGAAGGAAGCTACACCGTGAACATGGGCCTCCGGAAGCTCCAGCGTTGCGGCCACCAGCCGCTGCACATCTGCATCCACATGACCAAACCGGTCCTGAGCCACCCAGAGTACCTGCAACGTGGTTGCTTTCACCTCCGGGTACTCTTTTTTTATTGATTCGATCCTGTCCAGATCCTCTTTGGTAAATTCGTACGTCATGGGATTCTTAATGGGAGTCTATTTGTCTGCTTCACCTAAAACGGGGTCTACACCGCCAATGATTACAACCGTGTCGGAAACCATTTCGCCGTCCAGGATATTTTCGAGTATTTGAAGATTGCAAAAGGAGGGAGCGTTTACCTTCAACCTCCACGGATGCCCGGTACCATCGCTCTGAATAAAGTAACCGAGTTCACCTTTGGGAGATTCTACCGCATGGTAGGCTTCCGCTCCTTCAGGCGGACAAATTCCGGTATCGGTCATCATAAAATCGTGAATCATCCCCTCCATGGAGTAGTAGACTTCATCTTTGGAAGGGTAGGCCTGCTTTGCATTGTTGGTTCGGATCGGCCCGGACGGAATCTGTTCGAGGCACTGCCGGATAATCCGGATGCTCTCTTCCATCTCTTCCATTCGTATATAATATCGAGCGAGATTATCGCCTTCCATACGCGTGGGCACCTGAAATTCCACCTGATCGTACCGTGCGTAGGGAGTGAATTTTCGCACATCGTACCCGTATCCCGTGGCTCTCAGCACCGGACCGGTTGCACCCAGACCAAGAGCATCTTCCGTTTTCAAAACGCCCACGCCCTCATTTCGGTCAAAGAAAATCCGATTGCGGTCGAGCAGTTTGTGATAACTTTCGAGCTGTTTCGGGAAACTGTCCACGAACTCTTTAATGGCACTCGTTGCTTCATCGGTGAGATCATTCGCCACCCCTCCAATTCGCGCGTGCGAAACCGTAAATCGATGGCCCGCAATATAATCCATGATATCATAAATCTTTTCGCGTTCCTTGAATGTCCAGATGAAGAAGGATACAGCTCCGGCATCCATGACCATTGTTCCGAGCCAAAGGAGATGAGAGGAGATTCGTGCTAACTCTGCACCTATCATACGTATGTAATGTGCACGCTCAGGCACTTCTACACTAGCAATTTTCTCAACAGCAGTGCAAAGAGCTACGTTGTTGCTGTAGGGAGAGAGGTAGTCCATGCGATCGGTGTACGGCATAAACTCCTGATAAGTTTTGTTCTCCGCAATCTTTTCCACGCCTCGGTGCAGATACCCAATATCCAGCTTCGCTTTTTCAATCAATTCCCCCTTCAGCTGAAGTACCAGACGCAATACACCGTGCGTTGCCGGGTGCTGTGGACCCATATTCAGCACCATTTTTGCGTTGAGGGGATCACTGTCATCCATCTCCTCAATCGTCGTGTGCTTGTCTTCCAGACTTTGGTAGAGACTTCCCTGGTGTTCGGGGAAGAACGTAGACTCCGTTTTGGATTGAATATCAGTTAATTTCATAGAGTGGGTTGATTAATCTGCATCTGGGGTTGTATTAGGAAGCGGAATAGACCCGGGCACACCCAGCAGTGGAAACTCTTTTCGAAGTGGGTAATATTGGAAATCTTCGGGCAGGTACATCCGTCGCAAATCGGGGTGATTTTCGAAGCGGATGCCAAACATATCGTATACTTCCCGCTCTTTCCAATTTGCACCTGGCCAGATTCCAGTCACGGATTCCAGTGAAGGAGCGTCTTCATCGCACCGAACCTTCACAAACAAACGGCACTGGTTTTTTAAACTCAACAGATTGTAAATCACTTCGAACCGCTCATCAGACGTAAAACGATCTGCTCCAACAATATCGGCCAAATAGACAAAATCATGCTCTTCTTTAAGCCAGGAACATACAGCAAGGAGCGACTCCTTCTCAATTCTCAAAAACGTGTCACCAGATGAAGTATAAGCCTCAATCACGGCTGATGTATGATGCTTGGTTACTTCCTCTATGGTGTTTGATAGCGACCCTGCGGGAGATGAACTCATACGATTTTCAAACTAAGTATTTCCATTTCGGATTTTCATTTCGGATGACAAGTCTTGCACCCACTTCTATGCATCAAGTAAAACCGAATGTTCCGTTTTGATCTTATCCTGAATCTTCATCAGGGCATGAAGAACGGCGTCGGGTCTTGGTGGACACCCGGAAATGTAAGCATCCACAGGCAAAAAATTATCCACGCCCTGAACCACTCCGTAGCTACGGTGCATCCCCCCGGTGGACGCACAAGCACCCATGGCAATACACCACTTTGGATCTGGCATCTGATCCCAGATCCTGCGCACAGCATGCGACATTTTGTAGGTACACCAGCCGGCCACGATCATAACATCACTTTGCCGCGGCGAAAAACGCATCACTTCGGATCCAAATCGCGCAGCATCGTATTTTGGCCCGGCAAACGCCATCATTTCAATTGCACAGCAAGCCAGTCCCATCGGCATGGGCCATGCAGCATTTGCACGTGCCCAATTCACCAGAGCATCGACCCTGCTTGTGAGATATCCTTCTCCTAACGCGCTTTCAATTCCCATACGATCAAAGTTTCATTGCTTGATGTTTCAGCGATTTCATGTCCCAATCGAGAGTACCTTTTCTCAACGTGTAAAAAAGTCCTACAAATAGGATTACCACAAATACCACCATGGCGTAAAACGTTCCCACTCCAAGATCCCGAAACCCGACGGCCCACGGGTAGATAAAAATGACTTCGAGATCAAACACAATAAATTCCATGGCCACTAGATAAAATGCTATTGAGTACCGTTCCTTGGCCTGCCCAACCGGGTCCATACCACTCTCATACGGGTCAAGTTTTATTTTGTTGGGGCGGTAGGGACCGGCAATTCGGGAAAGGGTCATCAGCACGAGAGCGAGTGCAAATGCAACGCCGAAAAGAACAAGAATAGGTACGTAAGATGCTAGCATAGGACTAATTTGGTTAGATTCGGAAAATTACTGCTGATGGCACGTAATGTCAACTTGACAATCGGCTTTTTCCTCTTTTTTATACGGGTTGATGGGATTCGCTTTGGTCGCCCGTTCTGTCAGTATAGTCATCCGTGAAGTCTGTATTTACGATGCTCCGAAAAGTGATTTATCAACCAACTGATCAATCAACTCGTCAACCAACTCGTCACTTGAAGGGCTGCCAATTATAGGGTGCATATCTGGACTTTGTCTCCCACAGACCGCAGAGCATTTCCATCACCCCGATTAAAAAAATAGTTGATACAGTAGACGTACGTGAATGCCAGGCTCCGGATAGATCTCTTTGATTCTGGAAAGATGGTTCCGGTATGCAGCATTGGTTAGATTTTTGCCTTGTAGTGAGATTGTATGCAGCTTTTTTCCCTTGTCGGAAAAACGGTACTGTAGAGATGCATCGAGGCGGTTGTATGCATCTGTACGTGTTTCGAACTCTGCCAGACGGGTTTGAGAGAAGACACGTGTAAAGATGAGAGCAGAACGAATGTTTTGATGATGGTAGGTGACCTCCGCTTGTATTTTTGCTGGAGGAATGAGTGGCAGAGGTTCCTCCCGGTTGGTCAGGCCACGTATTTCCTGCTCCTCATTGGACAGGGACCGATTGCCTTCCGTGAGGGTGCCGGAGACCGCGATTTCGAAGGTACGGGTGATGTCGGCGGTGATTTGTGCCTCCGCCCCGTAAATGCGGGCTGGAGAACCTGTATGTCGATAGAGGTCTATATTTGGATTGGGGATACTTTGCTGTCCGGTGTCCCTGGGGTAGATATAGTTGTTAAATGTGTTGTAGAAAAGGGATCCTTTCCAGTTAAGACGGTCGGTTTGGTAGGTAAGAAAAAGGTCATTGCCCCATCCGCGTTCTGCTTCTAGTTGAGGATTACCGATTTCGTAGCTGTAAACGGCCAGATGGGGGCCACGAGAGTAAAGCTCCTCGGCTCCAGGAGCCCGGAAAGAGCGCATGGTTGTAAAACCGGCTTGCCAACGAGGATGGAAACGATATGTAAAGAGGATAGATCCGGACCATCCGGTAAAGGTTCTGGAGGTGATTTCGCCCAGGATACTGCTGGTACCTTCTCTAGCGGGTTGTTGGTGAACGACATCGATCCGGGCTCCGGTTTGGAAAGTGATTCTGTCGTTTCCGGTTTCCTGGATGACAAAGAGGGCGCCACCGGTTTTGCGGCTGTCGATTCCTTGGTCGGAGACTTCATATCTCTGGGTTTCACCGGAGATCCCTACCGTGCCATGGTGGAAAAATAGGAGTGGACGGGTACGTGCATTCGCAGATCCCTGCAGGGTTTGCAGACGGTAACTGGTACCGATGAACCCACCGGACTCGATCTCATCGTGTTGGTACCCTATAAAAGATAGTCGTGTTTCGAGTAGTTCAAAGGGTGTTTTTCCGGTGGATAGCATAAATTCGGAGCGACTTTCCACCTGGAATTGGCTCATTTCGATATCGACACCCTCGGGATGCCCGCTGTTTGGGTCGGGCGGAATTCCATAGTTTTGAGTAGATGTGTGGATATGGATGCCGGTGTATCCCCAAGGCTGGATGAAGCTCCAGCCTGCGTCGCCTCGCAACAGTCCCGATTGTGTATTGGGGATGCGACCTTCCGGTGAATGCATATTGGATGCTGCTTTACCGTGAACGTCTGCATGGAATGCCATATTTCTAAGTGGCAGTGTGATGTCTCCGCCACCTGAAACGGATCGGTCTGCAGAGTTCCATTTCAAGCCGGTTTTCCCATGTATTTTCTGTGGGATGGAAGTGGCGATCCGGTTTTTTACCACATTGATTACGCCACCAAGGGCATTGCCGCCGTAGATAAGGGCTGCCGGGCCACGAGAGATCTCTATTTCATCACTTCCCGATGGATCGATGGTTACGGCATGGTCTGCCGAAAAAGCCGAAGCATCGGCGGAGAGCTGTCCATCCTGTAAAATCAACAGACGCTCATCTCCAAGTCCGCGTAGAACCGGACGCCCGGGAGCAGTTCCCAGGGATCGGACCGCGATGCCGGGTTGCCTGCTAAGAGTTTCTGCCAATGTTGCGCCCAGATCTCTTCGCAGGTCGACGCCGGTTATCTTTACAGAGGGACCTTCGATACCGCTGCCGGAAAAGGCGGACTCATCGGTAACGATGACAGCCTCTCCTGTTGCTTCCCGGCGTTGAATCCGGATGACGAGCTCTTCCCTGGATTCAGTGACTTGTATGGAAACACCTATAACTCTCTCTTGATAGCCCACCCGGTGCAATGAAAGCTGATATTCACCGGGTGGGATGTTCCCAATCTGAAAGCGACCATCCGTATCGGTTACTGCCGTACGGTTCAATCGCCCCAAATGCAGATAGACAAAACCAACAGGTTCTCCCGATTCCGAATCCACAACCACCCCCTTCAACGTTCCGGGTTGAAGCAGATCAGATGTGCCTGGATTGGATGTATCCAGATTGTGTGTGTGCAAACCTGACGACATAGACTTAGTCGAGGTAAACCCGATAAGGCTAA
>PZPG01000038.1:0-11843 GCA_003045995.1 Bacteroidota bacterium
TGGAGCATGGAGCTTTGGTGGGTAGTGCTGTGGGTCGTGGTGTAGGTCCTGGCGCCGTGGGGCGTGGCGTGGGTCCTAGCGCTGTGGGGGTGGCGGGTCTCCGGGCACAAGACCTTAAGATCTCCACCTGGTATGATCTTCAAAAGCCACTATACGATGTGATGGAGCTCGAAAAATGGGGTTCGTTTATCATTTTGATGATTATCATCTTTGTGGCGGTTCTGAATATTGTGGGATCGATGACAATGATGGTGATTCAGAAGAAGCGGGATATCGGATTGCTTTTGGCGATGGGACTGACGCCGGCCGGCATTGGGAAGATTTTCCGGATGCAGGGGTTTCAGGTAGGGTTGATAGGATGCCTTCTGGGTGGAGGGATTGGCTTGTTTCTGGCGAAGATGCAGCAGATGTATGGATGGGTGAAGCTGTCGTCGGCGTTTATTATTGATGCGTATCCTGTGGTGATTGAGCCGTCGGATGTGCTGCTGGTGTTTGCCGGGACGATGGTGCTTTCTGTATTGGCGAGTGGGTACCCAGCGTGGAGGGGGGGGCGGACCGACCCGTCGGTTGCTCTGCGAAACGACTGAGCGAATGGAAGGGCGCCGGGTGGCAACGAGCCATCGGCCAGCCAAGCACCTCACTCCGAATACGTGTCCGGCAAGTCGTTTTCGTAGAGCACGACGTCGCCCGCCTGCGCGCGCCGCGCCATCTCGTCGTTCGCCTCGAATAACGACCTCACTACCACCACCTCCGTCCCGCCGGGCGACGTCGCCCCGCCCCCCCCAATCCCTGCCTGTATCGGCCTCACCCGCTCCGGCCCCACCAAAATCGCCACATCAATCCCCTTCTCCGCGATATACTCCCCAAACCGACGATTCTCCATCTCCTCATCCTCCCCTAACTCAATCATCCCCGGCGTAATCACAAACTTCCGACCCGTCGGAAACGCCGCCAGCAAATCAATCGCACTCCGTGCACCCTCCGGATTCGAATTAAACGCATCGTCAATCACCGTGATCCCGTTCATCTGCTTCAGTTCCAACCGATGCTCCACCGGCTTCAACCGCGTGGCCGCCCGCACCACCGTCTGAAACCGAATCCCCAACGAACGCGCCACGCCGGCTGCCAGCATAAAGTTCATGATATTGTGTTCGCCAAACAGGGGCATCTGCACCACACCGCGCTCCGCTACCTCGCCGGCCACATCCCCAGCCACATCCCCGGCAACAACATCACTCGCACCTTCTGCGCCGGCGCCTTCTCCACCAGCACCAGTCACATCATCACCACCACCCACTACACCCACAGTCGCATCATCACTACCACCAGCCACATCCCCGACCACCTCATCGTCAGCGCCGGCTTCCCTTTTCATCCAGATCATCTCAAATTCTGTGCCGGTATGGCCTACCGACACCTCACCACTTGCACGAATCGACCCCTCGCTCCCGACCAGCACCCGCTCGATATCATCCCGCTCCCGTCCCATCGCCGCCACCCGCTCATCCTCCCCATTCGCCACCAAGACGCCACCCGGCTTCAACTCACGCGCCAGCGTCCCCTTCTCGTAAGCAATCACATCCCTGGTACCAAACGTTTCGAGATGTGCTTTGCCAACGTTCGTCACTACCGAAATGTCTGGCTGCGCGATCGAACAGAGCTCCGTAATATTGCCGGCATATCGCGCGCCCATCTCCAGAATCAACACCTGATGCGTGGCCTTCAGATCGTTGTTGATGACTTTGCAGATCCCCATCGGCGTGTTGAAACTCCCCGGCGTGGTGCAGACCTGATACCGCTCCCGCAGCAGGGTATCGATCATAAATTTGGTGCTGGTTTTGCCATAACTCCCGGTGATGGCAATCACTTTCAGGTGCGGAAGGCTGGCAAGTTTCTCCCGTGCCTGCCGTTTAAAGCCCTCCTGGATCTGTTTTTCCACGGGTTTTACCAGCCAGCCAGCGAACAGCAGCAGCAGCGGAGCAACCATATCTACCAGCAACAACATAAACGTTAACAAATAGGGATCTTGCAGCCATATCCCTGGCTCGATGGACGTGCCTCCCATGCCGGAACCCATTCCAGAACCCACTCCTGAGCCTGTCCCGGAACCGAAACCTGTCCCGGAACCCACTCCCGAGCCCAACAGGCCGCCGCCAATCTGCATACCCGTCAGATGCTGAAACCAGACCATGAGTGCGATCAGTCCGTAGAGCGGACCCATCAACCCGAAAAAAACAACAAGAAGCCGTTTTACACGAGACGTAACTACAAGGGGTTTTTTGTCGCGTCCTGCTACGTACCGCCCCGGATGCCAAAACCAGAAGCTAAGAAATACCGCCAGGGTGACGGCGCCGGTGAAGTAGGTGATTTTTCCCGCCGCAAAGAAGATGAGCAGAAAGAGAACGACGTTCATGAGGAAGTGCTCGATGGTGAACACTTTGTCGTTGAAGCCCGCTGCGATCCAGGAGCGAAATTCGTTGGTTTTGTAGCCGACTTGCTGGAACATCTGCAGAAAATAGCGCGATCGGATCCAGGTGTGGCGTAGCAGAATGACCGGGATTAGAAGGATGGCGATCTGGATGATGAGGTAACGCATCGGGCCTTGGGTGATTTCGAAGAGGGTGGGTTACTGGGTGCGTGTTTTAGTAGCGATGGTGTTCTCGTGTCAAATCGAATCGCATCAAACCGAATTCGAAAGGTACCGATTTTCGGGGACTTCAGGGACTTCGGGGACAAAGTTTTCGAAGTTGACGGCATGAAGCGTTATATTTGGAGACTTCATGAGAGTGGGAGCAAATTTTAATCAAACCAACCAAACCGAGACCTTATTATGAAATTGATTATTCCTATGGCGGGACGTGGTACCCGCGTACGACCGCATTCGCATACAACCCCAAAACCGCTGCTTCCTGTGGCTGGCACGATGATTATCGAGCGGATTGTGGAGACGTTTGCACGGACGCTGGACCGAAAGATTGAGGAGATTGTGTTTATTCTGGGGCCGGATTTTGGGCGGGAGATCCGGGAGTCACTTACGGAGATGAGTGAGCGGCATGATGCAAAGGCGACGTTCGGTGTGCAGGAGACAGCGCTGGGAACGGCGCATGCGGTGGCTTGTGCCGGGGATTCACTGGAGGGCGAGGTGATTATTGTGTTTGCCGATACGCTGTTCGATACGGCCGAGGCGGTTTCTGTGGAGGGGGCCGACAGTGTGATCTGGCTGAAGGAGGTGGAGGATCCGTCGCGGTTTGGGGTGGCGGTGCACGAGGGGGATGTGATTAAAGGGTTTGTGGAGAAGCCGAGCGAGCCGATCTCGAACCTGGCGATTATTGGAGTGTACTATTTTAAGGAGGGACGCGAGTTGATGAAGGAGATTCAGTATCTCATTGATCATGATATCACGGGGCACGGGCGGGAGTATCAGCTGACGGATGCACTCGACCGGCTGATTAAGAATGGCAAGTTGTTTAAGATTGCCACGGTGGATGAGTGGCTCGATTGCGGGACGTTGCCGGCCTGGCTGGATACCACGACGCAGGTACTGGAGAAGGAGAATCATCGGTTTCATTCGTATGAGGATACGACCATTCATCCGCCGGTGTACATTGGAGAGGGCGTGGAGATTGCCGGCAGTACGATTGGGCCACATGTGAGTATCGAGGATGGTGCGTCGATTCGGGATAGTGTGGTGCGGACGTCGATTGTGCAGGAGGGAGCTGTGGTGGTGAGCAGCACACTGGACAAGTCGACGGTTGGCGCGCGTGCCGAGGTGGTGCATATGACGGGCGAAGTGCATGTTGGCGATGATTCGCGGGTGATGGGCCGGGTTTGATGGGTGTTGTATTGATGGGGCCAGGGGTGATCCGGGTTTGATGGGGCCGGGTTGATGCAATTTTTATGATTATTGCTGATCGTAGTTAGGCTGATCGTAGTTAGGCTGATCGTAGTTAGGCTGATCGTAGTTAGACAAATCTTATATAGTAATAAGTACAATTACGATGCCCCTTATGGGTCTTCTCAGGACAATTCGGTTTTTATTTGATCTGTGCCAATAAATCGAATTGTTGGCAGGAATTTGATTCTTATATTTCATTATAAATCGATGTTTATCGCTTAAAAACGCCGTTTTTTGGTGTTTTTTCACGAAAATTGAGACTACAAGAATTAAATACTCATTTTTCAGACCCACCCCGTGAAGGGTATATATGCAAATGCTGTTTTGTTTTCACACGATCACAGCTAAGCAAAGGATTTGCTATACCTCTGGTTTACTACACCCAGGATCAACAACACGCAATATCTGCAATACTCAGGTTGTAGCTGCCACGGTACTCATCACGAAAAGCATGAAAACAGAGGGAATAAACAAGTCTATGAAGCCGTATATTTAAAAGATTCTTGATTGATGGCTGGTACCGCATTGGTAATTAGGTATAACGGTGACAAGACATTAAGCCATCGATCGCAGAAACCTCAGGGCGCACCCATAAACCACAAAGCAATTCACACAAAGAGTTATGTTTTTTCAGGAACTTCCTGAGCCGCATCGTGAAATTTTTTCGTTGGTTGGTCGTGTTGCCGACGAGCTTGGGATGGACGCATATGTGGTTGGGGGATATGTACGGGATTTTTATTTGGGGCGGTTACAGAGTGGAGCGCAGGACAGAGCACCCAATGAAGCGCCCGTCATGGATATCGATTTTGTAACGGTTGGATCGGGGATCCGTCTGGCTACCGGGGTGGCAGAAGCACTTGAGAAACTTTACGGCAAGGAGATCCATTTGGCAGTGTTTAAGCGCTTTGGAACAGCGCAGATGCGGGTGGATACGCGGGTGGGCACCCTCGACTTGGAGTTTGTGGGTGCCCGAAAAGAGAGCTACCAACGAGATTCACGCAAGCCGGTCGTCGAAGATGGGACGCTTCAGGACGATCAGGAGCGCAGAGACCTCACGATCAACGCAATGTCGTGGTGCCTGAATAAGGATCGGTACGGAGTGCTCATGGATCCGTTTGGCGGCGTGCAGGATTTGCGGCACCGCCTCATCCGAACCCCGGTAGATCCGCACAAAACGTTCGACGACGATCCGCTTCGCATGATGCGCGCGATCCGTTTTGCTTCGCAGCTGGAGTTCATCATCGAAGAGGAAACCCTTGCCGCAATCCGGGAAATGGCGCATCGCATCGAAATTATCTCGATGGAGCGCATCACCGCAGAACTCAACAAAATTCTGCTGAGCCCGCAACCCTCATTTGGCATTGAAAAACTCTCCGAAACCGGCCTTCTACGCCATTTTCTCCCCGAAATGGAGGCGTTGCACGGTGTCGAGGAGCGTAACGGGATGCGCCACAAAGATAATTTTTACCACACGCTCGAAGTGCTGGACAATGCAGCAAAAATGAGCCCGGATCTCTGGCTACGCTGGGCGGCACTGCTTCACGACATTGCCAAACCCCCCACCAAACGATTTTACCCGGGGCAGGGTTGGACGTTTCACGGGCACGAGGTTCTCGGCGCCAAATGGGTTCCCAAAATTTTCCGCCGCCTTTCTCTTCCGCTCGACGACCGCATGCGCTATGTGAAAAAGCTGGTTCGGCTGCACCTTCGTCCCATCGCGCTGGTCTCCGATGAGGTGTCCGACAGCGCCATTCGTCGTCTTCTGTTTGATGCGGGAGACGACCTGGAGGATCTGATGACCCTTTGCCGAGCTGACATCACCAGCAAAAATGAGTGGCGGGTGAAACGGTATCGTGATAATTTCGATCGCCTCGAGCAGAAGATCGCCGCTGTTGAGGAGAAAGACCGGATCCGAAACTGGACAAATCCAATTGACGGAGAGGAGATAATGCGTACCTTTGGTATCGGTCCAGGGCGCGAGGTGGGTCGCATCAAAAACGCCATCAAACAGGCTATTTTTGACGGGACGATCCCGAACGATGAAGAGGCAGCCCGTTCGCTTCTGATGCGGATCAAAGAGAACCCCGAACTGCTGGATTCCGAACAATTGGATTTCGAGCAACCTGAACCCCGAACGACATAATCCCAAACGCCGAAACCCCGAACGCCAACATGAGGAGACCGGCACAGATGCTTCCGCATCAACCCGAAACTAACACTACCGCACACTAACACAAACCTACTACACGCATTATGAATTTTCTGGAAGCCATTCTTCTGGGCCTTTTGCAGGGTATCACTGAATTTTTGCCGGTGAGCAGTTCCGGTCATCTGGTTTTGGCAAGTTCACTAATGGGGAGTGACCTGGCGCCGGGGATTACATTCGAAATTGTGGTGCATTTCGGGTCGTTTTGTAGCATTGTACTCTATTTTAGGGAGTCGCTGGGAGAGCTTCTGCGCGGGGTGATGCAAAGTTTTACTCCCACGGCCATTCGCGAGAAACGGTTTATGCACGACAAAAACGCCAAACTCGCCTTTGTGATCCTGGCTAGTATGATTCCGGCCGGGCTTACCTACGTATTCCTGGAGGAGCGGATCGAGCAGCTTTTTAATAGCCCGGCGCTGGTATCGATGATGTTGGTAGTGACCGGGGTTCTGCTGTTTCTAACCAAATTTGCAACCAACACTACGCGTGAGGTGGGGCTGTTTCGTGGATTCATGATGGGTATCGCGCAGGCTATGGCACTCATTCCGGGGATCAGCCGCTCCGGTTCTACGATCTCGACCGGGCTGTTCCTCGGTCTCAAGCGGGAGGAGGTGGCGAATTTCTCCTTTTTGATGGTGCTGCCGGTGTTAGGTGGCGCAATGTTGCTGGATTTCATCGACATTCTCAACGACGGCATCGAGATCTATGCTGCGCTCGTGTTGCTCACCGGATTTTTTACCTCCTTCCTGTCGGGATACTTTGCACTCAAATACCTTATTATCCTGCTTCGCAAAGACAAGCTCCACTATTTTGCGTTTTACTGCTGGGCCGTGGGTGTGGCGGGAATCTTTTATTTTGGTGCGTTTTGACGGGATAGCCCATGGAATTGCAGAACGAACAATGGAACGAACAATGGATCGCGTACTCGTTTGCCAAGATCAATCTTGGTCTACGGTTGCTGGAGCGTCTGCCGAACGGGTATCATACACTGGAAACCGGTTTTGCGTACTTGGAGTGGAGCGATCGGTTTGAAGTGACGCCGGCTTTTCGGGGTGTGGGGGGGTCGGAAGGTGGCATGGGGTTGGAGGGTGCGGAGGGTGCGGAGACAGGCGAATTCCATCTGGAAATTCTGGACAGCGAGGTGCCGGCGGACGAATCCAATTTAATTACCCGGGCGTACCGTGCGTTTGAGGAGGCGGTCGGACTACAGCGACACTATCATTTTCGAGTGAATAAGCGTATTCCGGCCGGTGCAGGACTGGGGGGCGGAAGTAGCAATGCTGCTCTTACGTTGCGAATCCTGAATGAGTGTGAAGGGGCGGAACTGCCGATGGAAAAGCTGGCAGAGATCGGCAGCGAACTGGGTGCAGATGTTCCGTTTTTCCTGTCGGGAAAGACTGCGATCGGACGTGGCACCGGAACCGATCTCGAGGAGGCCGATATCCAGCCGGACGGGTGGATCGTGACGGTTTGGCCCGGATTCGCAAGTTCCACCGCGGAAGCGTACCGGTATTGTGAGGTGCAGCCCGATCCCGGGTACTCTATCACCGATGTGCTGCTAAACGATCCGCTACCCGAGTGGCAAAACCTCTTGATGAACGATCTGGAAGCAGCTGTGATCCCCCGGCACGAGATGGTGGGACATCTAAAGGATCAACTTCTCGACCTCGGAGCGGACTATGCTGCAATGAGTGGAAGCGGTTCCAGCGTTTTTGGAATTTTTGAGTACGATTTTGTTGCAATTCAGGCGTATGAGTCGTTTCATAAACTTGGATTTGCCGTAAATTTGACACGCCCCCGGTTTGTGCCCGATATTGGGATTTACCGGGCCGGTTGATGTTGGACTGGTTGACGTAGGACTAGACGCAAAACTGGTCGACATAAAACCAGTGGGCGCAAGGCTGGATGATGCGAGACCAGCGGACGCAAGGCTGGCTCACAGGAAACCGGTTCATGGGAAACCGGTTCACGCGAAGCCGTTTTGCACTCCGGGCCGGGGAGCGGACCCATCAACCCGAATAAAAACAGACGTAGACACGTGGCAACGAAAAAACAAACTATGAAAGATATTAGCTCAAAGAAGGCACGCATCGGAATGGATAAGGATTCGGTGCGGGAAGATATTAAGAGTCATTTGCGGTACACGCTGGCGAAGGATGAATTTTCGGCGACAGGATGGGACAATTACAAGAGCGTGGTGCTGATGTTGCTCGACCGGCTGCATGATCGCTGGCTTTCGACGCAGCAGGGGTATTATTCGGGGGACAAAAAGCGGGTGTATTATTTGTCGATGGAGTATTTGATCGGGCGCTTGCTGGATAACATGCTGGTGAATCTGGATCTGCAGGATGTGGTGGCGGAGGCGCTGGCGGATCTTGGGATGGATTTTGATGAGATTCGGAATGCAGAGTGGGATGCAGGACTTGGAAACGGGGGGCTTGGGCGGCTGGCAGCGTGTTTTCTGGATTCGATGGCCACGATGGGAATTCCGGCGGTAGGATATGGGATCCGGTACGATTTTGGGATTTTTTACCAGCAGATTGAGGATGGGTATCAGGTGGAGAAGCCTGATATGTGGTTGCGGTACGGGAATCCGTGGGATGTGGTACGGCCGAATGTGAGGTATAGTGTGCCGTTTTACGGGCATTCGCATGCGTATCATGACGAGAAGGGGAATGTACGGTTCCGGTTGGAGAATTCGCATCCTGTGACGGCGCTGGCGTTTGATATCCCGATTCCGGGGTATCGGAACGAGATGGTGAATAATCTGCGCTTGTGGAAGGCGACGTCGTCCTCTTCGATCGATTTGAAGAGTTTTAACCAGGGGCAGTATATCGATGCGGTGCGCGATACGCAGCTGAATGAGAATATTAGCCGGGTGCTGTATCCGAACGATAAGGTATTCGTGGGGCAGGAGTTGCGGTTGAAGCAGGAGTTTTTCCTGGTGTCGGCGTCGATGCAGGATATTTTACGGCGGTTCCGCAAGACGAATGATGATTGGCGGAAGTTGCCGGAGAAAGCGGCGGTGCAGTGCAACGATACGCATCCGAATCTGGCGATTCCCGAGTTGATGCGCGTGTTGGTGGATGAGGAGCATCTGGGATGGGATTTGGCGTGGGATATTACACGCGAGACAATGGCGTATACGAATCATACGCTGTTGCCAGAGGCACTGGAGCGCTGGCCCGTGTCGCTGATGCGGAATTTACTGCCGCGACACCTGCAGATCATCTATGAAATTAACCGGCGGTTCCTGGAGCAGGCGAAAGTGAAGATCGGGGATGATCAAAGTAAGATCGGGCGGTTGTCGATCATTAGCGAGGGCGAGGATCCGGTGGTGAGGATGGCTTCGCTCGGGATTGTAGGGTCGCGGAAAATTAACGGAGTGGCTGCGCTGCATAGCGAGCTCATTAAGAAGCAGCTGTTCCACGATTATGTGGAGCTGTTTCCAGAGCGGTTTACCAACAAGACCAACGGGGTGACGCCGCGGCGATGGCTAAAGCAGTGCAATCGGGCGTATGCGGATCTGATTACCGGGAAGATTGGGGATGCGTGGGTGACCGACCTGGATCAGTTGCGGAAGCTGGAGGAGTTTACCAGCGACAAGGCGTTTATGAAGCGGTTTGCCGAGATTAAGATGGAGAACAAGAAGCGGCTTGCTGAGTATATTTTGGAGCGACGCGGGGTGAAGGTAGATCCGGCGTCGATGTTTGATATTCAGATCAAGCGGATTCACGAGTATAAGCGCCAGTTGATGCTTACGCTGTTTGCGCTGGCCCGGTACAATGAAATTAAGGCAAATCCGGATGCGGACGTGGCACCACGAACCATTCTGGTAGCCGGGAAAGCGGCGCCTGGGTACGCGATGGCGAAGTTGTTTATCAAGTTGATGAATGATGTTGGGGAGCTGATCAACAACGATCCGGATATGCAGGGTAAGTTGAAGTTTCTGTTCCTGGGCAACTATAGCGTGACACTGGCCGAACTGATGATTCCGGCGGCGAACCTGTCGGAGCAGATCTCAACCGCCGGGTTTGAGGCATCAGGAACCGGCAACATGAAATTCGCACTCAACGGGGCGCTTACGATTGGCACACTGGATGGTGCGAACGTCGAGATCCAGGAGGAAGTTGGCGAAGAGAACATCTTCATCTTCGGGAACACGGTGGAGGATGTAGACCGGCTGCGGCGCGAAGGATACAACCCGTGGGAATACTACAGTGCCGACGAGCGCATTCAGAAGGTATTGGATCAGATCCGCGACGGGTTGTTGAACGAAAACACCGAGCTCTACAAGCCAATCATCGATTCTCTTCTGCACAATGGCGATTACTTCCTGGTGCTGGCCGACCTGGCGATGTACATCGAGGAGCAGGGCAAGGTGGACAAGTTGTACCATGATCCTGCGGCCTGGAACAAGATGGCGCTGCTGAACAGTGCCCGGGTTGGAAAATTCTCCTCCGACCGGACCATTAAAGATTACGCCGAGGAGATCTGGCAGGTGATGTAAGTTTGGGTGTACCTTTACGGATGCCCTCTCCTCTGTGATTGTCTGTATCTGTTGCTAATTGCTGCCATTTATTCGGGTTGATGCGGGAAGATTTCTCGCTGTAACGCGGGGAATGCGGGCGGTGCAGGCGGTGCAGGCGGAACAGAATCTGGCAACATCTCACGGGGAGTACGGGCGGTGCAGGCGGTGCAGGCGGTGCAGGCGGTGCAGAATCTGGCAACATCTCACGGGAAATACGGGGAATGCGGAAGATGCAAATATTGCGGTAAATGCGGGTCATGGCCCGGGTGTAGTTTGGGCGAGGATGGCGATCCTATCAACCCGAAAAAAGGATGCGCACGCGGATAAAATAAAACTTGGTAGCATGTCGCTGGGAGGCGGAAGATGGAGTGGAAAGAGATCATTGATTTTTTGGACAGGCTGATTCATGTGAAGCTGTTTACGCTGCAGGATACACCGGTGACGGTGCTGTCGATGGTGGTTTTTGTGGTTCTGATTACGGCGACGATCTACCTGAGCCGGCTGGTGAAAAAGGGGATTTATCGGCTTTTGCGGAGTAAGACGGAGATTGATGAGGGGTTGAAGTTTACGCTTTCGAGGGTGAGCCAGTACGTGATTGTGCTGATTGGGGTGCTGATTTCGTTTCAGGTGCTCGGGATTAATCTTACGAGTCTGGCGTTTTTGTTCGGTTTGCTGTCGGTGGGGATCGGTTTTGGATTGCAGAACATCACAGCCAATTTTATTTCCGGGTTGATTATCATGTTCGAGCGTCCGATTAGCGTGGGGGATCGGGTGGAGGTATCCGGGAAGGAGGGGGATGTGATTGAAATTAATATCCGGTCGACCAAAATTCAGACGCTGGATAATATTTCGATTGTGGTGCCGAATAGCCAGTTTGTGGAGAATGATGTGATAAATTTTTCGCATGGGGATCCGTCGTTTCGGCTTGAAGTGAGTGTGGGGGTGTCGTATAGTTCCGATCTGGATACGGTGCTGAAGGCGCTGAATGAGGTTGCGGAGGAGCATCCGCGCGTGATGAGGAAACCGGCGCACGCGGTGCATTTGGTAAATTTTGGAGATTCGGCCTGGGATATGAAACTGTTTGTTTGGGTGCCGGATGTGAGAGAGCGGTACAAGATGCGGAATGAACTGAACCAGGCGATTGTGCGGAAATTTGAGAAACTGGGGATTGAAATTCCGTTCCCGCAGCGGGATTTGCATATTCGATCGGG
>PZPG01000038.1:12303-20013 GCA_003045995.1 Bacteroidota bacterium
AAAACTGCTGACGGCGTTACTAAAGCTACTGATGCTACCAAACCTCGGGCACAACGATGGGACGAAATTGAGGCCGAGATTGCATCCACTGGTACGTATACGCATACGTTCGACGAGCTTGATTACGGGGCAAAACTTGCGTGGCGAAACAGCAATCGTTGTATTGGGCGTTTATTCTGGAAAACGCTAAAAATGCTTGATTTTCGGGCGATACAAACCGAACAGGAATTTTTGGATGGCTTGTATACTCATCTTAAAACTGCTGAAAGGCGATCCAAAATTCGCAGTACTATCTCTGTGTTCCCTCCTGCCGGCAATGCTCAAGGTGCGCCCGTATTCCGAATCGAAAACTACACACTTTTGATGTATGCTGGATACCAGTCTGAGAGATCAGAAACCATCATCGGCGACCCTAAAAATGTGGAGTTCACGAAACGATGCAAAGACCTGGGATGGAATGCAGGTGGTGGACAACAACCAAGCCAAGAGCCTGGAAACTTCGACCTCCTTCCGGTTGTATATTCCATCAACGGCGGCCCTGCCAAATGGCATCAGATTCCGGAATCTCAAGTGTCCGAGGTTCCAATCACCCATCCTGAACACAAATGGTTCGAAGAGTTACGTCTGCGATGGTACAAACTTCCTGTAATTTCCCACATGACACTGGATATCGGAGGCATCGAGTACCCGGCTGCGCCATTCAATGGATGGTATATGCTAGACGAAGTTGCTACCCGAAACTTTGGCGATGATCATCGATATAATCAGCTGCCAGTCATCGCCGATCGCCTTGGACTCGACCGTAGCTCTCCTTTTTGGAAAGAAAAAGCTCTTTTGGTCTTAAATGAAGCTGTTTATCACTCCTATGGCGAAGCTGGAGCCACCATTGTCGACCATCACACCGCTGTCGAACAATTCATGAAATTTATGGAGATGGAACATGGTGCCGGCAGAGAGGTGACGGGAGACTGGTCCTGGCTCATCCCTCCTACATCCAGCTCAACGACAGCGATTTTTCACACCAACATCGACAACCGCATTGTACTCCCTAATTTTTTGGGTTGATAGGATGCCAAAGCTTCTCTCAAGCGCGAGACCATCTCTTCGAAAACGACTTCGTCTGCTTCCAGTAATGTGATCCGGAACCCGATGTGCGGGGAGTTGAATGCACTCAGCGGTACGGCGCAAATGCCAAAGCCTGCGAGCAAATAGTCGGTGAGTAAATAGTCGGTGAGTAACCCTTTGCGTTCACTGCTCGGTTCAGCATCAGTCTCTGCATACTTTTCAGCGTCCGTCTCAGCATTCGTCTTAGCATCTGTCTTAGCATCCGTCTGCCAACCTTCAAAAAGAGCTCGTCTTTCCGGGCTCATCAATAAAGATACGTCGGCCTCCATAGACAAGGCGTCCAAAGATGAGGAAGCGAGCGTACCAGAGCTATCCATCGTAATCACCGCATAAAACCCACCGCCTCCGCGAGAGATCGTCCACCCCTCCAAGCCAGACAGCCCCGCCTGCAACACCTCCATACGCTGCCGGTACTGCTCATTCCGTGATGCCAAAAGCGCCGGATACCGCTCATCCTGCATAATCTCGGGAATCACCAATTGCGGCAACGTCGTGCTGCACACCTCGCTCATTTTGGTCTTGTCCACCCGGGTGCAATACGCATCAAACCCTACACGCTCCGATGCCTTGCACCTCCGGTTGTAAACCTCCACCCAGCCACACCGCGCGCCTGGCCACGGAAACTCCTTCGAAATCCCCTTCATCGCAATCCCGCACACATCCGGGCCAATGACCTCCGCCAGCCTCGTCATTACCCCGTCAAACACCACATGCTCATAGATCTCATCGGCAATCAACACCAGATCAAACTCCCGTGCCACCTCCACGATCGCCTCCAGATCCTCCCGCGCATGAACGGCACCCGACGGATTGTCCGGATTCACCACAAGAATCGCCATAACGTCTGGATTCGCTCGCACCTTTTCCCGTAAATCTTGTACATCCGGCCTCCATCCGCGCTGGGGATCGCACGCGTATGTCAACGGCTCTGCCCCCAGCCGAAGCCGCTCCGCCGACGTATGTGCCGGATACGCTGGCGACGGCTGAATCACCTTTACCCCCGGCGAAAGCAACCGATACAACGTCGTAATCGCATCCCCCAGCCCGTTAAAAAACGTAATGTCCTCCGGCCCGATCTGCACCCCGCCCAGCCGATTCGTCTTGTCTGCCAAAAACGTGCGCGTGCTCTCAGTCCCTTTCGAATCGCAATACGCAAACGATTCACTGCGCCCGACCTGCCGCCCAATCACCTCCAGCATCCATTGCGGCATCGTCATCCCCTTGTGCACCGGGTCGCCGATATTCTCCCAATTCACGGGGAACCCTACCGCCTCCATCTGTTTCCCTTTTTGAACAATTTCCCGAATCCCATATTGAATCGGTTGTATATCTTTGGCAAGAAGCGCTTTCTGCATTTATATTTTTAAGTTTTTGTATCGGTTTGATTTAATTACTTTTGCCAAAGGTAGAAAAATCCATGTAGAATGGAAACCGTTTTTCTCAATTATTTGTGTATGTCTTACGGATTTCCGGGTGGCGGATTTCCCCACCCGTTGTACCCGCATCCATCGCAAAATAAAGTGCTACCAACGCAAAAACGAGAATCACCCTGTTCATAATCCGCGCCAGCGACTCATGTTTAAAACTAACCCACAGCCCCAATAGCGACAATCCACCCAATACATACGAAACAATCGCAAACCGCTCCGCGGCCTCCTCGTGGGTCTCTACAAAATACTCCTCCACGCCACTCAGCTGTTCCACGATCTCTTCTGCACCCTCGCCACTCACCATCGCCGCAATCGCCATAAAAGCCCCAAGAATAAACATCAAAAGCGCGGTACGCCTCACCGCTGCAGAACGAAATGCGATTCCCACAATCATGATGATAACTCCCGCAATGGGAAACAGGATGGGAAAATGATTGACGATTAGGTGTAGATGTGCCTCGTTCATGATGGTAGTTATGATGGTATACAAAGTGATAATCATGACGGTTCCTCCGTATGATTTGGTTTCTGTCCGCGCATCCCTTTTTTATTTGTATCGCGAACTGTTTTAAACATGATACTACCGCGACAACTACAATCTTATTCTAATCGTAACTGCAATCGTAGTTGCATACCTTCTTGCTAAATCACATATTGAAAATCCTCAAATTAACCCCATTTTGCAACCATAAATCGGTTTCGCCCAAAGATATCCAACCGCTATGCAACCCTTCGGACCGCACTCTTCATTCATGCACACGCTCGTAGTCTTCTTTCGATCACATTTTTCGACATCAACCCGAACCAAAACACGCATGTCAACCAAACCGAATACGCTTACCGGGCTTTTCTGTGCCTTGGCGATGGGGCTTGCCGTCTCCGCTTGTGGCAATCCGGGGGGAGAGAGCAATTCCATCAACCCGAAACTAAATGAATTGCAGCAAAACGAAAGTGCGCTACAGGATACAACCGTGCATCAGGCTTATTTAGTGCATCAGGCTTTTTTAAGCAATTTGGCGGATTTATGCGGTCAGACATTTGTGGGCGCGTCGACGTTTCCGGAGGAGGAGGATCATGTGCTGGTTGGGAATGAGTTGCATGCCCGTATTTCGCGTTGCGAAGAGGGGCGGGTGGATGTGGATCTGTATCGGGAGGGCGGAACGGTGTGGCATACTACGTGGGTGTTGACGATGCGGGGTGATGGGACGCAAAAGGGTGGTTTACACCTGTATCATGAGCATATCGGCGACAAGGTGTACCCGGAGGGAGAGGAGCCGCTAACCGGGTATGGCGGATATGCGGATGGGCGGGGCAGCGAGTGGATTCAGTATTTTCCGGCGGATGAGGCGACAGCGGAGATGTTGCCGGAGGCTGCGACGAATGAGTGGCGAATGGAGCTGGATCGGGAGAATGGCGTGTTTGTGTATGCGCTCGAGCGACATGGGAAGCCGAGGTTCCGGGCCTCACTTCAGGCATTTCGGTAACATTTCCAAAAAATTCACCCCGAGATGAATGGTTTCATAATATTTTGCCTGGTTATTTTTGTAGTATTCTTCGGAAGGTATCAACCAAAAATCTTGTCCTAATTTTTCTGCTAGAAGCCATTACCTCAATCATTCCAAGCACCCCAGCCTCCTCTGCTCCGGCATCGATTTAGTCCAGCACCGATTTAGTCCAGCATCGACCAGCACGGCAGACATCACCTCAGTATCGACCAGTTCAGTATCTATGAACCCTGCATCCATTCGTCCAGCATCCATTGATCCAGCATCCATCCATTAATCCTGAACCCATCAGTCAAGGACAAACCGAAATGTAATGGTTCCCCACTGGGCTTCCTGGGGGGCGCTAGCCGGTAGGCGGGAAAATTTCCAGCTTCGTAGGGTGCGTTGTACTTCGCGCTCAAGTTCGGGATTTCCTTTGATTAACGGGATGATGCGGCCGATCGAACCGTCCGGATTCACTTGAAACCGAAAGCGGACGGTGGCTTCTTCATTGACCGGGTTGACGGGTAGTGGCTGTACCATTGGGTTTCGTTCGAGGCCTTCCCACTGCAGATCGTAGGGGGAGGAGCTCTCTTCGGTGCGACCGGTTCCCTGTTCGACGTTCATTTCGCCAACATCGCCCGCTTCGTCCCCGCTCTCAGGAACACCCTCTTGTGGTACGGTGCCGACCACCGCTTCGGGCACTTCCGATGGGGCTTGCTCTTGCGGTTGATCTGTGACGTTTTGATCGATGATTTCGGTTTCCGGGGATTCGATCTCCTCACCCGCCTCAAGCTCCGGCTGATCCGGCAAATCCACCGGCTTCACCTCCTCCACAACCTCCTGCACCGGCTCCACAACCTCCTCCGGCACCACCTCCGCCGGATCTTCAGGCTCCGGCCTTGGCTGTTCCGGCCTCGTCTCAACCTCCTGCTCCATCTGTTCCGCTCGCTCCGCCGGCGCACCACTCTGAAACTCCCCAAGCGTCACCTCAATGTACGCCGGCCTCTCATCCGGCGACAGCGTCACACGATAGAGCACCGCAAGCACTAAGATCAAAATATGCACCGCCGCCGTCACCCACTTGGCAAAACGGTCCTCGCCCTCCGGCCCACCTCCTCCAAACATCCCGCCAAACCAACCACCTCCTCCAAACATCCCGCCAAACCAACCACCTCCACCAAACATCCGCATCAACCCACCTCCGAATGAAAGCAAACCCCAACCAGAAAACAAACCCCGCCCCGTACCCGAACGCCCCGGACCTACCAGGCTCCCAAGCCCCAAAAAACCCCTAAACCAATCGGGCCGCTGTCCACTCATCCATCCCCCCGCTCCGTCGCAATCACAATCGCCAAATTCAACGCCCGGCCGATATTCATCACACGCACCGCATCCTCCATCTGCGCTTCCTTATCTGCCTGGATCACCAGCGAACTGTTCGGCTTTGCCACCACCGCCTCCCGCACCGCGGCCGATAACGCGCTCTCCGTCACCCTCGCGCCATCCACAAAAAACTCCCCATCCTTCGTAATCGCCACTGAAATCTGCTGCGGCTGCATCTGTACGCTCGTCTCCGCCCTCGGCACATTCACCTTGATCCCGAAATTCGTCACAAACGACGACGTCAGCAGAAAAAATATCAGCAGCAGCAAGATGATATCCGTCAGCGATGCCTGCGAAAACATCTGCAGCGGTTCTAGTTTCGTACGGTCATCCCGAAAATTCATCCCGTCACCCCTCCCTCATCGGACTTCTTCCGCTTCGGAACCGGCGCCTGCAGCAGATCCACAAAATCCGACGACGCATTTTCCAGATCAAACACCATTCGATTGATCTTCCCAATCAGATAATTATAGAACGCATACGCCACAATCCCGATAATCAGGCCGGACGCCGTCGTAATCAGCGCCTCCCAAATCCCACCCGCCAGCACACTCGGGTTCACATTCCCCTGAAGCGCCTGAATATCCATAAACGCACGAATCATCCCCGTCACCGTTCCTGTAAATCCAACCAGCGGCGCCACCCCGGCAATCGTTGCCAGCCAATTCATCCGGTGCTCCAGGAAATAGATCTCCTTCTTCCCGGCATTTCGAATCGCCTCCTTAATCTCTCCGATAGGCCGCCCAAGCCGCTGCAGCCCCGCCTTCAAAATCCGACCCACCGGCTTCCCCGTACCTTCACAATACTCAATCGCCGCCGTCCGGTTCCCCGACTTCAAAAGCGACTCGATCGTCTCCAGCAGATCGTCCAGCTCCATTTCCGCATTCGACAACGTCTTCCAGCGCTCCGCAATCACATATACCGCCAGCACCGACAACGCAAACAGCGGGATCATGAGCAATCCGCCCTGCGACATAATCTCAATCGCCGAGATCGACTCCTCCGGCATATCCAGCAGCGCTCCGAGCGTATCAGCCATCTGCCCTGACTCCTGCCCCGAAGCCTGACCTGACTCTAGTCCTGCCACCTGCCCAGGGGCCTGTCCAGAGGCCTGTCCAACAATCTGCCCAACCACCTGTCCAACCAGCTGAACCACATTCATCAACAACCAATCCTTCACTGCCGCCATAATTTCCATCATTGCCATGATCTCCTACGTTCTACTGTTGCGTTCCTACAACTTGTTTCTGTTTCCTATTTCTAATTCAAAATCTGTCTCTTCCTTCAAGTTCTTCCTTCATCACCCCGCTGTCGTTCCAACACTACTTCAACATCACTCCAACCTCGTAACAAAATGATTACTCCGATATGGTTCCGGCAACAACTCAGCCGCCGCCTGTGCCTCCTCTACCGACAGAAACTGCCCAACAGCGACCCTATACAACGACCCGTCCCCTGTAATTCGTATCATCTTGACCGTTTTATACCCCTCATCGCTCAGCACTGCGATCATCCGATCCGCCCGCGACTCATTCGTCAGCGAAAATAGCACAATGCAATATCCTCCCGCATCCACATCCGCCACTCCTCCCATCAACCCGTACAACGATCCTGCGCTCGATTCCTCGCCACTCGATACCTCAGCACTCGATTCCATCGCATCTGCTTCTGTACTCACTTCTTCCGCATCTGCTTCTGTACTCACATACTCCGCACCTGCTTCTCCACCCACGTCCTTCACATCTGCTTCTGTACTCACTTCTTCCATTTCTTTTCGGGTTGATGCGTCCACTCCTTCGCCCACATCCACAAGCCGTGCTTCGCCTGCTTCATCCATCGCGCCAGAGCCACCTACATCCTGGTCATGCACATCATCCCCTAATACGTTTTCATCTATTGTGTTCTCGGCTTGAACAGCCTCACCTTGCGCACTCCCACCATGTAGACTCCCACTGTGTAGGCTCCCACTGTGCGCATCACTTTCATGCAAATCCCCTGCGCGCGAATCCCCTGCGTGTAAATTCCCTTCCTCCAAATCTCCTTCATGAGCCCCCTTCGTCGACTGTCCAGCGAGTTGCATTACAGATCGCTCAACCACCCAACCCTCTTCCATCCGCTCGGAGATATGACCAACGAGATACCAGCCAATCAATCCAAGCCCCGCTAATGCGGCTGCTACACGAAGAATCATCCAGAAACCATTTCCAACTTTTCCTTTCGGGGTGTCAGACAGATGATTCATGCCCGTCATATCTTTACCCTTCACATCATTATCCTTCACATCA